>JAGBFS010000267.1 GCA_017936365.1 Clostridia bacterium
CCCTCCGCCAGAACAAGCAGTACCATCAAAAGCATTATCACCTTTGAAATTAGCAGATCCTGATTATCGTTAAAATACATCAGAACCGCGCCGCCCGTCAGAAGCAGGAATAAAATTATGGCAATCAATCCGAATGTACTCATTGCGGTAATGCTCCTTTCAAAGATTGATTATTTGTAGCTGAGACTGAATCCAAGCCCCTTGGCTGTTTCGGATATGCACTCGGGTGCCTTTGTCTTATATGCAGGATCATTTGTATAATAACGGAATTCACTTCCGTCGCAGATGCCGACATATGCCTTGCCGTCCTGTGTGCAGAGAAGGATTATGCGCTCGCCGCTTCCGTTATTTGTAACATACTCATATTTCACCGCATTGAGATCGACATCCGTGCGGCACATGACGTTGTTCTTATCATAGGTCACATCGGGATATCTGCTGCTTATCTGCTGGCTTCCGGTGGAAAATATGCTGTTCATAAGATTATAATCGGCATCACCCATAAGGGTCTTGAGAGCAGTCTGCATAGCAGGCTGATCCTTGAACCCGACATCAAGCGCGTTGTTCGGTGCACTTGAATTGGCTGTAGTTGTCGCCGCGGTCGTCGCAGAGGTCGATGTTGTGGTCGCAGTAGTTGTTGTAGTGGTCTGCTGCGCACCGGACGAATACACTCCGTCAATCACACTTCCGCCCGGAAGTCCGAGAGCCGCCGTGCTTCCCGAAAGCCCAACGGTAACACTGCCGCTGCCGGCGGTAAAGCGTATGCTTGTCGAGCCGGATGTATATATCGCAGATGTGGCCGAGTCGCTGAACGCCGCCTCGCCGGAAAAGGATGCTCCATCGGCAAGGGTCAGAATAAAATCAAAATAACTCGCACTTGAATTATTGACGGCAATTATAGCGCCGGTCGACGCGCATGTATACGAACCGTCAGCTATCGGGCCCGCAGGAACAGTTGCTGCCGAAGCAGATGTTGATGTCGGATCAATATCTATCTCATCTGACGTCGGCGCAGCATCCGCTGATGCCGAAGCCGATGCAGATCCCGATGCCGAAGCCTGCGGATCCTGCATCTGAACAAAAACGCAAACGATCGTGGCTATAATAACAACCGCTATAGCCGCTATTACTATAAGATTAAGGTTTTTGTCGCTGAGCTTTGAAAGAAAGCCCTCTTTCTTGTTTTTGGGTGACATTATCAAAACCATCCTTTCATGCGCATACAATATAAACTATTAAATTATATCACCACCACGCAAAGTTGGCAACGGTAAAAATATGCATATAGCCATAAAAACACGGATTAACAGATTGTTTACATTCCTAATATTGACAACTGAAGTGTTTAGTGATAGATTTGATATTGTAGATTAGCACTCTCGGTGTTAGAGTGCTAATCTACACCGAAGATATATAAAAGCTGCACCAGCGCAAAGGAAGGAGGCGTGCCTCCGGGACGGGGGTACAGTCAGAAATGATTGAACCAAAACAGCGCAGACTGCTGATTTTAGCGGCCATCGTGGAAAGCTATGTCGAAACCGGCGAACCGGTCGGCAGCAAAACTCTGGCCGATGCGCTGTACAACACCGTGTCAAGCGCAACAATAAGAAATGATATGGCATCCCTCACATCGGTCGGATATCTCGAACAGCCTCATACATCGGCCGGCCGAATCCCCACGCAGCGCGGCTATCGGCTGTATGTTGACCATCTTATGGGGCGGCGTTCACTTCCGCAGGATGTGATGAGGGACATCGATATGCAGCTCTCTGGCTACAGCATGGATCCTCTGTGCTTTCTGGAGGATGCTTCACGGATGCTTTCCGATATGACCGGACTTGCCGCGGTAACGACCGCACCGGCTAATGATGATGCCAGAATCGTCAATATCGAGCTCATGCAGGTTGGCCCACATACCTGCCTGCTTATAATGATGTTTTCGCCGGCGGTGCTCAAATCACGCATCTGCAGGCTGGAAACGGAGCTTGACGATGATACACTTCAGATGCTGAAAGCCATTCTTCGCGAAGCGCTTTGCAAAAAGCGTGCTTCCGAGCTTAACAGAAGGCTTATTGCCGAAATAAAACAGCGGCTCGGCGAAGCCGGACGGTATTTTGACCCGCTTCTCAGCGCCGCAAGAGATGCCGCAAATGACACGGCCTCGGTTCAGGTCGTAATGAGCGGCACCGCTCATCTTCTTGATCGCGGCGATCTGAGTGAAACTTCGGCAAGGGATGTTCTGAATTTCCTTTCCGACAGAAAAAGAGTTTCCAAGCTTATCTCGTCGGGAAAGGGCGGTATGAGCGTCCTCATAGGCCACGAACTGCCGCACAGCGAGCTTTCAAATGCAAGCATCATTACCGCGCGATACCGCGGAAGCGAGCAATCGGCCGGTTGGGTCGGAGTCATCGGCCCTACTCGCATGAACTACGCCGGCATAATACCGCGAATAGAATATTTCGCAACGGCCGTGGGAAGATTGATGAGTGCAATAGAGATCAGCGAAGATGTTTAAATCAAATTGCATAGAATATTACTAACATATAAAGAAGATCAAAACCGAAAGGAGCACAAAGCTGATGATCAAGAGAAAGAATAAGGCTGCCCCCGAAGTAGAGGATATCGAAACAAAGGCTGCCGAGGAGATCGAAGAACAGATCGAGGAGGAAGTTAAAGCCGAAGAAATAGCAGAGGAAACTCCGGAAGTAAATCCTCTTGAGGAGGAACTTAAAAACCAGAAGGAAAATTACCTCAGACTTGCCGCGGAATACGATAATTTCCGCAAGCGCTCCCAGCGCGAAAAGGCCGCTCTTGCCGAGGACATAAAAGCCGACTGCATAGCCGAGCTGCTTCCCATCATCGACAACCTCGAAAGAGCTCTTGCCGCAGAAAGCACCGATGTCGAAAGCTTCCGTCAGGGCGTTGAAATGGTAATGACACAGACCATGAACATTTTTGAAAAGCTTTCGGTCTCAGCCTACGGTGAGCCCGGCGATGATTTTGATCCGAATTTCCATCACGCCGTCAGCGCCGCCGACAGCGAGGAATTTGAAAGCGGACAGATCATCATGGTTCTGCAGAAAGGCTACAAAATAGGGGAGAGGGTCATCCGCCCCGCAATGGTTCAGACAGCAAACTAAATCATCACATATCAGGAAATCTTAACTTACAATCAACTTCATATATTTTTAGGAGGAACAAACATTATGGCAAAAATCATTGGTATCGACCTTGGAACCACCAACTCCTGCGTCGCAGTTATCGAAGGCGGCGAGCCCACTGTTATCACTAACAGCGAAGGCGCTCGTACCACTCCCTCCGTAGTCGGTTTTTCCAAAGACGGCGAAAGAATGGTAGGTATGGTTGCAAAGCGTCAGGCTATCACCAATCCCGACAGAACTATCAGCTCCATCAAGAGAGATATGGGTACCTCAAGAAAGGTCGCTATCGACGACAAAAACTTCACCCCGCAGGAAATCTCCGC
>JAGBFS010000026.1 GCA_017936365.1 Clostridia bacterium
CCTGCATATCGGATAATGTTACCCTGTTTAGCGCTTTGAGAGCCTTTGCGGAAATGTCACGTGAGGTAGGACCCACAACAATCTCATTCACCGTGGCGATGTCACCATCTATGGCAAGATTTACTGTAGGCATGGCATCACTGTATTTCAGCGTTGCGGCTATATCGTTAACCTTTGTTGAATACAAATCGGCATATTCTGCATTAAGTTCAGAACTTGACGAAACTATCGTGACGGTAGAGCCGTGCGAAAAAATCGGTTTTAAGCCGACCGGAGTATCATCCGATGAATCACCGTCACCAACATTTTTGCAGGACACAAACGCAAAAATCAGTATTGCCGTCAGAGTTAAAAGAGATAAGAATTTTTTCATAATCTTTCCTTTCCGTTTTATTTTTATCAAAATCTGCCCGGAGAGCTTTCTCTGCCCTCGGGTACAGGCTTTTTCTTTATCGGAGTTTGCGCCATAAGAACGGCAATAAACTCAGAATAGTCAGAGAGGTCATATATTTTAAAAGGCAATCCCAGGTTGTGAAGCAACATTCCCACACCTCCGCTCATTGCTATGGTTGTGGCATTAACGTCACCCTCGTTTTCGAGATAAAGCGAGACCGGGGCGCCTTGCGATTTGCAAACTGAACGATTTTGCAAATAGGAAAAAGAGCCGTCAGGCTTTCTGAACCTTGAAAGCTTTTCGTAGGTTTTATCTATAAGAGGAACTATATTTTCCTGAAATCTTTTTCTGCTGTATTCAGCGTTTTCTGTGTCACCGATTTTTTTCATTGCAGCACTTAGGCTGCAAACCGCTGACTGGGGATTATAAACATAGGTTACAGCATCGGGCAGCTCGTCTGAAAGAGCCATTTCTATACAGCTGTCAAGCGCAAGCTTAATATTAGGCAGAGCCATACCTGCGCCGCTAAAGAATCCAGCTACCTTCATAAGTCCCGAAACGCTGGAATAAGAAATATTATCTTCCCAAAGACCGTTTTTGGGGTTCTGATGGGCAATAAGATACTCACAGCAAGCTTCTGTGAGCCCTGCCGCGCGTATCTGCTGACCCTGCGCATTCAAGGTGTTGCCTGCTGGATAGGATTTATTTTTAAAATCAAGGGAATCAAGATATGCATAAAACGCAGTCTTGCTCTTCAAATAATCGGGCAAAGCTACCGATTCTTCGGTCCTTTTTTCGGATATCAGCTCTACAGCCGTAGGATATGGCGGCTTTTCACCAAACCAATCATATATCTGCCTTGCCCAAGTAAGGTCTCTGCCACGGCGCTGAACGTTTATATTCTTTCCCCACTGGGGATGATAATAATATCCGTCCGGGTCAGCGCAACTTTTTGTAAAGTCGGTAAGCTTCTTGATCATCGCCTCGGGGAGTGCATTCTTTAAGCTGCAGTTATAACGATCGATCATTCCCTTATCCTCTACACAGCGTAAGCCCTGCACCGTGCTTTCGAGATCGGGACCAAAGCCCTCATAATCTCTGCCGCTGTTAGAATAATAGAATGCACCGCTTTCCGGGTCATAAAGCCTTGCAAACCAAAGCATAGTTTCTGTTCCAAAGAGCGAAATGAGCCTGTCAAGAGAATCTGCAAGCTTTGACTCCAAACCGATAAGTAAATTTTTATTCATAGCATTACCTCAAATATAATAAGGGAAAAATACAGCCGCCGCATAGGCACAGTCGATGTTGTCCACCGAGCTGAGCCGCGCGGCGGCTGTTTGTAACAATAAGATATTAAATTTTACGCAAAATTACTTTTTGTCACCAAGATAGGTATTATCGAAGTAGATAGTACCGGAGTATGTACTAGCAAACTGCATCTGGAATCCGGCGAAACCAGCCATAGAGTTGTGCAAAGGTACCTCGTAAACAAGCTGTCCGTTTACGATAAGGCGGAACAAATCATCCTTGGCTGTTCCGTCGTATTCAACTCGTACGTTTGCCCATTCACCGGGGGTTAAGTAATACCAAGTCTCGGGATCGGTAGAATCAGCATTGCTTCCTGCGGTTGTAAGAGTAATATAATTCTTACCGGTGTTTGCGTCGTATTTGAAATAAATATAACCGCGATATACCGCTGCCGCTGCAGAAAGATTCGAAGTGGGCATAATATAGAAGTCAAGAGCGGAATTATACTCAGGAATCATAACGTCTGTTTCAAATACAAAGTTGTCTGATGTACCCTTTCTGGCAATACTATATCTCTCGTATGTGCTGCTTGTTCTGGTGAACTTCAGCGCATCGTTACCGTCAACGTCTACTACAGTAGAACTCATACCCGAATAACCAACGTGTGTAATGTCTGATATATCAGCAAATGCCTTACC
>JAGBFS010000027.1 GCA_017936365.1 Clostridia bacterium
CGGAGGAAATGATTTACGGTATATGGATTTCGACAATAAGATGATGCGGCTTGCCATGGAGCAGGCGGATATAGCGGCGCAGGAGGGCGAGGTTCCCGTCGGTGCCGTGTGTGTAAAGGACGGAGAGGTAGTGTCGGTTGGAAGAAACCGGCGCGAGATAGGCAAAAACGCCCTCTACCATGCCGAAATTGAGGCCATCGACGCGGCCTGCAAAAAGCTTGGCGGCTGGCGTCTTTGGCAATGTGATCTGTATGTGACGCTTGAGCCGTGTCCGATGTGTGCCGGTGCGATAATCAATTCGCGGATAAAACGAATTGTTTTCGGCGCGTATGATAAAAAGGCGGGCTCATGCGGAAGCGTGACCGATCTTTTCGCTCTTCCGTATAACCATAAGCCGGAGGTAACCGGAGGTTTTATGGAGGAGGAATGTGCCGCACAGCTAACGGATTTTTTCAAAAAACTGCGGCAGGCAAAATCCGAAAAGAATAAATAATATACAAAAAGTGCAGGCTGATATTTTCAGCCTGCACTTTTTGCGTGGTGTGGGAACAATTGAGTGCGGTAAATCTTAATTAAATATACTTCTTTTTTATAATGCCTGTTTGTGGGGCAAAGGTTAAAGATTACTTCCGTTCCAGCCCCAATCGTTTGTTGCGCTGTATTTTACATAGACGTTTTCGGCGGCGATACCGAGCTGCTGTGTAAGGAGCTTTGTGATCTCGCCGGTCATGCGGCTGTACGCATCGGCCGATGAGCCGCCGTAAAGGCTGACATCAACAAAAGCCATGGGCTTTGAAGAATCGCCCTTGAAATACATATCGCACTTATCCTCGAAACCGAGCATGAGCCAGCCTTCGCTCTTTCCGATAGCCGAAACGGCTTTGCCATAGCCCTTTGCGATTGCGTCTTTCTGATCTTTGGTTGCTTCGATGTTGATCTTTGTGTTGATAAATGGCATGGGTATATCTTCCTTTCTAATATATATAGTATGCTGTTTTACCAGTCGCGTATGCTTCGTACAACGCGGCCGATGATTTTGACCTGATCCATATCCGAACCGGAGAATACGCGCACCGGCCAGAAGGGGTTGATGCTGATAAGGCTGATTGAATCGCCGTCGGAGTTGTATTTTTTGACAAGTCCATCCTCGCCGACGATGAAAACGCCGGTCTGACCGTTTTCAAGCGTGTCCTGAATATGGACAAGCACCTTGTCGCCATTGTCAAGAGCGGGGCTCATGGAATCGCCCGAAACGATAAGATAGAAATGCTCATCGTCACAAAAACGAGAATCGGCCTGCATATATTCAATTATCTGATCCTGTGCGATGATGCCGGGGCCGGCAGATACGCTTCCGAGAACGGGAAGACAGCCGGAGGGACAGCGTTCGTCGGAATTTTCGCCCGGCTGTTTTGGGACATCATAGCCGGCAAGCCACATGGGATCGCAGCCCAGAACTTCGGCAAGCTCCAGCACGCGCTCATGCTTTGCCTCATAGCGCCCCGAAAGGTATTGGGAAATGGTGGATTTGTTGATACCGCAGGCGGCACTTAAATGCGCCGGCTTCATCGAGCGCCATTCAAGCGCCTCGCGTAGTCGAACGGAAAAATTCTCGTTTTTCATAAATATCGTTCCTTTCAAATCGTCATAATAAGCGCCGCTATGATTTTTTTCTTTGAATGATTTTTTTGATAATTACCCATTTACTGTCGAACTCTGCTGTAATTATACACAAAATGTTTGTATTTGTCAACATATAAATACTGTTGTTACCATTAAAGGGAATAGAAAAGTTCCGAAATACAAATTAATCCGTTGAAATATAAGGGAGAATGTGATATTATAAGCTCGTCAAATGACAAATCAATATTATTGGGCAGGAGGTAAAAATTGAATCCATTTTGTGTTGATGGCGGCGAATGCTGCGGGTGCGGAGAGTGCTTGCGCAGAGGGGCGGAGTTTTCCGAATGTGAAATATGCGGAAAACCGATCTGCAGGGGAGATGAGTATTTTAATTTTTGCGGAGAGGTTATTTGTATGGATTGTGCGGAGCAGTTTAAAAGAACGGCGGGGGAGGCGAACTGATTTGAGAAAGGACAACATACGCGATTATACGGCAGAGGCTTTCCGATATTACGCGCTTATTCGGTCGGGAGCGGTGATATCGGACGACCCGGCGGCGATAGAGGATATCAATGCCGTGGATAGGGTGATAGATTCCTTAAAGGATAAGCCGGACGGTGCTATCTCGCTGCGGTGTCTGGAGCTTGTTTATTTCACCCAGCCGCGAAGCCTTCCCAAAAGGGGAGCTATCACCGACCGCACAAGGTATGCTTCGATGCAGCTCGGTTTGAGTGAATCGGACGTTTACAGAAGGCTTAGAAGATTAAGAGAGGATCTTGCGGCACAGCGCGGATTGCGTGTCGGATAAAATAGTATATATACATATATATTAGTGTGATAAAGGGAAGATATAAAAGACAAAGGAACGACGGTCTTGGCTGTCGTTCCTTTTGTAATGCTTTATTTTATTATTCTTCGCATCCTGCCGGAAGATGAATGGTAATTCTTGTACCTTTTCCGGGGCTGGATTCGGCGAAAACATCGCCGCCCATTTTATTGATAACGCTCTTTGCGATAAAGAGACCCATGCCGGTGCGGCGGCCATCCTCGTTGGGGGACTCATCACCCATATATCCGGCGATAAAGATGTACGGCATCTCTTCGGGGCTGATACCCTTGCCGCTGTCGTCAACGATAAGGTCGATAAAATCGCCGCTGCGCTTTGCGGAAATAGCTATCTTTCCGCCCTCTTCGGTGAACTCAACCGCGTTGAAGAGCACCTGTGTGAGAGCAAAAATAAACCAGCGCTTGTCAACAACGATGTTGATATCAAGACCCTTCCACAGAAGGCCGATCTTCTTTTCCATAAAGAAGGGGGAGAAACGCTTGAGGCATTCCTTGACCAGTGTGGAGAATACATATTGCTTGGGTTCGAGCATCTCGTCGATGTACTGAAGCTCGGTAAAGGCGTAAATACGGTCGAGCATTGCGTTTATGTATTCACATTCCTTGCCGAACAACGCCTGTGTCTGCTTGTCCTCTATTCCCTCGATGTACTTTATCATACGGAGGATATAGGGTTTTGCATCGGCTGCCCATACCTCAACGCAGTCTCTGTAGAGGATATCCTCCTCGCTCATTGTGTCGTAGAAGGATTCAAGCGTCTGACCGGCGGAGGCTGTTGCTACAGCGACGGCACCGGTTGCCTCAGCAAAATTCTGCGGTTCTATCTGCTCAAACTGTTCCTCGTCGTTTTCGGATGCTGCTTCATCTTCTGCAGCGGGCTGATCGAGCGTACCGGCATCGGCGGTCTGTTCAAAATCATCCTGTGCGGGCTGTACCTGCGATGCAGGCTCTTCTTTGGTTTCGTTTGAAGGTTCGATTATTTCGCCGGGAGCGCCGATAACCATAACAGGCTTGAGGAAATCCTCCTGCGGCTCATTGCGGAAATCATCGTCATCAAATGAGTCATCGTCAAAATTATCATCGCCGAAATCGGAAGAATCAGTCCGGCCGAAATCGGGATCCTCGTCGGATATGGCGGCTGATATCTGGTTTTCGCTCTGGTCGCGCTTTTTGAAAACACCGCCGAAGCGTCCGCGCGGCTGCATAGGAGCGGGCTGGAAATCGTCGTCGTCCACGGGCGGCATATCGTCAAGAGAGGCATCCTGCCAATCGTCTTCGTAATCTTCGTCATAATCTTCATCGTAATCATCTTCCGATTGCTGATGACGAAGGAAGCGCTGCTCGTTTGGTACCTCATCTTCGGAATAATAATAGTCGTTATCATTCTTTGTGACCTTGGGCTCGCTGCGTTTGCGCATCAGCCATTCCACAAGGAAAAATACCGCAAGGGAAAGGAATGCCACGGCAACGGCCGGGATAGCGATCATGCCCTTTTTGTTGAGTATGACGTCAAAAAGTATACCAAGAATGGAAATGGAAACAAATACTATGACGCCAATAAAAATTATATTCTTTTTACGTGGTGCAGTGCTCATCAGCGAAAACAACGCCTTTCTATGATAATCTCATACATTCAATTATTATATTTGATAAAAACAATCAAGTCAATCGCACAATCAATTATCTTTTAATATATCACAGAAAATTTACAAAATGTAAATTGTTTGGCAAATAAAACACAGCATATTGTGGGTGCTGCGGCATTAATTGAGGTCATAAACGCTATTTTTCGGCAGGCGTCGTTTTTGCTTATGTATGTATTAAGGAGGCGGTTTTGGATTTGTCTATGCTTTGAAAGATGCTTTTTCGGGGGATTTGCGTCAAGAAAAATTTGATAATTGCGCGCATTAACATTATTTTAATATTAGACAAAAATTTTTTCAAAAATATTCTAAAATCATATTGACAAAGAGCCAAACAACTAATACTATTTCATTAGGTCAAAAAACAGACTGGTAGAAATTATTATAAGGAGGAAATATCCATGGTCTTTGTAAAGATTAAGGCAATCCTTGCCGATCAGTTTGATGTTGATGAGGATTCCATCACCACCGAGACCAATATCCAGGAGGATCTCGGCGCTGATTCTCTTGACGTTGTTGATCTCATGATGTCTATTGAGGACGAATTCGAATTTGAAGTTGCCGATCATGAGCTTGAAAGCGTCAGAACCGTCGGCGAGCTTGTCAAATTTGTTGAAGATAAAATCTAATCGGAATTTAATACTTCAATAGTAAAAACCACCGGGATGAAAATCCCGGTGGTTTTTTTTCGCGTTATGAAAGCTCGAGCCAGTCGGTCGAAACGGAAACATCGACCCAGCGGCCGTCATCGGCCATTTCGTACGCCGAATAGGGCGGCGCGTTGAGGTTTTCGATAACCTCGGGACAGTAGTTTGCAATTATATTAACATCGTAGATTCCGTTAAGCCGACGGTTTGAAAGGTATTCGGCCGTTTCGGTGCCGGCAAAGAACCGCCAGCCGCTGTCCTGCCGATACTGCGGCATGACACGGTACATAAGCCGTACAGGCAGACCGGTAACGAGTATGGTGTCGGGGATAAGGCACATACCGTATCCGTTTGCGATAGGACGGATGTTTTCGGGTGGGATTCTAAATTTTTTCATCAGCCTTGACCTCTGTTCTTAAAAGTGCATAGCTGTGCGGCTTCATGCAAAGATACTTGCCGCCGTTATAATCACCGAGCAAAGAGGACGAATCTATGAATTCCTCCGGCAGAGCGAGTGTGAAATCCCAATCGCCGGCATTCACGGCTACAAGAATAGACTCCTTTTCGTCGGTTCGTATATATGCCATGGATCTTCCCTGTGACCATACAGGGTGGAAGATGCCCTCGCTCAGGCATGAAAGCTCGCCGCGAAGCTTTCCGAGCGTTGTATACCATTCGACAAGCTCCTTGTTTTCCGAGCCCCACGGATAGCTGTGACGGTTGAACGGGTCGCGGTAGCCCTGCACGCCGGCTTCATCGCCGTAATAGATACTTGGAACGCCGGGGAGGGTAAACTGCATCAAAGATGCAAGCTTGAGCATTTCAACGCCGCGGCGGTACTGATCGCTATTCAGGCTGTGACAGCTCTGCCAGTTCCTGTCCCGTC
>JAGBFS010000268.1 GCA_017936365.1 Clostridia bacterium
AACCACGATATCGGTGTTTGCGGGAACGATATAATTGAGGTTGAAAACGCTTCTCGCTGCCGGATTGTAGGGAACAGGCAGCGTAAAGTCGATCGGCGCCCTGTTTCCGTCCTCGTCGATCGCGTAAATCTTGATATCGGTGATAACGTGTATGTTGCTCGGCTCGACCACTACCGTTGTGAGCTGTGTACCCGGTCTTACCATACAGGACGCGGAATCACCCGAAGTACCTGCAGTCTGATATCCGCTGTACGGATCCCCCCAGAACGGCGAAGATGAGCCTGCGGCATTGACCGTCGTGCTGCCGAGCAGTTTGTTTTCCGAGGTATCGGTCTGATTTACCGTGACTGTGTTCCACGCGTCATACTCGACGACAAGCTCCGCGCTTGCCCCTTTGGGCAGGCAGAAGTCGGGGGCGAAGCTGTACGAAGTGCTGCTGTTCTTTACCAGAGCAGACTCGTTCTTGACTCCGTCCACATAGAGGGTCACCGACCCGATCTCGCCCGTGGCCGGAACGTTGTTGATCGCCACACTGCCGAAATAGTTGTCGCTGTCACGCAGATAATAAACAGCCGATCCGCTTGTTTCCACCGACCATTTGTAATCGGTCGAATCGGGCGATGATGCAAATATGTATGTACCCGAAGGAGCATAAACCGTGATACGGCTCGTGTATCCCTTCTGGGTTATGGTGAAGGTCGCGGGAACGATCTCCTTGGTCTCGATAACGATCTCGGTTTCGTTCGTGGGCATTTTAAAGGTGTACGTACCGTCGCCGTTGTCGGTGACCTCGGCAGAGCCTGCGGTTATGCTTGCAATCTCGTAGCCTGACTCGACAGCCACGCCGATCGTGACCGAATAGGTTTCAAGCTCGTATCCCAGGTACTCGGACGATGTACCGAGTTCGATTGTGGTACCGCCATAGGTCAGCGTTACGCCTACGGGACCTGTCGCTCTCGCATAAAGCTTCCACTCGGTCTCGACTGTGCCGCCCGGGATAGCTGTGACACGCGGCGCGATACCGTAGGTCATCTGCACATCGCCCGAAGACACGGTCTGCTGTACATCGCCCGAGCTTACCGCAGTACCTCCGCCGCCTTCAGCTGCTTCGGTCTCATCATCAGATAGATCCTCCGTCTGCGCATCGATGACTGCATCGCCCGAAGATATGGTCTGCTTCGAATGCATTGGTTCGGTCGAGACCGTCTGCGCCTCGCCGACGTAAACGGTCGACATTATGGTGACGCAGAGCAGCAACGCAACGATCCTCACGATTGCGTTGGTGTCACGCAGCCATTTCATCAGTTTGACGCCATTTTTTACCCAGCTCATACACTGATCCTCCCTCAATTTCCCTTTGAATGAACCTTTTTTAAGAAACATAAAAAAATTTTTTACCTTTGTTAATTATACATAAAAATAAAACTGCAGGCAAGCTGTAATAAGCGACAAAAAAACATTATATGTATTGTATATAATACGAGCGCAAAAACGTTTTGATCATCTTTTTGAACACTTTTTCAAAAGATGCGCAGGATAATTTATACGCATTTCACAAACCGATCCTTCCTGTTTGTAGTTTTTATATAAACAAAAAGGAGAGGATGCTGCTATGGCAAATATAAAACTTGAACCAAAAATCTCGAAACTCTGTGTACCATCAACCCTCGTCTTATATCGTAAAATATTGAAATGACCTATGTCACGGTCGTCACCTTCCGAAAGGCTTACAGCCCGAAGGGTTATAAGAACCGCATGACCCATGAAATGGTGGGGCAATATAATTGATTCTGCCGACGCTGTCGGCGCAAAAATTCTCATATCAGTTAGAAACTGTAAAAGTCTCCATATTCAAACCGCTCGAGTTGTGGCACAGACTGCAGCAGAGAAAACAAATCGATGCCCGATGATTGTCCGCTGTTCTATATTCTATCGGATGAAAATAAATTATGATGTGGAGGTGATAGCCTGATGACATTTACCGGCGCTGACCAGAACCCCAAATTTACAATAGAACACGTTATGCCGAAAGCCGATGAGGCTGCGGATGAGGATAGAAGAAAAATCGAAGAGGTGCTGTTTGATATCTTCAGCAAGTATGAAGAGCCGATCCGCACAATGGACCGAGAAAGACTGTTGCGATAGATTGTTCGCAGCGGTCTTTATTATTTGAAAGGGCCGAAAACCAATGACAGCAATATACGCGCGGCAATCGGTTGACAGAGCAGACAGCATATCCATCGAAAGCCAGATAGAATTCTGCAAATACGAGGCACGGGGTGAAGAATGCCGCATCTATATCGACCGAGGCTTTTCCGGCAAGGACACCAACCGCCCCAATTTTCGCGTGCTGATGGAGGATATAAAGAACGGCGATGTCAATCGGGTGATCGTCTATAAGCTCGACCGAATCAGCCGTTCGATACTCGACTTTTCCTCGATGATGGCGGAATTTGACAAATATCATGTGGACTTTGTATCAAGTACGGAGAAGTTTGACACCTCCTCACCCATGGGCAGAGCCATGCTTAACATATGCATCGTCTTTGCACAGCTTGAGCGCGAAACCATACAGAAGCGTGTTGCAGACGCCTATTACGCCCGAAGCCGACGCAGCTTCTATATGGGAGGCCCCGTCCCCTACGGTTTTCAGCTTGAGCCAATAACGATCGACGGCAAAAAGACATCGAAATATGCCGCCCGCGAGGACGAAGCCGAGGTGGTTCGGTTCATATATGAGATGTATGCAAAGCCCGACACCTCCTATGGTGACATTATCTCTGCTCTGCAGCAGAGAGGCATCACCAAGCGCGGCAAGGATTGGGAGCGTCCCAGAATTGCCGATATACTCCGCAATCCGATATATGTAAGAGCAGACCTTGATGTGTACAAATTTTTTGAATCGCAGGGAGCGGTGATAACAAACCAGCCGGAGGATTTTATTGGCACAAACGGCTGTTACTATTACTCCGGCAAGGACGCACAGGGGCGAAAAACCACCGATATGAACGGCAACTGCATCGTTCTTGCGCCTCATGAGGGCATTGTCAATTCGGAAATTTGGCTGAGCTGCCGTAAAAAATGCCTGCGTTCAAAGCAGGTACAGCCGCCGCAGAAAGCCAAGAATACATGGCTTGCGGGTAAGATCAAGTGCGCCCGATGCGGCTATGCTCTGGTGGATAAGAGATACAAGGGCAAGGAGGTGCGCTATCTGCTCTGCTCCCACCGCATGAACGCCAAGGCATGTGACGGGGCAGGAAGTCTGCACACCGACGAGATCGAGCAGATAATTTACGATCAGATGCGGCAAAAGCTGGCTGAGTTTTCAAGCCTGCACAAGAAAAAGCACGAGCGTGTCGACCCCGAACTGACAGCTCTGCAGCTCGAGCTGACCGCCTGCGACAAGGAGATGGCCTCGCTGCTCGAACGGCTCCCCGAAGCGAGCGATTCGCTGTTCAAACACATCAACCGGCGTGTGGAGGAACTGGACGCACTTCGCGCCGACCTCACCTGCCGCATTGCCGAGCTGACCTCGCGAAACAAGGTGCAGGTGAGCGAAATAACGAGCCATCTGGAGAACTGGGAACACCTGTCCTTTGCCGACCGCCGGATAGTGCTTGACCAGCTTGTGAATGTCATACGCATCGCGGATGATAAAATAACCATTGAGTGGAGGGTGTAGAATAAAAAGCAACCGACCTGCTTCCAATGCGGAGGCAAGTCGGTTCAGCATCGCCTATTGACTTCCCATCTCCAAAGTGATAAACTGAACCCATAAAAGAAAGGTAGGTGAACAGCTTTATGAAGAGTATGTCCTTAAAGGAAATTGGAAGTAATGCTGTTTACTCGGCTTGCACAGAATAAGCATCCCTGCATCCGTTCGTTCAGCAAATCTTTTGCACTTCCGGTTTTCCGGGGTGCTTTTTATTTTGTAACGAAAGGGATTTTTATCATGAAGATAATTGATTTTTCAAAAGATCTAATGCCTGCTGCATGCCGTCTGGTGATGGAGAACTACGCCGAAGAGCGTGAGGCTGTATCGTCGCTTCCCGAAAACACATTGCTTCCGCCGCTGGATGAGCTTACGGAAAACGGATTAGGCGTGGCGGCTGTTGACGGAGATACGCTACTGGGATTCCTCGGAGCATACGGTCCGTGGGAGCCTGTCTTCCGGACGCCGAATACACGAGGAGTGTTTTCACCGCTGCACGCCCACGGAGCCGTTAAAGAAAACCGCATAAAGATATATCAGCGGATGTATCAGGCAGCGGCAGAGAAATGGGTGAAAGCAGGTGCGGCGAGCCACGCCGTTACGCTCTATGCTCATGACACCGCCGCAAACGAAGCTTTTTTCACATACGGCTTCGGAATGCGCTGCATTGACCTGATTCGTTCGGTAGACAACTCTGATTTTCAGAATAAGGAAAACTGTGTCTGCCATGAGCTGACCGCTGCCCGCCAGAGCGAACTCCGTCTCATGCGAAGAAGTCTTTCCGACCATCTGGCACAAAGTCCGTGCTTTATGAAAGATTCACCCGAGGATATTGCAAACTGGATTGCAAAAAGAGAAGCAGATCCGCCTCGTACCTTTATTGCTGAGGTTGGCGGCACGATAGCGGCATATATCGAGATGAAGCCGGAGGGAGAAAACTTTGCGGCATATTCGCCCGATATGCTCAACATCTGCGGTGCCTACTGCCTGCCGGAGTTCAGAGGAAAAGGTGTAGCACAGTCCTTGCTGAACTACGCTATACCCATTCTGCGTTCAGAAGGCTTCGCGCGGCTGGGGGTCGATTGCGAGAGTTTCAACCCTACGGCACTAAATTTCTGGTCAAAGTATTTTGAGGTATACACCCACAGCGTTGTGCGCCGGATAGATGAAAATGCGGTCAATTTTTACTGAACACCCATGAGTTATCTCCACCTTGTACGTCACGGCGAAGGTCTGCGCATTGCGACCGACCGCATGGACGAAAAGAACTTCTATGCGATCAACCCCGGCTGCGACAAGTGCCAGCGCAAAATCTCCGACGCAAACATCTGCAAATAATAAATACTAACCAATTAATAAGACCCGTTTCCAATGCCGGAGACGGGTCTTTGCTTCTGTTGCTTTGAGTAATAAATATATTTCTCTGTTTAATGGTTACAAAACGGTACCTGAAAAACGATTCTCCGACACCGTTTTGTAATTGACTTTACGGCACTGATGGTGTAAATTATGATAGAGTAAACAATATATATGAAAGGAATGGTCGCAATATGGCGCTTGGCGGAAAGCTGCGCAATTTTTATAAATTTGCTGCCATGAAAATAATGCTGCCGTTCAGTTACAGACTGAAGCGCGGGCGTCCCATAAAAGAAAACAAGGTCGTCTTTATCGAAAGCCGAAGCGATAAAATGAGCGATAATTTTGCGCTCATCGATCGCGCACTTCGCGCACGCGGCGGATATGACATAAGTCTGCAGTGCCTGCGGCTGGGCTTCGGCGGCACGGCGGCATATTTTAAAAATTGCCTTAAAATGCTTGATGATATAGCTGATGCCCGTTATGTTTTTCTTAACGACGCCATGAGCGCCTATGGATGCCTTCCGCTCCGTAAAGATACTCTGACAATACAGACCTGGCATGCATGCGGCGCTTTCAAGCGATTCGGCATGAGTACCACACAGAAAAATTACGGCAGCTCCGAAAAGGAGTTTACAAAATATCCCCCTTACGGCAACGTTGATTTCGTCGCCGTAAGCAGCCCCGAAGTGGCTCCGATATACGAAAAGGCGATGAATCTTTCGGCTCAGAAGGGGCAAAAGGCTCTGCCTGTGGGTACAAGCAGAACCGACGTTTATTTTGACAAAGCTCGCATCGAGGAGGCGAAAAAACATCTCTTTGAGGCAGTACCGCAGGCGGCCGGCAGGAAAATATTCCTTTATGCGCCGACTTTCCGCGGCGAATTTGCCGAGGCTCGCATTCCCGATGCTCTTGATATCAACAAGCTGCGTCTATCGTTGCCCGAAGATTCCGTTCTGCTTATAAAGCATCATCCTTTCGCTCGTGACAAACAGCAAATCCCCGATACCTGCGCGGATTTTGCCTTCGATGTCACCCATCTGCTTTCTATCGATGACCTTATCATGACGGCAGACCTTTGCATAAGCGACTATTCATCTCTTGTTTTTGAATATTCTCTTATGGACAAACCTATGGTCTTTTTTGCTTATGATATGGAAGAGTACATAGACGACCGCGGATTCTATTACCCGTTTACCGAATTCTGTCCCGGCCCGATAGCAAAGGATATGGACTCGCTCATCGCCGCGATAAACGAGGCTCAAGTCAGCGGGCTTGAAAAGGTTCGGGCTTTTCGTGAAAAATTTATGAGTTCCTGTGACGGTCATGCCACCGAGCGTATCCTTGAACTCATGGACACAGCAAAACCTATCGCATCGGATAAATAAGGGAGATATTCGTTCATGTCTGTAAAAAGTATTATTCGCAGCACATATAAAAAAGCATCGCTCAAGATGCTTCTGCCTTCAGTTTATAAAAAGCACGCCAAAAAAGCCGTGAATCCGAAAAAGGCGGTTTTTATCGAGGTCAGAAGTGCGCAACTGAGCGACAATTTCACGCTTATCAACGACGCTCTCGCCGAACAGGGCTTTACGATAAGCCTGCATTGCCTTCGCCTTGGGTTTGTCGGCTTTACAAAATATCTGAAAAACTGCCTTGCCATGGTGAAGGACATCGCCGATGCCCGATACGTATTTCTTAACGAACGCTCAAATGTTTACGGCTGTCTTCCCATAAGAAAGGAAACCGTAACGGTTCAGACCTGGCACGCATGCGGCGCTTTCAAAAGATTTGGCCTCAGCACCGGCGACGTTGCCTTTGGCGAGGCAAAAGAGGATAGCCTTAACTATCCGCCATACGGCAATCTTGATTATATTACCGTCAGCAGTCCTGAGGTCATCTGGGCTTATGAGGAGGCCATGAACATCAAACCGGACAGCGGACAGCAGATGGTTGCAATCGGCACAAGCCGAACCGATATGTTTTTTGATAAAAAGCGCCTCGCCGCCGCCCGCGATAATCTTTTATCTGTCGTTCCCGCGGCGGACGGCAAACAAATAATTTTGTATGCCCCCACTTTTCGAGGCAACTCCACATCCGGCGCAAAAATCCCGAACGCATTGGATATCGCCCGGCTAAAGAAATCACTTTCCGAAGATACTATCTTGCTTATAAAACACCATCCGCTCGCAAAGGATAAGCAAGTTATCCCCGACAACTGCCGTGATTTTGCATTCGACATCACCCGCACACTTTCGATAGAGGATGCTCTTATGGCCGCCGATCTTTGCATAAGCGACTATTCGTCTCTTGTTTTTGAATATTCGCTCATGGATAAGCCCATGGTCTTTTTTGCCTACGATATGCAGGAATATATCGACGACAGGGGCTTCTATTATCCGTTTGAGGAATTCTGTCCCGGTCCGATAGCGAAGGATATGGATCAGCTTATCGAAGCAATAGACGAAGCACAGCACAGCGGGCTCGAAAAGGTTCGCGCATTTCGTAAAAAATTCATGAGTTCCTGCGACGGTCACGCCACCGAACGTCTGCTGGAACTTATCAGCACAGCTAAACCTCTGTAAAGGAGAGAGTCACATTTGAAAACCGTTGCAATGGCAATTTTGCGGTACTTTCTGGAGTTCGTTTATTGTTTCATAAAGTTCTTTGCCTCCACAAAGGACAAGATAACATACATAAGCCGGCAATCCGACACTCCGGGAATCGACTTTTCGATGCTTTCGGATATGATAAAGGAAAAGTATCCCCAATATGACCAGCGTATGCTTTGCCGTATGATCCCCAAATCCAAATCGGGTATGATAAAATATGCCTTTCATATCTTTACCCAGATGTGGCATATTGCATCATCAAAGGTGGTCATACTTGACACCTACTGCATTCCCATATCTCTTCTCCACCACAAAAAGAGCCTGGTCGTAATACAGATGTGGCACGCTTTGGGCGCCTTCAAAAAATTCGGTCTCTCCGTTGCAGGTCAGGCCGAAGGAACCTCCCTTGATGTAGTAAAGGCCATGCGTATGCACAAAGGCTATGATTATGTGCTTGCCTCCGGCGATTGCTGTGTCCCGCCTTTCGCTGAGGCTTTCGGCACCGACGAGAGCAAATTCCTTCCCATCGGACTTCCTCGAATGGATTATCTTGCCGAAGACAAGTATGTTTCGGCAAGCAGAGAGCGGATTTATCAGGCATATCCCCAGCTTGTAAACGGAAAGAAGACTATACTTTACGTTCCGACCTTCCGCCGTTCGGGCGGCGTTAACGATTACGACATGGAATATGCCTCCAACGAGGTAAAAAACGCCGTTGACCTCTCCCGATTCAATCTTATAATAAAGACACACAGCGGAAGCGAGCTTGTTATGACCGACAGCGAAACCTCCGAAAACCGCTTGTTTATGGGTATGGATCTTATCGCTGTTTCCGATTATATCATCAGCGACTATTCCTCCATCGTATTTGAGGCCGCTATCCCCCTCAAGCCGGTATACCTTTACTGCTACGACCGCGATAAATATATAACCGACAGAGGTCTTTATCTTGATTATGATAAAGATATCCCTGCGATCAAAGCAAGAGATATTGCGGATATTATCGACAGTATCTCCCGTGATGAGCGTCCCTCGATCGCCGATATCTCGGCTTTTGCGGATAAGTATGTAAGCCGCCGTTACGGAAGCGTCACAAAGCTGCTTGCCGAAATTGTTGATGAGCTCGCAAGGGGAGTTTACGACGGAAGATACAATTACACAGGCGAATAATCCGCCAATATTATACTTATAGTTTTTGCGTTTCGGGCGTAATGCGTTTACAGCCAGTTTGTTGACTTAATGGATTAAAAATGGTATAATTTAATTACCGATATTATCAATCCATGTTGAAGCCTGCCATTTACCAATAACACAAAGTATTAAAGACTTCACATCAAAGAAAGGAATAGAACTGCCATGATCTATGCAGGAATACTTGCCGGAGGCGTCGGCAACCGAATGGGCGTTACCAGCATGCCCAAGCAATTTTTATCTGTCGGAGGCGTTCCCATAATTATCCATACAATCCAAAAATTTCTCATGTGCAGCAGAATAGACCATATTTATGTTGCCGTTGTAAAGGATTACGTTTCACACATGAACGATATACTTCGCAAGGCAATCGGAGATACCGACCGCGTCACCGTAATAGAAGGCGGCGCCGATCGCAACGGAAGTATAGTCAATGTAATAAGCGAGATTCGCAAAACCGACTCTTCCGATGACAACATACTCATCACCCATGACGCTGTACGTCCTTTTATCAGCGCGCGCATAATCGAAGAAAATATCGATGCCGCTCTGAAATATGGCGCTACCGATACCGTTATCCCTGCTACCGATACCATCATCCGCTCGGCAAACGGCGAAAAGCTTGACGATATCCCTGTAAGAGATGAGCTTTATAACGGTCAGACTCCTCAGACCTTCCGCATCAATTGGTTTGAAGAGGATTACGGCGCACTTGACGATGCTCAGAAGGCTATTCTTACCGATGCCTGCAAGATATTTACCCTCGCCGGCCGCTATGTGCGAATGGTCAAGGGTGATTCCTACAACATGAAAATAACCACTCCGTTCGACCTGCGTCTCGCGGAGGCGATCGTTGCAGAGGAGTTTTGTCATGATTAACAGAGTATACCGTCTTGTTGCCCCAAAGCAGATACAGGTGAACTTTTCCAATATTGACCTTAACACCTCCGATGTCATAGTCCGCCCTAAATTTCTTTCGATTTGCGCGGCTGACCAGCGGTATTTTCAGGGTCTGCGTTCACCCGAAGCTTTGAGGAAAAAGCTTCCCATGGCGCTTATTCATGAATGCGCCGGTGTGGTCGTACACGACGCCAGCGGCGTATACAAGCCCGGTCAGAAGGTTCTGCTTGTTCCAAACCAGCCCTTTGCCCCACCGGGCATAATCCGCGATAATTATGCACAGACTTCAAAATTCCGTGCAAGCGGTTACGACGGCTTTATGCAGGAGTTTGTTTCCATCGTTCACGATTGTGTCGTTCCGTACGAAAGCATCGATGATTCAATAGCATCTGTATGTGAGCTTATAAGTGTTGCCGTCCATACCGTCAACACCTTTATGGAAACGGCTCACAGCATAAGAAACAGTATCGCAGTTTACGGCGACGGTAATCTGGGTTACATAGTGGCTCTCCTTTTAAAAACGCTTCTTCCGGAAACCGAGCTCCATATAATGGGCATAGTTGACGAAAAGCTCGCGCTGTTCTCTTTCGCCGATCACGTCCACCACTCCGATCAGCTTCCCGAAGGTCTTCGCGTCGATCATGCGTAAGAATGCGTCGGCGGACAGGCTTCCGGTATCGCCGTCAATTCAATAATTGACATTATCAATCCTCAGGGAACGATCATGCTTATGGGCGTATCGGAGCAGCCGATTCCCGTTAACACCCGTATGGTGCTTGAGCGCGGTCTTACCCTTATCGGCCGCAGCCGCTCGACCACCGAGGATTTTGCCGCAACGCGCGATCTGCTCGAAGCTCATCCCGAAATGCAGCAAAGTCTGCGCCGCATAATACGCGAAACCATTCCTGTAAGCACAATCGACGACATGAACAACGCCTTCAATACCGATTTTTCAAGCCCCTACAAAACTGTAATGGAATGGCTTGTGTAAGCTGCCATATATAAAAATCAAAGATCGGATCTGTACGAATTTAAAGTCAGATCCGATCTTTTTGATTTGGTATAAGCGTTTTTGCCTGAACTCAGATAAGAAACAATTCAGATATAAACACCGCCACGCAGCAAAGCACAGATACAAGCAGAAGGCTTTGACCGCTCCACGCAAGAGCCATTGCAACGACCAGAGCTATCATTGCCGAAATCGGGCTTTGTGTTGCATCAAGTATCGACGGGAAGGTCATTACCGCAAGAGTAACATAAGGCACATAGTATAAAAACGATCGTATGGTTTTGTTTTTTATCTCGTGACGTATCAAAGTCAGCGGCAGAACTCTGATGAGATATGTCACAACCGCCATGCACAGGATATAAATATATACATTATTCCTCATTTGCTGCAGCCTCCTCTTCCTCCGATTTCACAGGGAACAGAATCGCCGCTGCAAGAGATATCACAACGGTAAGTATGATGGTTCTGACGCCGGACGATATTTTTGATAAACCGTCCACCCGTGCAAAAATATAGCTCGCCGCAAAGCTTACGGCAACAAGTCCGGCAACGACCTTGTTTTTGCGCGCGGGAGGTATAAAAATAGCGATAAACATACCATAAAGCCCCACGCTTAAAGCGCTGACCGCACGCATCGGCAGAATGTTTCCGGCAGCAACGCCTATATATGTTCCTATCGCCCACCCCGGAATGGCAAGGGTCATCACGCCGTATGTATAAAACGGATCCAGCTTGCCGGGGACTGCGATGGAAACGCCGAATATCTCGTCGGTAACATCGTAGCCTATCAGCAGTCGATGGTAAAACGGCGTCTGCGGCGAAAGCTTCTGACTCAAAGCACACGACATCAGCAGATAACGGGCGTTTGCAACCGCCTCCATAATTATCACTTCAAGGTAACCGGCATTTTGTGCCATAAGGGTAAATCCGACAAACGCTCCGGCCGAAGCATTCGTGGAAAAGCTTGTCAGAGCTGCCTGAAACGCCGTAAGACCGGCATTTCGAGCCGTTATTCCCAACGTGAATGATACTGCGAGATAACCAAGCGCAATAGGTATACCGTCACGCATTCCTTTTGCATACCAGCTTTTATGAGACTTCATTGAAAGCGACCTTTCGATATGTTTGTAATGTATTATTATAACAGCATCGGCGGCCTTCGTAAAGATGTTTCACGTCCATTTTTTATCCCTCTTTTATGTTGCATAAACAACCGGTGTAGTATATAATTAGCACGAGGCTTTTAGTTTGAAAAACTTTGTTTTTCAAACCGTGAGAAAGGAACGAGATCAAGGATGAATGTACGCTTCGCCACCATTCGGGATACGGAAGGTCTTATAAACCTTCGCATTGAATATCTTCGCACACAGGGACTTATGCCGGACGACGAAGCTGTCATAAGGAACCAGCTTGCTCGGTACATCCCAGAAAGCCTTGGGAAATCTCTTTTCTGTGCCGTGGCGCAGGACGGCGAAAGCTATATCGCGTCCGCGATGCTCGTTATCAAGGAAAAGCCGGGCGGCATAGCTTTTTTAAACGGCATAACCGGCGAGATATTATCGGTGTACACACATTCTGCATATCGCCGAAAAGGCATCGCAACAAAGATGCTCGGCCTGCTTCTTGAAAAGGCAAAAGAGGAGGGCGCATGCCTTGTTGACCTTCTGGCGACAAATGACGGCTATCCACTTTACAGACAATTGGGCTTTGAGCCGCGAGGCAATGATTACACTCCGATGCGGCTGATATTAAAAAAATAACAAAGGGGTCGTTTTATGGAAAGCTTTGAATTTCTTGTCCCGACAAAAATAATATTCGGAAAAGACAGCGAATCCCGTGTGGGTGCTGAAATCGCCGCACGCGGTTACAAAAAGGTTCTGCTCCATTACGGCGGCACAAGCGCTGTAAAAAGCGGACTCATCGGCAAAGTTCGGCAATCGCTCAAGGACGCCGGCATATCCTTTGTCGAGCTGAGCGGAGTTCTTCCCAACCCAAGAGTTTCGCTTGTCCGTGAAGGAATCTCGCTTTGCGATCACGAAAACATCGACATGATCCTTGCTGTTGGCGGCGGTTCTGTTATCGACTCTGCAAAGGCCATCGGCATGGGTTACTATTATGATGGCGACGTGTGGGATCTTTATTCCGGCGCCGCGGTCGCGGAAAAGACCCTGCCCGTAGCGGTTATCCTTACCATCCCTGCTGCAGGAAGCGAATCATCCCCCTCATCCGTTATAACCAATCACCGCCTGACCCTTAAAAAGGGCTGTACAAACGAAATCACCCGACCCATTTTTGCGATTCTTAATCCGGAGCTTACATATACCCTTCCGGCATATCAGACCGCATGCGGCGCGGCCGATATCATGGCGCATATTATGGAGCGCTATTTTACAAACACTCCGGATGTCTGCTTTACCGACAGACTTTGCGAAGCCGGTCTTAAAACTATAATAGAAATGGCACCTATCGCCATCGCTGAACCGGAGAATCTCAACGCACGTTCCAACATCATGTGGTGCAGTTCGGTCGCCCATAACGATCTTTTCGGCACCGGACGCAGTCAGGATTGGGGCAGCCACGCTATAGAGCATGAGCTCAGCGCGATTTACGACATTGCCCACGGTGCCGGTTTGGCTATAGTCTTCCCCGCCTGGATGAGATATGTATACAAGCACGATCTTGATCGATTTGCTCGGTTCGGAAAGTGCGTCTTCGGTATTGAACCTGACTCAAATGATCCGGAAGCAACCGCCCTTAAGGCGATCGACGCGCTTGAAGCATTTTTTAAATCCATCGGCCTTCCCACAAGACTTTCCGAAGCCGGCATAGATGAATCGCGAATTGACGAAATGGCGGAGAAGTGCACCGTAAATGACACCCGCAACGTCGGCGGATTTGTCCCTCTCAAAACAACAGACGTCGCCGCAATCTATCGACTGGCGCTTTAAAAGATACTGCACTGAAAACAGCATGAAGTCCCCGAAATAATGAACTGCACCCCATATGTTAGACGATATGATATAATGTCTAACATATGGGGTGATTTAATATGCCAAAAGGAGTGCCAAACAAAAGGTACACCCCAGAATTCAAAAAACAAGTAATACCAACAAGCACTTGCTGAAAAAGGAGTACGGCAGAGCATGAACAGAAAGGGCAACTGTCTGGACAATGCTGTAATCGAAAACTTCTTCGGTTTGCTCAAAAATGAACTGCTTTACTTACAGAAGTTTGATTCTATGGATCACTTCAAGCAAGAACTGATTGAATAGCTGGACTACTACAACAATAGACTAATCAAGGCAAACCCTTTCGGTTGCTTAAACAATTTTATTCTTTTATATTTGTCTAACTTTTTGGGGTCACTTCAAATGAAGTCAGTTCGTTGCTTAAAACTTATTGTTAACTACCATTAGGCTGTTTTTGTACTGTCCGTACAATTTGGGACACTTCACTTTCCCTGTTTGTGCAAATTATCCCTTTAAAGTTTAACCATTTATTCATACATTCTCTGTATAAATGCGATAATATTATTAATACTAACAGCTTTGGAGAGCGTGGATTACATGGAAAAAAGTAAAAATGTTTTTATTGATGATAAAGAGAGTTTTGATTCTAACAGATTGGAGAGAAAGTTTTTTTTCGGCAGAACGGTAGTATGCTTTTTACTGATTTTCGTTTTGTTGTTTGCTAGCGGAGTTACTACAATATACTTTAATGTAATGAAGAGCTTTAATACGTTTACGGATGCTGATATAGAGAGTTCGCGCGTATCTGGTGACGAGCTAGCTAATCTTGATGCAGAATTTGCTGATAACACGATAACAGAGAGCGATGCAGGGCTGCCCACAGATTATCTCGTTTCGACAGATGATGTCTCAATTATTTTGTTGATCGGTTCAGACTCTCGATTCGGTATAAATCGCAATGCGCGCAGTGACTCAATAATGTTGCTTGCAATAGATAGAAAGCATCAGAAAATCAAACTTATATCAATTATGCGAGATCTTTACGCGATAATTCCTAATTATAAAAATAATAGAATAAATACAGCATTTTATTATGATTGTCGTTATAATAATCTTGACTTGAAAATAACCTTTAATACAATTGAGCAGAATCTCGGTGTTAAAACAGATGACTATGTAGTTATAGATTTCTCTGGATTCAAGAAGATTATTGATCTTCTTGGTGGAATTACGATTGAATTCAATGCCGAAGAGGCCAAGTATATGTGGAGCGATCCAGATTATGGTAACTTTCCAAGATTCAAGGCCGGAGCAGGTGAGTATAACTGCAATGGTGCAGAGGCTTTGAATTATTGCAGGATGAGACACGTTTCAGGCGGCGATTTCGGTCGAACAGACAGACAGCGTAAAGTCATTACGCTCATGGTAAACAAGCTTATGAATTCAGACATTTCAACACTTTATAGTGTAGCGACAAGTTGTCTAGAGTTCGTTTCTACTAATATCCCACAAAATGAGATAAATGGCTATGTAATGGAAGCGGTAGATATACTCAAGTACGATATCGAGCAGCTCCGAATACCGATAGAGGGCTCTTATGGATACCGGATGGTATACTCCGGAACAACACCGATGTCTGTGCTTTGGCCTAACTATAAGTGGAATTCTCAGCAACTAAAGAAATTCATATTTGAGGATGATATGACTTACGCAAATGGGGCAAAGGCAAAGAATGTAACTATTCCGGCAATGCCCTACGGAACAATCACATCTTTGCCAAGTGAATCTACGGATGTTACTGATACCACAGATGCAACTGATACAACAGGTACAACTGCATCGACAAAGCCGTCGGCTGAGCCGACATCGTCTACTGCAAAGCCATCTACGGAGGCAACTACTACAACCACAACAACAGTAGCAACAAAACCCGTAACTTCAGCATCACAGGAAACTGCTTGACAGTTGAATATACATAAGGTTTATACCTTTAACAATAATAAATAGAAAAATAGTTATGCAATACGTGAACTGCCCCCATTTGTTAGACATTATATTATATCGTCTAACAAATGGGGGAGATTTTTGTGCAAAAAGGAATACCAAATAAACGGAACACCGGAGAATTCAAGCAAATGGTTGTAGAAACAATGATACGCAAAAACCACGTTGCAAAGAAGCCGACCGATAATTTGAAGTATCGAGCGACACACGAGTGGCTTCGTGGGAAAGAATCTACTTAACAGGGGGAGCGGAAGGATTATATATTCGTCGAGGTCGTAGCAGAAAAGGCTTTTCACGTCCCAAATGAAGTTGAAGAAGACCTTATTTCGGAGGCGCAACGCCTTCAGTCAGAGAATTACTCCTTAAAAAATTGCAAGCCTTGGTTTTGGAAGACGAGCGGCGCTAGTGCAAAAAACACAGGTAGTTCAAGAACTAAGGCAAGTGCATTCGTTAGAAACACTTCTATCAATCGCGCAACTACCCAGAGCAACCTTCTACTAACATCTAAAGCTGATGAATAGTTCCGAAACGCATGAAACCGAAAAAGCTGAAATTACAGCGATATACCACGAAAACAAAGTACGATGCGGTTATCGACGCATCACAACAGAACTCCGAAACCGTAAAATCCACCTGAATCGCAAGATGGTGCGGCGACTGATAAAAGAATTGGGCTTTGTTTGCCGTGTTAGGATGAAAAAAATCACTCTTACAAGGGCAAAATAGGTGAATCTGCACCAAACCTGCTTAACACGGCATTTGATACCGTTCCGGATGGAACAAACCTCACATTTTACTCTGATCAAGGCTGGCAGCATCAGCTCCAGCAATATCAACAATCACTTTCAGAAAAAGGTATCCCAGCATGAACATAAAAGGAAATTGCTTGGACAATGCTGTAATCGAAAACTTCTTCGGTTTGCTCAAAAGTGAACTGCTTTACTTGTAGAAGTTTGATTCTATGGATCACTTCAAGCAAGAACTGATTGAATAGCTGGACTACTACAACAATAGACTAATCAAGGCAAAACTTAAGGGTTTGCCGCCTGCTATTCACAGACAGTAAACCCTTTCGGTTGCTTAAACAATTTTATTCTTTTATATTTGTCTAACTTTTTGGGGTCACTTCATTACCGGAAGATACGGGGTTTTTGCTGTGTTTATTTGAAAGACGGAGGAGTGGCCTCAACCTTTTTAAAGCTTACATCTTCGGGCGAGGGTTCGGACATACTGAAATACATCTTTGCCGCCTTTGTTGTGCCGAAGTCACGATTGGATCCGGTGTTCTGAACTTTGTTGAATGCTTCACGGAACATGGCGTTGTGTGCTTCTTCACGGTTGAGAAGAAAATCTATCGTTTCGCGCACCTTTTTATCCTCTATCTGCCGGTACAGGTATTCGTATACAACCTTTGCGCGCTGCTCCGATGCAATATTGGAAAGCAGATCGGCGCAAAGATCTCCTGTTACGCTGACATAATCACCCGTCCAGGAGTATCCGGAGGCATTTATCAGGCCGGGGTTGAGACCGAGTAGAACGTGGGTCTGTATCTCCCCTGCCGGAACGGACTGCGCATCAACATCGTGACCGTTGAGCAGGTTTATCGTCTGTGCGACCATTTCCATGTGGCTTAACTCTTCGGCGGCAATGTCAAGGAACAGATCCTTGATTTCGGGATCTTTTATCCTGAAGCTCTGCGACATATACTGCATGGCCGCTTTCAGCTCACCATTTGCACCGCCGAGCTGCTCCTGAAGAAGTGCGGCGTATTGCGGATTGGGCTTTTCAACGGCCACCGGGTGGAAAAACATTTTTTCGTGTTTAAACATGATACAACCTCTTTTCCTGTTTTGACAGTATCATGCCCCGAATTTTTTGCTGATATACAAAACCGGGCAGGATTTGCGCATTGCCGATCCTGCCCGGTTTGGAGATATCTATTGATATTTCAGATTATTCTGCGTCGATTTTGACGGTCTCTTCGACTTCGACAGTTTCTTCAGCCTCGACAGTCTCTTCAGCCTCGACAGCCTCTTCAGCCTCAACAGCCTCGACGGCCTCTACAGCTTCTACAGCCTCTTCAGCTTCGACGGCCTCTTCAGCTTCAACAGCCTCTTCAGCTTCAACAGATTCTACAGCTTCAACAGATTCTTCGGCTTCAACAGCCTCAGCAGCCTGAACGGGCTTTTTCTGGAAAAGCTTCATAAGGACAAGTGTTCCGATCATAAAAGCCAGCGCGATCGGGAGAGCGATCCATACGTTCTGAATAAAGCCGGCAATAATATAGGAAACGAAAGAAATTGCAGCTACAAGAAGAGCGTAAGGAATCTGTGTGGAAACGTGGTTGATGTGGTCGCACTGTGCGCCGGTAGATGACATAATGGTGGTGTCGGAGATGGGTGAGCAGTGGTCGCCGCAAACAGCACCGGCAAGGCAGGCGGAGATGGCGATGATCATAAGCTCGCCGGGGAGTCCGACAGCAACAACGATGGGAAGAAGGATACCAAATGTACCCCATGATGTACCGGTAGAGAAGGAAAGTCCAGCAGCTACAAGGAAAACGATAGCCGGGAGGAATGCCTGAAGCGAGCCGGCGCTGTTTTCAAAGATACCGCTGACGTACTCTTTTGCGCCAAGGTTGGAGGTCATGCCGCCAAGAGTCCAGGCAAAGATGAGGATCATGATGGCGGGAACCATTGCCTTGAAGCCCTGCGGGATGCAGTCCATAAGCTCGTTGAACTTCATAACTCTTCTGAGAGCGAGATAAACGATTACGAAAAGAAGGGCAACGGCAGAGCCGAGTGCAAGACCGAGAGATGCATCACAGTTTGCGAATGCATCGATGAAGCTTGTGCCGGAGAAAAGTCCGCCGGTATAAAGCATGCCGGTGATGCAGCAGCCGATGAGAAGGATAACGGGGAGAAGAAGGTCTACGACCTTACCCTTTGTGGAGGTCTGCTCGTCCTCTGCGTTGGCAAACGGACGTGCATCGGTTGTATAGAGGTCGCCGGCCATTGCGTTGATCTCATGCGTCTTCATCGAGCCGAAATCGAGATTTACGGCAATGGTAAAGATGATCATTGCTATTGTAAGCAGCGAGTAGAAGTTATAAGGAATAGCGCGGCAGAAAAGAGCAAGACCGTTTTCGCCTTCGACAACGCCGGTTACTGCTGCAGCCCAGGAAGAAATCGGGGCTATCATACATATAGGAGCTGCGGTAGCGTCGATAATGTAAGCAAGCTTTGCTCGGGAGATGCGCTGTTTGTCGGTGATGGGACGCATGACCGAACCGACGGTGAGGCAGTTGAAATAGTCATCAACAAATATTGCAACGCCGAGGCCGAAGGTTGCAAACTGTGCGCCCTTGCGGGTCTTTATGCTTTTTGTTGCCCACTGGCCGTAAGCCCTTGAGCCGCCGGCACGGTTAACCAGTGCAACGATAATTCCAAGAGCGACAAGGAAGACGAGGATACCTGCGTTATAGGAATCGGCGATGTTTGCAATAATTCCTTCGGAAAATACGTTTTCGGTAGCTTTTACAAGGTTGAAATCGGAATAGAGAAGAGCACCCGAAACGATACCGAGGAAAAGGGAACTGTAAACCTCTTTTGTGACCAGAGCAAGGCCGATCGCGGTGATCGGAGGAAGCAGCGCCCAGGCAGTCCCTACAAATTGAGCAGAGGGATCGGTGATTTTGGTATACGCCAGGAATCCGTAGGCGGCGGCAAGAAGAGTAAGCACTATAACGGTGCTTATTATCGTGCCGACCTTCTTTTTGGTTTTTACGGTGTTTTCAGAACTCATTACACATAAAACCCCTTTTCTATAGATTAGTATATTCATGCTATCACAGTTTGTCCGGTATGTCAATAATTGTCATTTTTTTGTCAAAAAATTGTTGATGTTGATTGTCTGCTGTAAATATAAGGGTATAAAAAAGCTTCATACGCCGCTTGCAGTAGCGCATGAAGCTTCTGTTTATTCATCGATAATTTTTTCGATAATGTACTGCGTGGTGGTTTCAATACCGCCGAAGATTACCGCGGTATCAAACAGCTTGGAAAGCTTGAGGTTTACCTTAGCATATCCCGGAAGATTTGCAAGGGTGTTTAATATTTCATTGAGGAACGAGCTTCCGAGCTTTGCAACAACACCGCCGAGAAGAATAAGATCCACGTCGAAAAGGCTTGCCATATTTTTTACTATGATAGCAACGCCTTTTGCGAATCGGCGTACGATGGGAACCACCATGGGATCGCCCATGCCATAGGCTTTGACTATATCATCGTAGGTTATGTCATCAACGTCGGAAACCCAGTCGCGCATGACGGTATCGCGTCCATCCGAGAAACGGGCTTTCACGTTATCAACAAGATGGTATATGGACATGGTGCGCTCAAGTATGTACGGCAGATACTGTCTTCCCGGAGGAGCCTCGATGTCAAGAACCTCATCAACACACGGCAGAAGAACGCCAAGGTCGCATGCAACGCCGCGCAGACCCTCGTACAGTTCGCCGCCGATAATAACGCTTTGGCCGACACCGGCATCGATGCTGATATACATCATATTATCAACATTTCCTCCGGCACCGAATATCTGTTCGCCGACAACGGCGAGGTTAATATCGTTTTTGACTATTATCGGAACACCGAAAGCATTTTTGAACATTCCGCAAAGATCGACATTGTCGTAGTTTTCGATTCTTGCGGACCAATGTATTTTTCCGGTTTTTGGCTCGACAACCGCCGGAGCACCGATACATATACCAAGAAGCTGTCCGCAGCGATCACCGATGTTTCCAACCATTTCCTTCAGTGTGGAGATTATTCGTTCCAACACCGCTCCGGTAATTATCTGCCCGCCTTCGACGCGCGAATATTCAAGCTTGTTTCCATGAAGATCAGCAATGCATATACGGCAATCGTTACTTGACATGTCGACAACCGCAACGCATCCGTGCTTGCCGTTGAATTCAAGCATTATCGGACGGCGTCCGACGTCGGTCATAAGCGATCCGGTTTCGACAACAAGTCCTTTGGCGATAAGGGCGTCAACATGTTTGGAGATGCTGGGGTTGCTTAACTGGAGAAGCTTTGCCAATTCGGAACGGGAAACTCTTTTTTTGGCTCTGACCTCTTTTACTATCAAGGCCTGATTTGTCACCTTTACAAGGCTCTGGTTGCTGCCCTTTGTATCCATAAGTGATCCACCTTATTGTTAGATTGAACTGTTGCTGACCGTACCATACATCTGCTCCATCATCATTTCATACATCTGACGGAATTCGTCCGGATGGGTGGAGATGTAGAATATACAGTAAACAAAATAGACGATTACCATTGCACAGATTACTATGCCGATAATGCTTAATATATCATCCTTTTTGCGTTTTACGCCAATTATACCCATTATCAGACCGACAATGGACGGAAGTCCATAACAGCAGCAGCCGAACAGGCCGAGCACAATGCTGATTATACCGTTAACACTTGTGTTGTTTTCGGCCGCAGGCTGGTCTTGAGGCTGATCGTAAAAAAGCGGCTGGGACGGCTGCGGGATATTGTTGTCGGCATCAGATGCTGCTTTGTATCCGTTGAAATCCTTGTATTCAATATTTTCCTGTTCGTTGATATCCATAAAATCATTCCTTTGGATGTTTTGACGGAAGGCTTCCGGCAATGTCATTATACAAAAATAACAAATAAACCCATTTCAAAAATTGTTAATAATATTTTAACACATATCTTTTTGCAAATCAATGCCCAAATCAAATTGCTATTATTTTTCAATTACGTCGATTATATACGTTGATTCAGCACATGTCAACAAATTTTGTCTTGCAACCCCGATAATATATTGTTATAATATTATCAAATCTTATAATCGGATTTCAAAATTTTATCGGAGGTTTTTTTAATGACTGTCAGAGATATAGCGGATCATCTTAAGTGCGACATTATATTCGGCGAGGAATTGCTCGACAGCGAGGTAAAGACCGCTTGCGGAAGCGATATGATGAGCGATGTACTTGCATATGTAAAGGATCAGTCGGTGCTTCTTACCGGTCTTGTTAATCCGCAGGTTGTAAGGACTGCAGATATGATGGATATGCTCTGTATTGTTTTCGTGCGCGGAAAAACTCCTACCGATGCGATAATAGAGCTTGCGAAGGAACGTGATATAGCACTTCTTCGTACTTCGTATGGAATGTTCAAGGCTTGCGGACTGCTTTACAGCAACGGTCTGAGCGGAGGTGTGATTGCACAATGAGTCATATCACACTTCACTATGATGTTGACGGAAATGATTTTACAAGAGCCGGCGAAGCGTCCACTCAGGTAAAAAAGACGCTGAAAAAGCTCGGATACAACAGCGATGCCATACGCCGTACTGCCATCGCAATGTACGAAGCTGAAATCAATATGGTTATCCATGCTGGCGGCGGCACTATCGATGTTGATATCTATCCGGACAAAATTGAAATAGTCATGGCCGATGAAGGCCCCGGTATCCCCGATGTCGAAAAGGCTATGCAGGAGGGTTGGTCAACAGCTCCCGAAAATGTGCGTTCGCTTGGATTCGGTGCCGGTATGGGACTGCCGAACATCAAAAAATATTCTGATTCGCTTGAAATAGATACCGTTTTGGGAAAAGGCACAAAGCTTTATCTTACAATACTTGCAAGTAATGCGAGTTGAAATGAATCTATAACCTAAAAAATATTTATTACAAACGATTGGCTTGCGTCGATGAATGTGAACAATCACAACAGAAAGGAAATGTTTTGGATATGGGAAAGAGAATATCTGCTGTCTTGACAGGATTGCTTTTTATCGCTGCTGCAGTTTTTGTGGTACTCAATGCGGTCGGCGTGATTCCGTTCCGTATATGGGATTACTGGCCGATGATATTTGTTCTTGTGGGAATTCCGGGACTTTTCGGACGTGGAGGAAGGATATTCTCCCTTGGAATGATCGCCGTCGGTTCGCTTCTCACCCTTCGCAGCATCGGTGTTGCGCCCTTTGATTCGCTCTCTGTATGGAGCGGAATCGTACTTCCGGTACTGCTTTGCGTAATAGGTCTTTCTATCATAGCCTCTGTTTTCCGTATCGGAAAGGTCGGCGGCAAAAAGATCGACAGGGGAACTGCTGATATGAAAGATGTATCGGTCGTTTTCGGAGAGAAGAATATTGATTATTCGGGCATCGAATTTAAAGGGCTTGATGCAAGCTGTGTTTTCGGTTCGATGGTCATTGATTTAAGAAATGCGATCATTACCGAAAACTGTGCGATTGAGGTCAGCGGAGTTTTCGGTTCGGTCGAAATACTGACGTCAAATAATGCGGTTTATTCGGTTACCGGATCACAGATTTTCGGTTCGGTAAACGGCGGCAATTCCGGCTCGATGCTTGGTATCCCCACCGTTACCGTCGAAGCAAATGCTGTATTTGGTTCCGTGGATGTAAAATAACAATTTAGATAAAAATATTTATTACATACTGGGTGTTACTGTTATGGATAAATTTTTCCACTCTGTTACACTTGATGCCGATCGCTGCTTAGGCTGTACGAACTGCATCAAGCGCTGTCCCACCGAAGCCATAAGGGTAAGGGACGGCAAGGCAAGCATAATATCAGAGCGATGCATCGACTGCGGTGAATGCATACGCATTTGCCCGCATCACGCAAAAAAGCCGGTGTATGACCATTTTTCGATGCTGAAAGAATTCAAATACAATATCGCACTTCCTGCGCCGTCGCTTTACGGGCAGTTCAATAATCTCGACGATATCGATATTGTACTCAGCGGATTGAAGCGAATGGGATTTGATGATGTATTTGAGGTTTCTGCCGCTGCGGAGCTGGTTTCCGATGCAACGCGTATTTATATGGCACAGAAAAACATAAAAAAGCCTGTTATCAGTTCGGCGTGTCCTGCTGTAGTAAGGCTTATCCGCGTTCGTTTCCCTGATCTTTGCGATAAGGTTCTGCCGCTTAAGGCGCCGATGGAGGTTGCTGCCGATATTGCGCGTAAGCGCGCCCGTGAAAAGCATCCCGAACTTAAAGATGAGGAGATAGGTATATTCTTTATTTCGCCGTGTGCGGCAAAGGTAACGGATATCAAGGCGCCGATCGGCACCGAAAAATCCTCTGTCAGCGGAGTTCTGGCCATCAGCTCGGTTTTTGCAGAGCTTGCTTCGCAGATGGGCAAGGTCGAAACGGTAGAACCGCTGTCAGAGTCGGGTATAATCGGTATCAGCTGGGGCGGCATCGGCGGTGAATCGTCGGCGCTGCTTCGCGAGCAGTATCTGGCGGCGGACGGTATAGAAAACGTTATAAGGGTTCTTGAAGAGCTGGAGGACGAAAAATTCACCGATCTCGATTTTATCGAGCTTAATGCGTGCGCCGGCGGCTGTCTTGGCGGCGTGCTGACGGTTGAGAATCCTTATGTTGCGCGCGCTCGGCTCAAGAGATTGCGTAAATATCTGCCGGTATCCTGTTCTCACGTTGAAAAAGATGAGATACCGGAGGAAATGAAATGGACCGAGGAGCTTGAATTCGCACCGGTTATGGAGCTTTCAAGCGATATAGGAAAAGCGATGGAAATGATGAATCGTATTGATGAGATCTCTGCCGAACTACCCGGTCTTGATTGCGGTTCGTGCGGAGCTCCGTCGTGCCGTTGCCTTGCGGAAGATGTCGTTAGGGGAGAGGCTCACCTTACCGACTGCGTATTTATTCTGCGTAAAAGGGTACAGACGGCGGCATCTGCGCTTTCGTCGATTGGCATCAATCACATAGGAAAAGAGGATGAAGAGCAATGACCGTAAAGGAACTTGCCGAACAATTAAATCTGACCGAACTGTCCGGGTGCACTGAAGATTCAATGTATGCCGAGGTTGAGGGCTGTTATATCGGAGACCTGCTTAGCTGGGTAATGGGCAGGGCAAACGAAGGTGATGCGTGGATAACCGTTATGGGCAATATTAACGCAGTTGCGGTAGCTTCGCTTACCGGATGCGCATGCATAATACTTGCGGAGGATGCTTCGCTTGATGACGATGCCCGTTCAAAATCTGATTCACTTGAGATCCCTATTCTCTCAAGTGAGCTTCCGGCCTATCATCTTGCGGCGGAAATTTGTAAGAAATTCAATTTATGATAAAACTTTATTACGATATGCATATCCACTCATGCCTTTCGCCGTGCGGAGATGAGGACATGACGCCCAATAATATTGCCAATATGGCGGCGATATTAGGACAGGATATTATTGCGCTTACCGACCATAATACGGCGAAAAACTGTCCGGCGGTGGCAAAGGTTGCCGAAAGTCTTGGACTGCTTTTTGTTCCCGGAATGGAGCTTTGCACATCGGAAGAGGCGCATATAGTCTGCCTTTTTCCGGATGTGGAATCGGCGCTGGCATTTTCGGATGAAGTGGAGAAAAACACCATCAAGTTCAAAAATGATCCCGAAAAGCTGGGACATCAGATTATCATGGATGAAAACGATGAGCCGATCGGTGAATTGGAGCATTCGCTTCTGATATCATCCATGATAAGTCTTGATGAAGCGCCCGGGCTTGCCCGCAGCTTTGGCGGTGTTGCTTTTCCGGCGCATATTGACCGTCATTCGTTTTCTGTTATCGCAAGTCTTGGTGCATTTCCGGAGGATTCGGGATATACCGCTTGCGAGATAACGTCGATGGGTGATGTCAGAGGCTTTTCCGAGAGGTATCCGTGCATAGCACAAATGCCGAAGCTGTTGTCCTCTGACGCTCATTATCTTGATAAGATGAACGAGCAGTATGCCTATGTCGAGCTGCCCGAAAGATCGGTCGAATGTCTGATTTCGGCTTTGCGCGGTGAGGTTGATGCCGTATGGAATCGAGGCGTAAAATAAAGCGTCGACCGATAACCGTTGACTTTTTACGTATAATGGATTATTATATGTTCTAAATTGCAGTAAAAAAACGCCGGATATAAATTCGGCGTTTAAAATATTTTTACCGAAAGGAGAAACACAAACAATGTCATCAGATGCTGACGGCTATCCCGCCCGATGGTTCGGACAAATGAAGAAGGATGGAGGGCGTAACAAATGATTGGATCTGTTATTTTACTGCTGTTTCTTACAGCTCTCAACGCCTTCTTTGCAATGAGCGAGATCGCCATTATCACACTAAATGACACGAAGATCAAAAAGCTTGCCGATGACGGACATAAAGCGGCTGCAAAGGTATTAAAGCTCACAAAGGATTCGAGCGGATTTCTTGCTACGATTCAGGTTGGCGTAACCTTTGCCGGATTCTTGTCCTCCGCGGTTGCAGCAAGCAATTTTGCCGAGCTGTTCGGCGGTGTTCTTGCACAAATACCCGGATTTGGAACGATCGCTTATCCGCTTGCAACGGTACTTATCACCCTTCTGCTCTCATTTTTCAACCTTGTTTTCGGCGAACTTGCGCCGAAAAAGATCGGTATGCAGAAAGCGGAGCAGGTATCCTTCAAAGTGGTAGGAATACTGCTTTTTATCGGCAAGATTTTCAAGCCTTTCGTTATGCTTCTTTCCGCCACCACCAATCTTGTTGCGCGCTTGTTCGGCGTAGATCCCAATATGCATGAAAAGACGGTCACCGAAGAGGAAATACTCATGATGGTGGACGTCGGCGGAGAAAAGGGAGTTATCGAAGAATCAGAGCGCGATATGATCGCGAATATTTTTGAATTTGACGATACAACGGCAAGTGAGATCATGACCCACCGTACGGAGGTCATTGCCGTTGAAAATACAGACACGCTCACCGAGATCGCGAATACCGCGATAGAGGAAGGTGTGTCGCGTCTGCCGGTATACGAGGATGACCTTGACACAATTCTCGGCATACTGCATGTTAAAGATCTGCTCAAGTATGTCGGACGTTCGGATACAGATAACGTAAAGCCGACCGATATCATGTGGCCGGCATATTTCATACCGGAAAACAAGCGGCTTGATGAGCTGTTTTCTGAAATGACGGAGAAAAAGATTCAGATGGCCGTTGTTGTTGATGAATACGGCGGAACATCCGGAATCATAACCATGGAGGATCTTATTGAATCCATCGTCGGAAGTATTCAGGATGAGTATGATGATGAGGATGAAGATATCTCGCAGGTGAGCGATAATTGCTTTACCGTTGACGGAACCACCCCAATAGATGAAGTGACCGACATGATAGGTGTCGAACTGCCCGAGGGCGATTACGATACCATCGCCGGTTATATCGTAACAGAGCTTGGCAGGATACCGAAAAACGGCGAGCATCCGGTAGTAACCTTCGGAGGAGCCACGCTTACCGTTGAAACGGTCGAGGATCAGCGTATCTCCAAGGTGATGATTCTTGTTGACAGGGAAGAAAAGAGCGGCAGTGAAAAATAATCACGAAAGCTTTGACAGCCTGGTTTACAAAGCTGTATGCGAGATAGCGTACGGACGGGTATCGACCTACGGACGGATTGCGGAGCGATGCGGTTCTCCGCGGGCGTCCCGTGCTGTTGGCATGGCTCTTCACAGAAATCCGATGCCCGGTGTTATTCCCTGCCATAGGGTGGTAAACCGCGAGGGCAGATTGGCGCCCGGTTTTGCTTTCGGCGGGCCGGACGAACAGCGCAAGCTTCTCGAGGCTGAAGGCATAGAGGTTTCCGAAGAAGGCTATGTTGATCTGCAGAAATATCTGCACAAACCGGTTTTGGATGATAAGGAAGAGATGCAATAGTGCAGACGTCATATAGTCAGAGCATTGTTTATATCTTTTCAGGTCATCATAAAAGTTTTGAAAGGATGATAATATGTCGGCAATTATTTCAGAGGCATTGACCGTTCTAATGGATGTTGCGAGCTCTCCGAGTACGGGTGACGAAGGCGTTCAGTGGCCGATTATTGCACTGCTTGGGGCAAGTGCGGTCATTATCATAGCGGCAATAGCCTATTTTTCAAAAAAGAAAAAATAATTTGTTCAAAAGACAGCATGGCAAAACGGAGGCTTATTTTTACAAGCCTCCGTTTTTTGCGTAAAAATACCATGTTGTATATATGTCCAAGTCATATTTTGACATAATTTTCATGAGGTTTTATGTTGATTTATGGCCGTGTATAGAGTACAATTAATTGATAGGTTATTTTCATTAACTATGTAATTTTTCGGGAAAGGATCTTAAAAAATGGCTAAAATAGCTCCCTCACTTCTTTCGGCGGATTTTACTCGGCTTGCGGATGAAATGCAGCGACTCAGCGCAGCAAATGTCGAGGTGCTTCATCTTGATGTTATGGATGCACATTTTGTGCCCAACCTGACCTTTGGCTATTCTCTCGTCAAGGCTTTGCGTCCGCTTGGAACCGATATGGTTTTTGATGTCCATCTGATGATGACAAATCCGCTTTCGTATATTGATAAATTTTGTCAGGCGGGTGCGGATATACTGACCGTACATGTCGAGTGCGATGATGATATCAGAGCCTGTCTTGAGGCAATAAAAAAGAACGGCGTAAAGGCCGGTCTTTCGGTAAAGCCAAAAACACCGGCAAGTGCCGTTCTTCCTTATCTTGATATGCTTGATTATGTTCTTGTAATGACTGTGGAGCCGGGCTTTGGCGGCCAGTCGATGATATACGAATGTCTTGACAAGATAAATGAGCTCAAGGCGCTGGGCAGGGAGGATATGCTGATCGCGGTAGACGGCGGCGTCAACGCAAATAACTGTACCGATGTATCCTCGCGCGGGGCAGATATTCTTGTTGCGGGCAATGCTGTTTTCGGCGCGCCCGATATGACAGCGGCTTTTGCCGAGCTTTCAGAAAAGGTCAGATAACGGATCGACAAAAAGCGGAGTGCAGAATTCTGTCAGAAGAGCCTCGTCGTGATCGGATAACTCGTCGCTTATTTCTACCTTCCACGCATCGTTCTGATGTATAATTTGAGCGGAGCCGTCATTGATAAGCTTTGCAAGAAACAGCTCAAGTGCGTTTGCTATTGCAATGGGGGAAAGAAGCTCAAAGACGCGTTTGACGCCGGTTTTGACTACAAGCGTAACCGGTGCATCGTCGCTCCTTGCGCACTCGATGGTCATTTTAGCTCCCTTTACGGTCATTCCCATGCTTTCGAGAAGCGGGAACAGATCCTCAAGCAGCTTTTTTGTTGCGTCATCGGACAGGCCCATCGTGGAAAAACTGAGGCAGTATTTTTCCATGTCATCCTGCGACAGTTTGACAACTGCGCTTCCGTTTCCGCTTAGTTTGATAAACATTTGCTTTTGCTCCTTTGATTTATTAAGGTACAGATAAAAGCATATATTCGCGCAAGATTTTATTCAAGAGGTGTATTATGGCATTGCATGTAAATCTCGGAAAGGGCGTAATGCTCGGGCAGATAAAGGAGCCGGCCTTTTCAAAACCCATAATGAGGCTGCGTCCACCCGAAACCGTTGTCGTACCGATATTTGATTTTGGCGCGGGGTCGATGCTGCCGGTACCGAGGGTAGGGGAGTCGATTGCAAAAAATGCCATATTAGCCAAATCAAAAAACGGTGCAGCTTGGGTAATATCTCCCGTTTCGGGGCGGCTTTCGCGTATCGAGCGCGTGGCACATCCGGTTATTGGAAATGTATTATGCGCATTTATTAATATCAGAGATAATATTCCTGCGCTCGAGGTTAAAGGGCACAACCCATCAAGCATGACCTCGGCCGGTGTTATACAGGCGGCAAGAAATGCCTGCATTTTTGATGAATCGGACGGCCTGCCGCTCTTTTACAAGCTGCAGAAGGCAAAGCGCGACAGGATTATGCTGACCGTTGCCGATGGTATTGATGATTCTCCGTGTGTTTCCAGCTCACTTAAGATAATATCCGAATACGGCGTCGATTGTGCCGACGGTCTTGGATTTATCCTCAAGGCTCTTGACGGAGGAAAGGCTGTGCTTGCGGCCTATGACCCGGGCGATCTTGATATGGACTCGGTGCTCAACACCTTCGGATTTGTAGAAGTAATACGCGTAGCCGGTGGATATCCTGCATGGCCGAGGTTTGAACAGGAGCATTGCCGCGAGCCCTATCTGAGGGTAGGGGTTCAGGCACTTCGTGCGCTGTCGCTTGCCGTTCGTACCGGCCAGCCGCAGACGGAAACGGTCATTACCGTAAGCGGTGACTGCATACAGAATCCCTGCAATGTAGTGGTTCCCACTGGAACGACCATACGGTATATACTGGAGGAAGTGGGGCTTAAAAAGCCGCTTAAGTATGTAATTTTGGGCGATACCATGCGCGGCATACTTTGCGATAATCTTGATGTGCCGGTATTTCCGGGTATAAGGGCGATTACGGCGGTTTCCGAACTCGATCATCTTCCCGAGCGGCTGTGCATAAATTGCGGAAGATGTGTGAGCGTATGTCCGCACAATCTCTTTCCGTCCCTTGCGGTAAGCATGTATGAAAACGGCGAGAATTTCGATCCGTCGCTTTATGGAGGGGACAGATGTGATGCGTGCGGCGCGTGCGCAGCGGTTTGTCCGGCAGGGATTAATGTGACCGAAATCGTTTTGGGAGAAAAAGGATTCGGTTATTAACAAAAACTTTACCGATATTATAAAAGATTATGTTATAATATCAGATCAAGGATATATTTTCGTAATATCCAAAAGAAAAGGACTGTGTTTATTTGAACGATACTGAACGAAACGATATTATTGCGGGGCGCAATGCAGTAAAAGAGGCTCGGCTCAGCGGGAGACCGGTTGACTATGTGATGATAGCCAGAGGCGAACGCCAGGGTTCCGTTGGTGAAATTATAAAAATAGCTAAAAATAAAGGCGTACCCATTCGCGATGTAGCGCCGATAAAGCTGGATACACTCTGTCCGGGCGGAAGACATCAGGGCATAGCCTGCAGCGCAGCGGCGCATGAGTATGCGTCTGTTGATGATATTTTTGCGGCGGCGGAAGAAAAGGGTGAACCACCGTTTATCATTATTGCGGACGGGCTGACCGATCCGCATAATCTTGGTGCTGTTATCCGTACCGCAGAAGCTGCCGGAGCACACGGTGTTATAGTGCCCGAGCGCAGAGCTGCCGGACTTACATGGGCTGTGGGGAAGGCGTCTGCCGGAGCTCTTGAATATGTTCCTGTTGCAAGAGTAACCAATCTGGTTCGATGCATTGAACAGCTCAAGGAACGCGGTGTCTGGGTGTGTGCGGCCGATATGGACGGCGATACATGGTGTCAGGCCGATCTTTCGGGGGCTATTGCCATAGTCGTTGGAAGCGAGGGCAACGGTGTAGGCCGTCTTGTAAAAGAGAAATGCGATTTTGTTGTTTCTCTTCCGATGAACGGAAGCATCAACTCGTTGAACGCATCGTGTGCATGTGCGATAGTTCTTTATGAAGCCGCGCGCCAGCGTGCGGGCATCAATGCAAGAAATAAATAATTAGATAAAAATATATTTATTACGAAAAGGGGTGAGCCGGTGCCGAGGAGATATAAAGCAAGCGGAAGAAATCCGTACATAAAAAAAGAAAGTGACGCAAAGTTCAATTACGATCTCGTCATGGACGAGGCAAGACAGAAATGGCGTACCGGTAACTGGCGAGCCGAATCGGAAGCATTTGATATAGATGCTGAAAGCTTTGAGCCGGAGAAAGAGGAAAAGGGCGAACGCCCCTCGGCCGAACGCTTCAAGCTTGATGTAAAAAACGACCTTTTGGGCGACAGTATATCACTTGCTGCACTTGAAAAGCTGAGCTATTCGCCCAGCTACAGACCGAGCGGAAAATTAAGCGAGCGGATAACCGAGCCGATGAGCACGCCGCGAAGATATGATGTTCTTGCAGGATTGAAGGAAGCCCCGCCGGAGGATATCAGCTTTCTGAGCGATGCTTCGGTACGACGGGCGCGTGTCGGCAAGCATGAGGGTGCGCTTCGCAATGATGCAAGGCGTCTGGAAACACCGGTTGATGAGCGACGTTCGGCGCTTTTGCGCATGATGCCCAAGGGTGAGGTTAATGATACAAGCAAAATAATAGGCGAAGCAAAGAGACGAAAAGCGCGCGAGGATCGTGAGCTTGGCAAAGCGTATGAAGAAAAGAAGCTTCGCAAGCGATTCCTTGATGTTGACCCCGCAAACGAAGCGGTTTTTAACGAATATATGGAACGAGGTGTCGATCGCCTTTCGAGGATACCGACACAGGTGGGTATATCGTCAACAGAGCGTGAACTGCCTGAATTTGAAAGCATGTCAAGGCGCTGGAGCGAGATCGATACGGTAAATCCGAGTGCCAGCGATGTAATGAGGATAACCGACAATCATGATCCCGATGAGGACGAGCCGGATGATTCACGCGCAAGGTATGTGAGCGATGTGGAATATGATCCCAAGCGTCCGTTCCGCAAGGTCAAGGGTATGCCGCCAAGAGAGCGAATCAAGGTTCGTCTTGACGGAAGTTTTCAATCGGTCGATAACGAATATGTCCGTGATGCGGGCGTTGACCCCGACAGAATTCGCGAGATAATGAACCACCGTTATCGCGGACGATGGATCCCGCCGGAATTTTTCAATGATGATGAGCTGGTGTGTGAATATTTCCACGAGCGCAACCGCGGCAATATTATGGGTGAGGATTTTGTGTCGTGGGCGCGGCGCCAGCGCAATATGGTCGAGCGGCTTGAATATGAGGAGTCCATGCGCTCCCGAGCAAAATATGAAAGACATCGGGCGCCTTCTCCGGGAAGACGCGCCGGTATGCCGCCAAGACCGCGTCCGTTATACAGCGAGTATTCCGGAATGTATGAGGATGCGCGGCTGAGAGGCCTTTCACAGGGAAAAGAAATACGGGAAAAATCGCCCGAGCCCAAAAAGAGCAGCCGCCCGACAGGTGCTTACGCAGGGCAGTATCCCGATCTTTTTACAGAAAGCGGAAATCGCAGAAACAGCGGCACATCGCAGCGGCCGCAGGAACAGCAGTACGAACAGTACCGCCGACAGTATGAGCAATATCAGAAGCAGATGGAGCAGTATCAGCGCCAGCTTGGTGAGCAGTACCGTAAGATGCAGCAGCAGAACGGTCAATCGGCTCAAAGACCGGATGGAAGAAATCCGGGCAAAAGACAGGGCTGACCGAAGCAGTTCAGGATACATCAGTTTCAGCGACATGAAAGGATAGAGCAAGTATGGGATTTGAAGATATCAATGAGTCCAACGGCTTCGAAGCCGAGGATATCGATATAGATAACGGATCGTCTCAGCATACAGTAAAAGCACCGCGCCGTTCACGCCGCAGCAGGGATGACAGTTCGTCACCGGCACGCGACCGTATGGGCCGCGCAGGAATAAGCGAGGATGCCGAGGGCGATGCGCTTATCGCACCGGATAAGCCGATCCGTCTTTCCTCCGGCGCATCGCGCAATGCGAAACAGCACAGGGTTATGAAATCATCTTCGGAATTTTCTTATCTGTTTAATGATGAACAGCCGGACGACCGTCCGTCAAGGGGAGAGAAGGCGGCAAGACTTGCAGCCCTTGCTTATGACGAAAAGGTCGATGGTGACGGCGAAAAGTATGATGGCATACTGAATGAGGAAAATCCCGAACCGATCATAAAACAAAAGAGGAACAGAACAATGCGTACCAGACCGGAGCCTGCGATGTATAACGAGGAGCCGGTAAAGGAGGAGACGCCGGTGGAGCAGCCCAAAGAGAAAGCAAACAGATTTTCGAAAAGAAAGCGCGAAACACAGCCCAAACAGGAGCCGGAGCCCGTAATACAGCCGGAGTTTGTCCCGGTGATGTCCGAGCCGGAGCCTGTGATGGAGCAGATGGACGCGGATGAGCCGGAATATAACGATTACGGTGACGAAGAGCTTATGCCTCCGATGTATCCGCCCATGCCCCCGATGGGTTATCCGCCATATCCTTATATGCCGCAGTATCCGCCCTATCCTTATCAGCAGATGGGCGAATATCCGCAGCAGGGCTATCCGCAGTATCCGTATATGCCGCAGTATCCTGCATACCCCGTCATGCCGGTGGGGTTTGTCTATCCGGTCGGCGGGTATCCCGCGGGTGGACGCGAATATAGAAGGAATCGTCAGGTTTCGCCGCACAGACTTGCGGTGAGAAAGCGTGCCGCACAGCAGGAGGAACCTATCGTCGAGCCTGCTGCAGAACCCATTCCGGAGCCGATCCCGGAGCCTATTCCCGAGCCGGTTGAATATCAGGCACAGCCGATCGAAGAGGAACCCGCTGCGGAAGCGCCGCCTGCACCGTCGAGATTTAACCGCAAGCGTTCGATGTCGAGTATTCTTGAAGAGGATGAACCTGTGGTAATTGCCAATGACGATTTCTTTGACGATTCATCTGATGAGTCGGATAGTCCTGCGCAGACTTCCGCTCAGGAATCGTCACCCCGTTTTAATCGCAGAAACAGAGGATCAAGCGATAACGGAGGAGCTTCCGATAGCGAGGATGCGTCAGCATCCGAGCGTCCGGCGCCCAAATTTAACAGACGTTCAAGAAGCTAAGCGGGTGAAACAGATCAGTGAAGATATCATTTATAGGAAAACGCCGTGTTGACAGAGTTTCGCCCTATCCGGTGACGGTCATGACGGTTATGCCTGTACCGGAGGGCTGGGGTGATAAGCCGAAGCCATCCTCGGCGCGCGGTAAGTTTCGCCTGACAAGAGGCGAGATACCGTTTGAGCGCTTGCCGGTCAGGCTTTTGCCGGAAAAACCGGCACCTCCGCCTCCCGATATTGAGGATCATGTTATCGGCAGACTCAATGAGGATAATCAGCGCGATATCCTGCCCGAGGAGGTCGAGATGCCGCGTTGGGCGCGCGTTGATGATGAAACGGTCAGCGATGAGCTGCGTGACCATATAAAGACCGATGAGATAAGACGAAAGTTCATAGAGCAGTCAAAACAGCTGTCCTTTCGCATAATAGTCGAAACGATAATCGTATTATTCCTTTGCGCAATAGAGCTTTGGGCGCTTTTCCCAAAAAGCCTTCCGGCGATGTTCGATCCGGGCAGGGGAGACGTTCCTTACCTTGCGCTGCATTTCCTGCTTGCCGGTTTTTGCATATTGCTTAACAGGGACACACTTGTCACGGGATACCGGAAGCTGTTTGCAAAAAAGCCCGATGGAGATACGGTGCTTGCGGTGACCTCAAGTGTGGTTTTTCTCCATATTGCGGCACAGTTTATATATCATATATTTGTAAGATGTCCGGCGGTAAGGGTTTGCGGTGCGCCGCTGTCGCTTGCACTGCTGATAAACGATATTGCTCTGCTGTGCATGACTCTGCGTTCCGGCCGCAACTTCCAGTTCTGTGCTTTGCGCTCGGTACGGCATGCGGCCATGCTGGTAGGGCGCGAATCGCAGTTTGATGAAATGGTAATGGCCGGCGGTCATTCCCGTTCAAATATGGTATACAGCGTCAGAGCAAAGCATCTTGACGGATATCTGCAGTATTCGTCGGAGCAGGATTTCTGCGAATATATGTTTTCAAAGATAAGCCCCTATGCAATGATTGCTGCTGTGGCGGCGGGGGTAATAGGCGGATTGGTGACCGGCAGCTTCTGGGGCGGATTTTACTGCCTGTGTGCGGTGATGACTATCGGTGTTCCGGTGTGTCGGTTGTTCTGCTTTAATGTTCCTCTTGCGGGGGTTTCGTCAAAGCTGCTTAAAAAAGGTGCAATGCTCAACGGCTGGGCAGCTATAGACGAATTCGGAAATGCGGATGTGCTTGCCGTAAGTTCGGATGCTCTTTTCCCGAAGGGTTCGGTAAAATTGCTTTCCGTAAAGGCATATGGCTCACTCCCCGTGGATAGCGCGGTGCTTTATGCGGCGGCTGTTGTTACCGCAGCGGGCGGCCCGCTTTCGCAGATATTTGAAGAGCTGCTTGAACGTCGGGCTGACCTTTTGCCGCAGGCGGAAGGCATCCGCTATGAAAATGAAATGGGTGTTTCCGGCTGGGTTGATGATAAGCCTGTACTTGTCGGCAACCGTCGCATGCTGGAGCTTCACAACTGCTCCATACCGTCAAAGGATTATGAAAAGCTGCTGGGCAGAAGCGACAGTAAAAGAGCCGTATACATATCGGTCTCCGGCAGGCTTGCAGCCGTAATGCTGGTTGAATACCGTCCGCCGGCATCGGCTATCATACCGGTACAGCGGCTTGTTGAAACCGGAGTGTCGCTTGTTATATACACCTGCGATTCAAACGTAACCGCCGAACAGATCTCCGCAATATACAAAATACCCAAAAGACTTGTATCGGTATTGAGCACGCGTGCCGGATCGGAATATGATCAGCTTACTCATACTGTCAGGGACAGCGCCCCTGCCGTATTGGCAACAAACGGAAAGCTTTCCTCTCTGGCGGAGGGGATACGCGCGTGTGTTAAGCTTAAGAGCCTGCTTACATTTTCGGCTATTCTTCAGCTTGCGTGCTATATAATCAGTCTTATGATAGTTGTATTGCTTTGTGTGCTGTCGGGCGATGCTGATTCGGAACCTGCGAAAATAATCATTATGCAGGTGATTTTTGTGCTTGCTTCGCTGTTTCCCCTTGCTATAAGGGTTGTTCGGTAAAAAAATTGTTTACATTGCACAATTGAATAACAAATAATTTTACCCCACCGAAATTGTTTTTTGTTGAATTTTTCGGTGGGGTATTATATAATCTAAATAATGCGATTAGGTATAAAGTCCCAAATTTATATCAAAAGCACGATTATAATTATGAGTAATTATACTTGTTCTTATAAGATCATATACTTTCCATAGTTTAGAAAGGGGTAATCTTTTTTGAAACAGTACGCAGCAAAGGATATCAGAAACGTCCTGATTGCCGGTCATAGTGGAGCCGGCAAAACATCACTTGCCGAAGCAATGCTTTTTGCAGCCGGCGCTTCCGACCGTCTGGGAAAAACCGCTGACGGAAATACCGTATGCGATTTCGACCCCGAAGAGATCAAGCGCAAGACTTCAGTTTCTACAGCAGTTGCTCCGCTTGAATGGAAAGGCAACAAGATCAATGTTATTGACGCTCCGGGTCTTTTCGACTTTGTCGGCGGCGTTAATGAAGGCGTACGCGCCTGCGAGTGTGTTATCATCACCGTATCCGCACGTTCCGATATCCCCGTTGGTGCAGAGAAGGCAAATGCCGCAGCCCTTAAAGCAGGCAAAGCCCGTATGTTCTTTGTCAACCAGCTTGATGCCGATACAGCTAACTTCTTCAAGACCTTTGAGAAGCTTAAGGATACATTCGGTTCCTGCGTATGTCCGATAGTTGTTCCCTGCATCGAAAATGATGCTGTAAAATGCTATGTAAACCTTTTCGAGAACAAAGCATACGAATATGTAAACGGCAAGCTTACCGAGTGCGCTATCCCGGAGCTCAAGCATCTTGACGAGTTCCGTGCAGCTATCAATGAAGCTGTTGCCGAAACCAGCGAAGAGCTGATGGAAAAGTTCTTCAACGATGAGCCCTTTACAACCGATGAGCTTAAGAGCGGTATTTCACAGGGCGTTAAGGACGGAACCCTTGCTCTGCTTTATTGCGGTGCAGCTACCGAAGCACAGGGCGCAGATCTTCTTCTCAACGCCATTACCCGTTTCGTTCCCTCCCCGGCAGAGGCCGCCGGCGAGACCAGCGAAGAAGGCACAGAGGTCAAGTGCGACGAAAACGATCCTGTTGCAGCAGTTATCTTCAAGACCGTTGCTGACCCGTTTGTAGGTAAGATGAGCTATTTCAAGGTTATTTCCGGTAAGCTTTCTTCGGATACACCTGTTGTAAATATGCGTACCGACACACAGGAAAAGATCGGTAAGATAATCACCGTCAGAGGTAAAAAGCAGGAGGATGCTCCTTACATAGGCGCCGGCGATATCGGTGCTGTAACAAAGCTTGCAAATGCAGCTACCGGCGATACATTCTGCTCGCCGTCAAGAAAGGTTACCCTTGCGGGCGTATCCTTCCCCGAGGCTTGCCTTTCCATGCCTATCCTTCCCGTCAAGAAGGGTGAAGAAGAAAAGATCGCACAGGGTCTGCTCAAGCTTTCCGAAGAAGATCCTTCCATCAAATACGGCACCAATACCGAAACCAAGCAGATGGTTCTTTCCGGTCAGGGTGACCAGCATATCGACGTTATAGTTTCCAAGCTTAAGTCCAAATTCGGCGTTGATGTTATTCTTGAAACACCGCGCGTAGCTTATAGAGAGACCATCCGTAAAAAGGCCGATGTTCAGGGTCGTCATAAGAAGCAGTCCGGTGGTCACGGTCAGTTCGGTGACGTTTGGATCCGTTTCGAGCCGTGTGAGAGCGACGGACTTGAGTTTGCAGAAGAGGTCGTCGGCGGTTCCGTTCCGAAGAACTTCTTCCCGGCTGTTGAAAAGGGTCTGCAGGATTGCATGAAGCACGGCGTTCTTGCGGGATATCCCGTTGTCGGCGTAAGAGCTGTTCTCCATGACGGTTCCTACCATCCGGTTGACTCTTCCGAAATGGCATTCAAAACAGCGGCATCTCTCGCTTTCAAGGCCGGTATTCCGCAGGCTGCACCGACTCTGCTTGAGCCGATCGGCACACTCAAGGCATACATCCCCAATGATAACATGGGCGATGTCATGGGCGAAGTTTCCGTCAGACGCGGCCGTGTTCTCGGTATGAATCCGGCTCAGGACGGTATGCAGGAGCTCATGGCTGAGGTTCCGATGGCCGAGATGGGCGATTTCGCAACCTTTATGCGTCAGTGCGCACAGGGCAGAGGCTCCTTCACATTCGAGTTCACTCGTTATGAGGATTGCCCTAGCAATGTTGCACAGAAGGTTATTGAAGACGCTAAAGCACGCGAAGGCGAAGAATAATCAGACATATATCAAACAGGGAGGGGAAGACCCTCCCTGTTTTTTCTATATTAGGCGGGCTTTGAGTGATAACGTGCAAGAAAAAACGCCCGCTATGCGGGCGTTTTAACAAAATATTATATAGAACATAAATTTATCTCATAAGGAATGGTGTCAATATCATATTGCCGCTTTTTTATTGGCTCGGTTAAAAATTCAATGTCGGTCAGAGGTTTAATTTTTATATTTTTTCAAATTAATTATCTCAGTAACATATTCATCATCAGGTTTGATCCAGTAAGAGATTTTCAGTTTTGTGTTGTTTTCCAAAAATTCTGCCTCTGCATAATCTCTTATAACGACACTTGAAAAATCTCTGTCTATCTCAACATAAAATTTTGATGTGTCAAATACATCCTGAACTATCAGGAAAGACCGGTCATTATCTGAATCATATTTAAAATATGCAACCATTCTTCCCGATTGCGCTACCGGTCTCGGGAAAAATCTTGATACAAGGCAATTTGATACATCATAGTATCTTGCGTACCATAAATTACCCGGTGTTACATTATAATTAAGCACCAATATATCACCGTTATAATGAAAATCACATGATTGCAAATAGCCGGAATCCAAGGTGTCGCCGCCATCGCTTATTACTGTATATTTAAATCCAAACATACCTTCATCGGTATAGAGCTCATAGTTATCACCCTTTTCATACAGGACATCAATAGTGCGGAAATAGTTCTTAACATATCCATCATAGGAAATGTTATACTTTTCCGATATTATATCTGTCGCAGATACCTCTTCTGATATCGGTTCATTGGTTGGTTCCTGAACCTCATTACTGCATGCTGCAAGAAGCAGTATGAAAACAAAAAGGATTATACAGATTTTAAATGTGTTTTTCATATTATTTTTCTCCCCTATCATTTTACTTGTGGTGGTTTAACGCTTTTCGGGGGGGCAAGAGTGCAGATTACCGACCCTAACGCGAGTGAACCATAATGTATTATGTTAAGTATAGCATGATGATTCGTTTGTGACAATATCGGAATTACGCCCAAATATTCAGATGAAATTAATGCTGTTTTGCTCTTGTTATAGTATTGATTTTATGATATTATTAAATTTAATGTCAATAAAAATATCGGAGGAACTATGATTACAGTCAACAATGTCAGTCTGAATTTCAGCGGCGCTACCCTTTTCAAGAACGTCGATCTTAAATTTACACCGGGCAACTGCTATGGCATCATCGGTGCAAACGGTGCGGGTAAATCGACCTTTCTTCGTATCCTTTCGGGTGAGCTTGAGCCCTCGACAGGTGAGGTCATAATTCCGGAGAATACGCGGATGTCTGTTTTGAAACAGGATCACTATGCATTTGAGGACTATACGATATTCGATACCGTTGTTATGGGAAACCGCCGTCTTTATGATATCATGAAGCAGAAGGACGAGCTTTACGCAAAAGAGGATTTTTCCGAAGAGGACGGCGAGCTTGCATCCGAGCTTGAAGGTGAATTTGCCGAGCTGGGTGGCTGGGACGCGGAAACAGAGGTGCAGAAGCTTCTGCGCGGTCTCGGTCTGCGTGAGCTTGATATTTACGCCATGATGAACACCACGGCAGACAGCGAAAAGGTAAAGATCCTTCTTGCACAGGCGTTGTTCGGTCAGCCGGAGATAATACTGCTTGACGAGCCGACCAACCAGCTTGATATCCAGTCGATAAGATGGCTTGAGGAATTCCTGCTTGATTATCCGGGAACGGTACTTGTCGTTTCCCACGACCGTCACTTCCTCAACAATGTCTGCACCCATATATGCGATATTGACTATACAAAGATAAAGATATACGTCGGTAACTATGATTTCTGGTACGAATCGAGCCAGCTTATACAGAGATTGCTTGCCGATCAGCATAGAAAAGCCGAAGATAAGATACGCGAGCTGCAAAGCTTTGTCGCGCGTTTTTCCGCAAACAAATCAAAGGCAAAGCAGGCAACGGCAAGGCGCAAGCTTATCGATAAGCTGAGCTATGAGGAGCTGCCGGCATCGTCAAGAAGATATCCCTTTGTTGCCTTTACCCCCGACCGCGAGCCGGGCAAGGAAATTCTCAAGGTAGAGAATCTGTCAAAGACGGTCGATGGCGTCAAGGTTCTCAACAATATTAGCTTCAGACTTAACCGTACCGACAAGGTAGCTTTTATCGCAGAGGATGAATTTGCGGTAACAACTCTGTTCAAGATCATTGCGGACGAGCTTGAGCCCGATGAAGGAACGTTCCAGTGGGGCGGAACGACAACGCAGTCATATCTGCCCAAGGATAACTCGGAGTTTTTCAATGATTGCGACTTGAATCTGCTTGAGTGGCTCGGTCAGTGGTCAAAGGATCCGACACAGACCTATTTGAGAGGATTCCTTGGAAAGATGCTCTTCTCCGGCGATGAAGTCCTCAAGCCGGTCAAGGTTCTTTCGGGCGGCGAAAAGGTTCGCTGTATGCTGTCGCGAATGATGCTTTTCGGTTCCAATGTCATTATTCTTGACCAGCCGACCAACCATCTCGACCTCGAATCGATAACTGCAGTGAATAACGGTGTTTCTGCATTCAAGGGCGTGGTTCTTTTCACCTCGCACGACCACGAATTTATCCAGACTGTCGCAAACAGAATCATCGAAATAACTCCCGACGGACTTATCGATCGCACCGGAACCTACGACGAATATCTTGAATATCGTCTGGGAATAACCGATTAAATTAGAATTAAAAAGAAAAGCTCATTATCCACACTCGGATAATGAGCTTTTTGTCTGTTATGAAAATGTTATCTCGCTTATCGCGGTATCATCCCATTTTGCGCCGGAGATTGCGTCAATAACCGTGAATTTGATGTATGTACATTCGAGCGGCTGGTCAAAGCTTATAACGGTAATTGCGCCGAATTCGTCGGTTACCGAGCATATCTCGGAAAAGGTGTTGGTCTCAATTTTTATGCGTGTAACACGACCGTTCTGATTATACAGGTTCTGGGTTTTGCTGTAGCCGTTTACTATGGATATAGAATTTACATATTGAGTGCTTGGAGATGAGCACATTATCCATTCGCCGATACCTGCACCGGATGCATTTTCCTGCCAGCAGGTGGTAATATCCTTGTCAAATGCGCGCAGGGAATGATACTGATCCTTGTCGTTGAGAATAGCACTTGAATGTGTAAAATAAGTAAACACAGGAGGTGCGTGATAGACAGGCTCGGTAGTGGTTGGGGCGGCGGCAGGCGTTGAAACCGACGGCGTGTACGACGATGATGGCGCGGATGAAGAGGGGGTAACAGCCTCTTCGATTTTCCATCCGCCGAAAATAATTACTATAAGCAATATTACAACGATGACCGCTGCAATTGCGCCGATAATTATAGCTGCGGTTTTATTGCTGCCGGAGGGCTTTTGAGGATAAGGCGGAACTGCAGCGGGCATTGCAGGAGCAGCATAGACAGGGGGCGGTGCGGGCATAGGCGGCATAACCTGCACAGGAGCAGGTGTAGGCATAGGTGCGCGAGCCGATGCCACGGGCATTGGGGTGTATAAAGCTTGTGTTTTTGCGGACAGAGCATTCTGAAGCGCATATTTGAATGCGGAAGCCGAAACAAAACGTGACTCTATATCTTTTGCAGCGGCTACTCTCAAAACATCTACCAGTTCATTCGGTACATTTGGGATATATGGGAGCGGTTCGCCCGACATACGGCGATCGATTGCGGCCTGCTGACCGTCCTCCCAGAAGGGGGCCTTGCCGTGGTTGAGCAATACATAAAGAGTAATTCCCAGCGAGTAGATATCGGCACGGTGATCGTAATTGCCGAAGGAAGCAACCTCGGGCGGCATATATCTCGGAGTGCCTATGGAGGTCATGGTCATCTGCTCATCCACGATCCTTGCTATACCGAAATCGGTAAGCTTATATGCACCGTTATCTGATATCATAATATTATCGGGCTTTATATCGCGGTGGATAACGGCAGGAGTCCGTCCGTGGCAAAGCTCAAGAGCCGAGCAGATCTCGCAGCCCATGCGAATGACTTCGTTTATTGATGTGTTCTCCCGAGAGATCGGGTTGAGCTTTTCCATGCGGATAAGGGTGAATGCAACCCTGCCCGACTCGTCAAGCAGCTCGTCAAAGTCCTGAATGGTAACAATATGCGGTGATTCTATCATCTGCAGAAGCTCAATTTCTTTGGATATCCTTTCACCGTTGAAACGGCGATTGTCTATGACCTTGAGAGCAGAGGGCTTGGAAAGAGTTTCGGTAAGCTTGCTTATGCTGTAAACGCAGCCGTAGCTGCCGCGGCCAAGCAGCGAATCTATACGCCAGCCGCTTAAAAATGTGCGGCTGACATTGTTGTCAAGCGCTCTTATTGCCTCGGTCATTTTGTCGGAATATAAATCGGTACGCTGCATCACAACTCCACCTTTTTGATAGGATATGGTATTTATATAATACTATACTTTTAGGTTAAAGACAATACAAAAGAGCAGAAAACGCAAAATAAACGTTTTCTGCTCTTAAATAACGAAATTATATTTAGCCTCTGATCTGTGTTTCGACGAGGCTCCTGCCGCAATACATCTCGCGAAGCTTCGGCTTTTCGATTTTTCCGGTCGGATTGCGGGGAACATCGGCAAAAATCACGCGCTTAGGACGCTTGTATCGGGGAAGTCCGGAACAAAATGCCATGATATCCTCTTCGGTGCAGGCGCGTCCGGGCTTGAGCTCGATTATAGCGACGGCGATCTCGCCCAGTCTTGCATCGGGCAGACCGATAACCGCAACATCCTTTATTGCATCGTTTGCACGAAGGAAGTCCTCTATCTGAACGGGGTAAAGGTTTTCGCCGCCGGTGATGATAACGTCCTTTTTACGGTCGACAAGGAAAATAAATCCGTCCTCATCTTCCATTGCCATGTCGCCGGTAAGCAGCCAGCCGTCGCGAAGGACATCGTTTGTTGCCTTTTCGTCCTTATAGTAGCAGGTCATAACACCGTCGCCCTTGACGCACAGCTCACCGACCTCGCCGCGTGCAACTACACGTCCGTTTTCATCCATGATTTTTGTTTCCCAGCCGTATCCGGCCTTTCCGATAGCGCCGACTTTATGGATGTTTTCAACGCCAAGATGTACCGCGCCCGGACCGATAGATTCGCTCAGACCGTAGTTGGTATCGTAATCATGATCGGGGAATACCTTTTTCCATCTCTTGATAAGGCTGGGGGGAACCGGCTGTGCGCCGATGTGCATAAGACGCCAGCGGCTGAGATCGTATTCATCAAGATTTATCTCACCGCTGTCGATGGCGTCAAGGATATCCTGAGCCCAGGGAACGAGCAGCCAGACAATTGAGCATTTTTCCTCCGCTGCAGCCTTGATTATCCAGCGGGGCTTTACACCGCGAAGCAATACCGCGCGGCTGCCGACAAGGAAGCTGCCGAACCAATGCATCTTTGCGCCGGTGTGATAAAGCGGCGGAATGCAGAGGAAGCAGTCGTCGTGCTGCTGGCTGTGATGGTTCTGCTCAACGGCGCAGGAATGCATAAGACTTCTGTGCTTATGTAATATTGCCTTCGGGAATCCCGTTGTGCCGCTGGAAAAATATATTGCGGCATAGTCGTCATCGGTCAGCTCGATTGCGGGATCATCGGCAGACTGGTCTTTGATTAAAAGCTCATAATCCTCGGCAAAATCGGGGACGGGATTGCCAACGAAGAGATATTCCTTTACACGCTCTGCTTTATCCTTTATCGCTGCAACGCGCTCGGTAAATTCCGGACCGAACACAAATGCGTCAGCATCGGCGAGCTTGAGGCAATAAAGTATCTCGTCTGCCGCATAGCGGTAGTTCATCGGGACTACCATCGCACCGGTCTTGAGCACACCGAAATATACAGGCAGCCATTCAAGGCAGTTCATAAGAAGTATGGCGACCTTATCGCCCTTTTTGATACCCTTTGAAAGCAGCAGATTTGCGAATCTGTTGGCTCTGTCGTTAAATTCGAACCAGGTTATCTCGCGGCGATGCTCCTGTGCGGTGCCGGTTTCGACAAGGTCGAATTCGCGCCATGTTCTCTCGTGCTTTTCCTGAAGCTCAGGATTGATTTCAACAAGGCACACCTCGTCGCCGTAAAGCTGAGCGTTTTTATTAAGAATATCGGTAATTGGCATTACAACGCATCTCCTTTTGTGCTTTAAGTAGCAAAAGTTATAATCATAATCATTATATCACGATTTTTGTTTTTGTAAATAGAAAAAGGGAGTATTAACAGAATAGTTTTTAATTTGTCTTGTTATTTGCAAGAAAAATGAGCGAAGTAATGTTGTTGTAAATAAGAAAAGTCCCCGAAATTATGAAGTGACCCCAAAAAGTTAGACAAATATAAAAGAATAAAATTGTTTAAGCAACCGAAAGGGTTTACTGTCT
>JAGBFS010000269.1 GCA_017936365.1 Clostridia bacterium
ACTACGTCGTTACCGACAAGTACGGCAACAGCGTAAAGTCGAACACGGTATATCTCTACCTTTCCGCATCGATAACCAAACAGCCGACCGATACGACCGCCGCTGTTGGTGAAAAGGCGAAGGTCAGCGTCATCGCCGCAGGCGACGGACTTACCTACACATGGTATTTCAAAAATCCGACTGCTTCTGAATTTACAAAATCAGGTATCACCTCTTCCACCTACAGCATGACAATGCAGAAGAGCCTTTCGGGAAGACAGGTCTACTGCGTTGTTACCGACAAGTATGGCAAGACGGTAACATCTGATACAGTTACTATAACCGCGCAATAGTATAAAAAAATCCGACATCGCGATGATGTCGGATTTTTTTGTTGGATCAGACCATACCGCCGCCATTCATCGGCGATTGGGCATGCTCGCTGAATATCTTAAGAACGCCACGGTCATATTTTTGCGAACGCTTTTTCCACAGCGCACGTCTGCGGTCAAGCTCGCGCTCTATTTCTTCGGGTATTCTTTTCTCCCCCTGTATTCCAATTATTTCCAAACGCCTTTGGGGGATATCTATCAGTATCAGATCACCCTCCTCAACAAGGGCGATGGGGCCGCCCTCGGCGGCTTCGGGGGATACATGGCCGATGGACGGGCCTGTGGAAGCTCCCGAAAAACGGCCGTCTGTAATCAGGGCTATACTGCGGCCAAGCTCGGGGTCTGAAGATATCGCCTCGGAGGTGTAAAACATCTCCGGCATACCGGAGCCTTTCGGCCCTTCGTAGCGGATGATGACCGCATCACCCGAACGTATTTCGCGGCGCAGAACCGCCTGCAGCGCATCCTCCTCGCAGTCAAAGGGACGCGCATAAAGCACGGCCGAAAACATTTCCTTCGGACAGGCCGTGTGCTTTATTACGGCACCGTCCGGCGCGAGATTACCTTTCAGTATCGCAACAGCGCCAGCCTTGCCGATAGCTTCTTCATACGGATGAATGATATCCTGCCATCGCAGTCCGATATCACGGCAAGCCTTATCGCACATATCGTAATATCCGTTTTCGCGCAGCTCGTCAAGATTTTCACCAAGTGTTTTGCCGGTAACGGTCATTACATCAAGGTGAAGCACCGAACGAAGCTCCTCCATTATCCTCGGCACTCCGCCGGCATAGGTAAAATACTGCGCCGGCCAACGTCCGGCCGGTCGGATATCAAGAAGATAATGCGCACCGCGATGAAGACGGTCAAACATTTCGGCATCAAAATCAATGCCGAATTCGCGCGCTATGGCCGGTATATGCAGAAGACTGTTTGTCGAACCGGAAATCGCCGCGTGAACCATCACGGCATTTTCAAAGGACTTTACCGTTACGATATCGCGCGGACGCAGCCCCGTTTTTGCAAGCTCAATTATCTGATGCCCCGCTCTGCGCGCGGTTTCCGTCAGCCGCTCGCTCGTTGCCGGCAAAAGCGCAGTACCGGGCAGCATAAGTCCCAGCGCCTCACCCATGACCTGCATTGTTGACGCCGTCCCCATAAATGAACATGCGCCGCAGCTCGGACATGCGTGCTGCTTGTACCATTCAAGTTTTTCTTCGGTTATCTCGCCGCGCGCACATTGAGCGGCGTATATGCCGATCTGCTCAAGAGTCAGCAGATCGGGGCCTGCATCCATAACGCCGCCCGTAACCAGTATCGACGGCATATTGACGCGGCCTATTCCCATCAGATGAGCCGGGACGGCTTTATCACAGTTTGATATGAACACGCCGCCGTCAAACGGCGTCGCACCGGCGTGAATCTCTATCATACCGGCGATCGCATCGCGGCTTGCAAGAGAATAGTTCATGCCGTCATGCCCCTGCGCCATACCGTCACAGATATCGGTCGCAAAATATCTTGCCGCTTTGCCGCCCGACCGGGCAACGGCAGATACCGTTTCCTCCACCAGCCGCAGCAGATGGGCGCTTCCCGGATGGCTGTCGCCAAAGGTGCTTTCCACCATTATCTGCGGCTTTGAAAGATCCTCCACCGTCCAGCCCATTCCCATGCGAAGCGGATCTTGCTCCGGTGCCTTTGCCCTTATCTCCTGACTAATCATACCTTTTAATCCTCCGGTGTTTCAAAGGTTTTGATTCGCTTTATTCGTATCTCGCTTACCTCAAGTCCGCCAACGGTAAAATAAAATTTGGAATAGAAGATAAGCCGTCTGCGAATCTCCCCCGTTGTAAATTTCAATGTCTGCCAATCCTTTTGTCCTCCGTTGAGAACCTGCGAGCCGATAAAATGCGAATCGACAAATACAGATACCGGAAGCTGTGCCGTATCGGGGATGGGTGATGCCGCTCGGCAGATAACCGATATCTCATACTGTCCGCGCTTTTCAAGCTTCATCTGGAATATACTCGATTTGCCTGCCGATGTGTTTATCCGCGATCCGGCTATTACAGCATTTTCTCCAACATATATCTCGGGAACACTCAATATTACATCGCCGTCATCATCGCGCATCTGTCTGAGCTGACGGTCGTCTTCACTTTCAAGGCCGATACTGCGCCTGAACGCCGGTGTATCAATTACAAAGCGGCAGATATTCATCGCGCTTCGCTGATATTCCGCACGCACTACCGTTCCCTGCTCAAGGCTCTGGCGCGAATCATCGTCCCCCGTATTGGCCGACGGATCGTTGGTTACCATGAACAGGTCATTCTGCGCCCGAACCATGGAGGCCACATTGGTCACAGACGGCTCTTTGCCTTCCTCAGATCCCATCGCCCACCAATCGGTCATAACGATACCGTCAAATCCCCATTCACCGCGAAGAACGGTGGTCAGCATATCGTAATGGCTCGCCGCCCAGCAGCCGTTTATCGGATTGTATGACGTCATAACCGAACGGGCATTGCCCTCTTTTACGGCTATCTCGAAGCCCCTAAAATATATCTCGCGAAGCGCACGCTCCGACACCACCGCATCAACCCATCGGCGGCTTTGCTCCTGATTATTGCACGAAAAGTGCTTTACCGTTCCGGTTACACCGCTTTCATGCATACCCTTCAGCTGCGCCGAAGCGATAAGTCCGGTTACAAGCGGATCTTCCGAAAAGTATTCAAAATTGCGCCCGTTAAGCGGATGGCGATGAATATTCATACCGGGGCCAAGCAGATTATCCACCTGATATTTACGCATCTCCATACCCTCACAGGCGTACAGCCCGCATATAAGCTCCTCGTTCCATGTACACGCCTGACATGTACCGTTCGGCATTGAGAACGCTTTATTGCCGCAGTCCATACGAATGCCGCTCGGCCCATCGGCACAGCATACCGCCGGTATCCCAAACTGCTCCGCGAGCCTGTCCGTCACGCCGCCTACAGCACCGGCCGTACCGGGCGTAACACGCGGCGAGCTCATACCCTCGCCGCGCACTATGCAGCAGAGGTCATCGTCCGTCATCTGGGCGACAAACTCATCCATGGTACAGCGGCCGGCTGCAACGTCCTCCAGCTTTAATCCGCGGTATTCGGTCTGACATATTTCATCGGGCAGCCGCTGTGATCTGCGCTCGGACGGATGCACACTGCGAACCGTAACCAGCTCATACGCAATTTTGCCGTCTATCGGATGCAGCCTTTCAAAGCTCTGCGTCAGGGCGCAGGCCTGCTCAAGCTGTGCCGTCACCATGGTCTCGGGCTGATCGAAAGAGCCGACCTCTTTCAGACAGCGAACGCTGTGACCTGCTAAAAAATGATATCTGCCCGCCTCAAGCACATAGCACGAACGATGACCGGTCGCACCGCAATCATCATACGATACAATTCGGTCGGCTGGGATTTTTACCGTTACATCCTCCTGCTCACCCGGCTGCAGGGTCTGCGTTTTTGCAAAGCCGCAAAGCACCAGTTCCGGCTTGCCAAGTTTCCCTTGGGGCTGTTTTACATATATCTGAACTACTTCCTTTGACGCATAATCACCCGTATTTTTTACGCGGTGATGTATGACCGCATTTTCACCGTCCCACATCATCGATATCGGCTGATGAAGGAATGTAGTATATGAGCCGCCCTCACCGAAATGATATAAAACAGAATCCTTTGCAAAGGATTCAAAATATCGGTATCCGACATAGATATCCTCGCAATACACACAGCTCTTTTCGTCGCCGAAACCGTTATCGGAGGGATAATCTTCCACACTTCGCGCAATGGTATCGGTAAGACGTCCGCACGGAGATACCATGCCGCCAATAACATCCGCGACACCGTTTCCGCCCTCCTGTCCGCCCTGCCATACATACATTACCGACGACGGACGATACCTCTCGACCCATGTCATATCAATTATATTTCCCGTATTAAGCAAGACCACCGAACGTTCAAAGCATCGGCAAACCAGTTCGAGCATCGATTCCTCTTCCCCGGTCAGCATCCAGCTTCCGGGTTTCCGCACATTATCCCTGTCCTCGCCCGCTGTTCGGCCGATTATCACAATACCGACATCATTTCGTGATGCGGCAGCACTCACAAAAGATTCGTCAAGAGGCATTTCCTGCTGATACCATGGGTGATTTGCCCATCCGTCGCCTATATCAAACGGATGCTCCTCGGTCCAGCGTTCATACGAATCGCGAACATCACGGTCGATAACATAATTTCCGCTGTCGCGCAGAGCCGCATAAATACCTGTTACATATCTTGCATTTACAAGACCGCCCGAACCAAGTCCGCTTTTGAAATAGTTCATCTGAGTGCGTCCGAAAACCGCTATCCGGCATCCCTTCTTCAGCGGCAGCACACCGCCGTCATTATGTAAAAGCACACAGCCCTCGGCAACGACCTCACGCGCCTTTGCCGCAAAGGCCTCGGCCGAAAAAACATTACTGCTCATTTTGCTCCTCCGATCGATCAAGAGTAAAAATTCTTATTTCAGTATATCATATTATCCTGCCGTTCACAAGATATCACGCCGCGCAGACGAACTTGGCGAAAAAATGTTGCGGCAGGCTTTTTTACAT
>JAGBFS010000028.1 GCA_017936365.1 Clostridia bacterium
GCATCATCCTTGTAGATAAGGGGATCGCCGTCAAAGAGGATGTGCCAGTCAACCATGTAATAAATGTTGAGCTTCTGACATACCGCGATAGCCGATTCAAGTATGCCGAGAACCTGTTCCTTGTTTGCGGGATATCCGGTGTGGCCTTCGTATGTATACATAGCCAGACGGAGAACATCAATACCCCAGTCGTTTACGAGTGTGGAAACGCATTTTTCGTTGAGTCTGGACTGTGCATAAACGATACCGGATGTGCTTATGCCGCGAAGCTGTACGGGTTTTCCGTCCTCGCCGCAAAGCTTGCCGTTTTCGACCTTGAGCTGACCGTATGCGGGCTCTGCCGGTACGACAACCTCATCTGCCGGAGCGTCGGTGTCGGGGGTTTCTGCCTCATCGCATCCCGCCACAGCAAAGAGGGACAGGAGCATCATCAGTGCAAGAATGGTTGCCAGAATTCTTTTCATAAAAACCTTCCTTTCGCCAAATGGCATTTAGTTGTTTTTTGCGTCCTTGATCTTCTGTGTGTAGGGCATCAGCAAAGCATATACAAAATCGAGCACACCCTCGACCATGACCATAATTCCTCCGACAAAAAGGCGTTCCTCGGGCTTTGTGCCACCCATCGAAAGCAGAAGGTATACTCCGATGAGAGCCGTTATTACCGAAATCGCAAAAAGTATGCCGCCGCGGCTTCCGCCGCCGAATTTCATGACCTTGACGGCTGCGGTAAGAGCAAACAGACTTTTTACTATAATAACGCCGCCAAGTACAAGACCTATCAGCGCAGTCACGGCATTTCCAAAGAAAACAAACAGCGAGCACAGCGCGATAATTCCGCCGCCCACTACTTTTACCATCGCCAGCTTATCGGCTTTATCGTTCGCACCGGTGCGCGATCTGTATCCGATAAAGGCCAGCACCGCACCGCATACGAGAATAAGTCCGCCAAGTATGATCTTCATCGTACCCATGACCGTTTCGGTCATAAATGTCATAAGCGCGCCGATACCGCACAGCACTATCGCCAGAACGATAAAGGCGGCCCTTCTTCCTGCGGTAGCATTTTCCAAAGGATTCTTGCTGTTTCTGACCTTGTTTATCTTATCTCTGAAATCGTTATTCACTTTTCTTTTATCCTTTCAAAATAATATATTATTCTCCACTCGCGGGGCAATATTTGTTATATATATCCAACAATCGGATTATATCATGCTCAATCCCCCCATGTCAAGGGCACTTACCCCTTGCGCAATTTCTTATTAATATTAAATAATTCATGCCCTATTATTATAAAGGCCTAACATTAACCGTGCGTTACCAAAACAGACAAAAACGGCTCTGCAATCCGTTTTTACGAACTGCAAAGCCGCTGATTCTTATTCGCCGTCAAAGGCCAGTGTTATATGGATATTATCCTGTGCCGCGTGCTCAAAAACCTCCAGCATTATCTCGCCGTAATGCTCCAGCGAATCGACAAGCCGCTCTTTGCGGTAGATGACGATGTTGACGTCCTCGCCCATCTCGCAGAGGCAATCGTGCAGCGCGTCAAGGTTTTTGCCGTAATAATCGGGGAAACCGAGCCTTTCGGCGATATAATTATGAGCGCTTTCGCGGTCATATATTCTGCCGCCGTCAATAACAACTGTTTTCATCGCCCAGCCTCCTTAATAAAGCCGTGTAAAGCTTTCGTAATGATTGTCGGTATAATAAATAAGACCGTCATTTGAGAAAACTATCCGCTTTGCTCCGCGCGATTTTGCGTGCAGAGTGTCTATATCACATTCGGTATAGCTTCTTCCCGAAGCCTTTGGCAAAAGACCTTCGTAATTGCCGAAACGGTCGCCGCCGATGCATTTTCCGTATGCGTACTTGTCAAGTCCGCCGCCCGACCAGCCAAGAGCCTGTGCTTCCCTTTTGGTTATAAAATTCTGCGGAAGCTCGCCGTAAAGGTGGATATAAAGGGCAACATCGTCCTTTGTGGTATATGTGCCGTTTACATCAAGCTGCTTTGATGCGGTAGTTGTAGTCGGCGGTGCGGTTGTGGTGGTAGTCGGCGCCGCGGTGGTAGTAGTTGTGGTCGTGGTTGTCGGCGCTGCGGTGGTTGTAGTGGTTGTGGTTGTCGGAGGAGCCGTGGACGGCGGAGTTGTCGCGCCGCCTGTTTCCTCGGACGGAACGGTCGGCAGATCCACAAGGCCGTTTTCATCGGTCTGATAGGTCTGGACATCATACCCGTCGGAGGGTATCGATTCACGGGCGTCACAGCCGGCAAAAAGCGAGAACGCCGCAGTTAAAAGCATCAGCAGCGCAAGCAAAAGGGCAAGCCGTTTTTTCATACAGATCACTTTCCTTTTCATTTTTATTTATCACCGATCGCAGCAGTACCCGTATAATCGCGGATTTGCTCCGCATAATACGTTTGAACGCAGCGAAGGGAGAGAAATGCTGACAATGACGCCGGTCGTCCTGCTTTCACAGACTCCGGATAAAATAGCCGGTTCGCTCTGCCGAGCCTGTTCGCATCACGGCGGTACGACCGTCTTTTCTTCGGACGGTATAAACCTTCCCGACGGCGGTGCCGATTATGCGATGGTGGTCACAAAACAGCTCAGCGATTATCGCGCCCCGACCGGGGTTCTTCTGCTTTACGATCCTCCGGCATGCGCAAAACATATCCGACTGTCCGAGGGAATCGTTCCCGTACTTCTTTCCGACAGCCGACGCTCGCGCAGACTGCTTCGCGGATGTCAAAATCCGGCCATATGCTGTTCGATGAGCCCGCGCGACACCCTTACCCTTTCAAGCATCTCTTCGGAAAGCGCGCTGGTATGCATACAGCGGTCGGTCGAGCTCCCATGCGGCGAGCTGGATGAGGGCGAGATCGCGATAGAGCTTTCCGCCCCGTACAGCAGCGATATAATAATGCTGACCGCCGCGGCAATGCTTGCCTGCGGAATAACCCCGCCGAACGGCAGATTTATAATATAAATAAAAAAGGCACCGCATGATTTCGGACGCGGCAATACGCCGTGAATCTGCGGTGCCGCTTTTAAATTCAGCCCTGTTTTTTTACCTGTGCTACAGCCTTTGCAAGCTGATCGGGACAGGATGTCTTCTTGAAGCCGCAGGTTATACCGGCGCACTTTTCGATTATCTCATCAACGGTCAAGCCTTCGACAAGCTTCGAAATGCCCTTGAGGTTGCCGTTGCATCCGCCGGTAAAGCGCACATTTGTCACGCGTCCGTCATCGCCGCAGTCAAATGTGATGGTGGAAGAGCAGGTCCCGTTCGTCTTATAGCTGTAGGTCATGGATATAACGATCCTTTCGGTTAATTGTTTTTTGCCAGTCCCTTTTTATAAAGCAGCGGACATATCACAGCGGCAGCTATAGCCGTAAGGATAGTCTCGGGCAGCATATAGGAAAGGTTGTAGAAGAAGGAATATGAATAGATAAGCCAGTCCTCATTTGCAAGGAAGCTATCCTGCAGGAAGGTCGGCAGCGCGGTAACATCGGCCCATTCGCCCCATACAAAGGCGCCGCTGACAAAATGCAGCCAGAATCTTGCAAAGCAGCCAATAACCGCACCAAGACCGGCAGAAACAGCCTTATTCTTCATCTTATATGTTGAAGCGGAAAAGCCCATAGCCGCATAAGCCACAACATAATCGAAAAGGATTATAATAATAACAGCGGCAAGAGTTGTTGCATAAGCAAAATTGTCAAGTCCCAAAACAAGCTGGAGTATACCGTAAACGGTGCTTGCGAAAAATCCCCAGCCCATGCCGTACAGCTGGCCGACGATCACCAGCGGAACCATCGCGCCCAAGGTGACCGAGCCGCCGAAGGGCAGCGGAATGGATATGATGCTGAGTACGGTACCCAGAGCGACCATAAGCGCCGATGTTACGAGTTTTCTTGTTTTTGTTGCGTTTTTCATGCATATCATCCTTTCAGTTTGTGCGGAGCGCCAACCCGAAAGGACCGATCAAAGGCTTTAAAAAAGCACGCCGGGATACCCTGACGTGTACAGACATACAAAATTTCCTACGCCGGCATTATCCGGATCAGGTTCCCGGGTTTTCCTATCGGAATCTCAGCCGGCTCAAGGCCAGCACCCCACTAAATTGTCAAGCCTATTATACTTTGACGTCCTCAATATGTCAATAGAATCATCAAAAGCTTTGGAAATTTTTTCATCGGGCTTCTTAATGCGCTCCTGTATTACATATATATTGTCATCCCATATCTATGCAATATGCAATTTGAATTTGACAATATGCGGTGCATTTGATAAAATAAAGGATAACCTGAAAAGTGGAGGTCTGCCCTTTTGGAGATCACAGAATTCAGATTCAAGCCGGCGCCTATCGCCCCGGAATTGCGCAAACGGTTTTCGCTTCAATATATCGAAGCGCTTGAAACCTTCTTTTCCGAGCTTGCGCGCAACGGTCTTGCGCTTGAAACAGGCGCGCAGATAACACAGGATAAGGACGGCTCATATATCTGCCGCATAATCGCCTGTGACGAGCGCGCGATAACCGAACACAATTTTTCATACGACACAAAAAAGGCGCTTTCCAGACTGCTTGATATGTCGGACGGACTGCCCCAGTTTTCCAACGTCGGTCACGACCCGCTGCACCATCATTGCAAATGCAGGCAGCCAAGCCATCTTGTGCTCAACCCCTGCGCCGAATGGGAGGGCACTCCCGTCCAGTGCGGCGACTGCATGGCAAGCATACCGCTGTATAGGCTTGTGCGCCACGCCGGCGATATGGAGTTTGATGACGTACTTCGCTGGAGAAGGCTTTACCGCGCCTATCTCTATCAGTGCCTCATCGGCATAGACAGCATTGACGGCCACGAATCATATCAGATGCTTCACGAATGTGTTTCCACCCTCTCGCTCGCCGGCCGCGCTTTAGCCGGTCAGATAGAGCAGGCGGTCGGGATCCCCGTCTACTATCCGATATATTATAAATACGAGCGCGTTTCCGATGTCTGCCCCCAATGCGGCGAAAGATGGCGCAACAGCTATCCCGACGGCGTGAAATTTTCTCACGTCTGTCTGGGATGCCGGCTGGTATCTTCGGAAGCGCCGCACAAAGAATACAATTAACACGGGAATATGATTAATATGAGTCAGAATCAGGATATCATAAAAATAGAAGACCTTGTTTTCTCCTATGAAGAGGGAGAAAAGCCTGTTTTGAAAAACGTCAGCCTTTCGGTAAAGAAGGGCGAATTTTTGGCCGTCGTCGGCCACAACGGTTCGGGCAAATCCACCCTTGCCCGCCACATGAACGCCATATTGCTTCCGTCGGGCGGAAAGGTATATGTAAACGGTCTTGACACCGCCGACGAAGAGCTCCTAACCCAGATAAGAACCACCGTCGGAATAGTTTTCCAGAACCCCGATAATCAGATCGTCGCCTCCATAGTCGAAGAGGACGTTGCATTCGGCCCGGAAAATTTAGGAATCCCCAATCCGGAGCTGCGATGCCGCGTCGATGATGCACTTCGCGCCGTCGGAATGTACGAGCATCGCCGCCACGCACCGCACAAGCTTTCGGGCGGTCAGAAGCAGCGCATAGCCATCGCCGGCATAATAGCCATGCAGCCCGAATGTATCGTGCTTGACGAGCCGACCGCCATGCTCGACCCCCAAGGCAGAAGCGAGGTCATTTCCACCATCCGCTCGCTCTGCGATAAAAAGGGCATAACCATCGTCCTTATCACCCATTACATGGACGAGGCCGCACAGGCCGACCGTGTTATGATAATCGACAGCGGCGAGATCCTTACCGAAGGCTCCCCCGTCGACATCTTCTCTCAGGTCGAGCTGCTTCGCGACCACCGTCTGGACGTACCTCAGGCAAGCGAGCTTGCCGCCCTGCTCAAAAAAGAAGGCATCGACCTCGGCGGCGGAATACTCAACGCCCGCCAGTGCGCCGAAGCCATCGCAAACAAGCTCAAAAAATAAAGAAATCCTATCCGCCTGATGCACAGATGTGCATCAGGCTTTTTTGTTTTTATCCCTCGCCATGCTATTCTTCACGCTGTGTCTTTTCAATTATTTTTATGTAAATGTCGCCATTGAAACCGTTTACATTTTTGAACTTTTCGTGAAGATATTGCAGATTTATTGACAAATGTCAAATTTTTCTTTACAATCGCCTCGAAAGGAGAAGGATTTTGTATAGGCAAGCGCAAACCCGACCGCGCTTTGCGAAAGCAATCAATCTGTTGAGGAGGAAGAATAATGTCAGACGCAAAAGCCAAAAAGTTCAGCAAATTCAAGGCAATAACCGTATTCTTTTTAATTTTCCTAACCCTGATGACAGCGTCCTTCGGAGCATTAACCGCCAACGCTGCCGCTACGCTCTCGCTCGGCTCATCCAGTTTATATCCGAAGGCCTCTGCCACCACTTCTACGGTAAGCGTTTCGTCGTCGTACAAGGGCTGGACGGTTACTGATAATGTTTCCTGGATGTCGGTATCCAAAACAGGATACTACTCCTTTGTTGTTTCCGTTCAGGCTAACACAAGTGCATCTTCCCGAACCGGTACGATCACCGTCAACGCCAACGGAACAAAAAGATATGTATCGGTCAAGCAAAGTGCAAACAGCATGACTGTTACCACAAGCTCCACTTCCTTTGCACCTGTCGGCGGCTCAAACACCATCACCGCCAAGCCCGTTACCGGCTCGACCTCTGCGTCAACCGGATCATCGTGGCTTACAGTTACAAAGAGCGGCAATAAATATACCGTCAAAGCGGCTCAGAACCTCACCGGTTCATCCCGTTCGGGCACCGTCACCGTAAAATGCGGCAGTATAACAAAAAGCGTTACTTCAAGCAGAGCGCGTATACCCTTACGCTCGGTTCAACGTCGGTATCCGCAAAGGTCGGCGGCTCGACCCATGATATGAGCCTGTCATCCTCCTACAGCGGATGGACGGTTTCCGATAACGCTTCATGGATATCCGTTTCCAGAACCGGAACTTCTTCATATAAAATCGTCGCAGCAGCCAATACAAACAGCTCTTCCAGAACCGGAACTGTTACTGTTACTTCCGCCGGAGTCAAGAAAACCGTAACTGTCAGCCAGCCTGCAAACAGCATGACTGTTACTGCAAGCTCCAATTCCTTCGCTCCCGGCGGCGGAACCAACACCATAACCGCAAAACCGCTTACCGGCTCGACCTCTTATTCCACCGCTGCAACATGGCTCACGGTAACAAAGAGCGGCAACACCTATACCGTTAAGGCGGCAGCCAACACTACCGGCAAAGTACGTTCAGGTGTTGTTGCCATCACCTGTGGAAATATAACCAAATCCGTTACCTTTAAGCAGAATCCATATACTCTTACGCTCGGCTCCTCTTCGGCCTCTGCCGCAGCAGCTGGCTCCAACCATACTATCAGCGTATCCTCCAACTACAGCGGATGGACCGTTTCGGATAACGCCTCATGGATGTCCGTTTCCAAAACGGGCTCATACTCCTTTATAATTTCTGTCACCCCAAACATTAACGGCACTTCCCGCTCCGGCAGCGTCACCGTCGAAGCCCCCGGAGTCAAAAAGACATTCACGGTCAATCAGGCTGCAAACAGCATGACCGTTACTGCAAGCTCCACTTCCTTCGCTCCCGGCGGCGGAACCAACACCATAACCGCAAAACCGCTTACCGGCTCGACCTCTTATTCAACGAGCGCAGCATGGCTCACGGTAACAAAGAGCGGCAATACATATACCGTTAAAGCAGCCTCCAACACTACCGGCAAAGCGCGTTCAGGTAATGTTACCATCACCTGCGGAAATATAACCAAAACTGTTACCTTTAATCAGACTGCCCATGTAATCAAGGTTGACCTTAACAGTATTCCCGCAGCGGCAACGCCTCTACCGCTACACTGAACGTAACCTCTACCTATGATGCATGGACGTTATCCGATAACAGCTCTTGGATGACTGCAGCAAGAACCGGAACCTGCACCTTCCTCATATCTATCGACAAAAACACTACAACGTCAGCCCGTACCGGAACGGTCACTATCTCCGGCGGCGGAGTTTCCTGCACCGTTACCGTAAATCAGGAAAGAATCCCACTCACAATAAAGCTGGATGCCAACGGCGGCTCAGTATCAACAACTTCTTTCACCAGATATTACGGCGATAAGCTTGGAACCATACCTGCTCCGAAGGTTCCCGACGAGAGGTATGTCTTTGCCGGCTGGTATACCGCGGTCGAAGGCGGCACAAGAGTTTCCGCTGATACTGTCGTTAAGGACAATATGACGCTTTATGCTCGCTGGAAATATTCCGTGCTTGAGCTTAACGCCGCAGCAAGCGAAATATATTATGGCCAAGGTGAGAAATTCCTGACCACAGAACACGGCTCTATTGTCAACAGAAGTTACACCTATTCCTTCAGCGCAAACGGAACCGGCGCATCGCTATCCCCCAATGTCGTCGGATGGGCTGTACCGAACGATTACACTATCGCCGTTTATTGCAGCGAAAACTGGACGGTTCGCGGCAGCACACCGTGGATCAAGGTGTACAATGCAGATACCAAGACAGAGGTTACCGGAGGCTCAGCCGGTTATTATGAACTCTTTATCGTGGTCGGCGATAACTTCACCCAGAACCCCGGCTCATGGAAGCTTGTCGGCTCCGAAAGAAACGGATCCGTCGTTTTCCAATCCAATAGCGGCAAAACCCGTTCGGTAGCAATAAAGCAGTATGGTCCGGGCGAAACCCAGCTGCGAAACAACGGCGGTCAGCGAACCGCATGCCTCAACCGCGCCCTTGTCGACCCATCGAGTTATGACAAATACATCACAGAACTGGAGTTCTTCACCCTCGGTACCAAGCTGCATCATATTGACAATAACACTTATGTCGTTACAAGATGTCAGGCCACCGGCTGCGGTTTATCCGGTGATTACTATCCAACAATGACCCTTTCGACCGACTATATTATTTTCGAGGTCGAGCATGACGCAACAGCTGCAAGAATAAAAGTCGTTTATGCATCTGACTATTCTGCAAATAGCCTCAGCATAGATGATATCACCTGCAAATATACAGCTAAAAGCAGTCCGTTCTCGATGGAGCCAATAATCAAAGCGGAAGTGAATAACAAAGTAGGCGAAGCGGCTTATAAACTTGGGGATTTCCTTGTCGGTACAGTCATTGATCTCAGCGAAAAGATCCCTGTCGTCGGAAAACCCATAAATATAACAGCAAAGGTTTTCGTTGGTGCAGTCGAAGTCTTTGATGGGGCTAACGCATCAATGAGCGACGGATACACTATCGAAGAAGAGATGTCCACTGATATCATAACCCAAACATCCTCCGTCGTATATGTCGAATCCGCAACGATAACCGCTTCCGGCATCAAGCTTGCCGAGAAAGGCGACCAGCTTCGCATAGAAAATAATTTCATCGGCACTAATGACGTTTCCATCAAGGTCACAGTCAAAATAGGCGGCTACAGTTTCACCTTCTGATTTCCGCTGTCACCCCAGTCCATTTCAGCCGACACGCAATTTGCGTTTCGGCTCTTTTGTTAAAACAATCTTTTATGTCATCACCGCACAAAAGATTGTTTTATTTTTGTCACTTTTTATTTTTTATCACCTAATTTTGTCATATTCTCCCAAAAACCTACCACAAAAATTCAGCAAAACGGAGATTAATTTTATGTTAATTGATAAACATCAAATTTTTATTTATCTTATATCTAAATAGGTATTTTATTCCAATTATATGGAATAATGACCGCCATGGCCAATCGGCCATGGAAAACGCTAAAATCAGGGGGTAAAACATGTCAAATTCAAGAACAAGAAGAACGGGCAAATTTAGAATCACAGTTGTATTCCTATCCCTGCTGCTCATCATGACCGCGTCCTTCGGTGCTCTTACCGTAAGCGCAAACTACATGGTAACTTCAGTGCACGAAGACGTCGTGGGCGGACTTCACTACATTGATGTTCCCGCTTCCTACGGCACCTGGTCGCCTTCGGAGAGTGCCAGCTGGCTGAGTGTAAGTAAAACAGGTGAACACAGATTTGTAATCAATGTTTACGAAAACGACACGGCATCAAAAAGAACTGCTACAGTTTATGTAAATGGTTCGTTAAAGAGCGGCAGCATAACCGTAAGCCAGGATGCAAACAGCATGTCTGCCAGCGCCTCCAACAAAACCTTCTCCGCCTCGGCAAAGGGCAGCACGGCCACCATCAGCGTCAGCATAGGACGCGGCTCTGTCAAGAGCTCAAGCTGCAGCTCCGACTGGCTCAGGATGACCGGCAGCGGCTCAAGCTACAAGGTTACCGTACTATCCGAAAACCTTACCGGTTCCGACAGAACCGCCACCGCTTATTTCAGCAGCGGCAATATGTCTGCTTCCGTCAAGTTCACTCAAAAGGCGTATGAGCTTAATCTCGGCTCAAGTACAGTATCTTCAGATGCAACAGGCTCCGAGCACAGCATAAGCGTATCCTCCGAATATGGTTCCTGGAGCCTTTCCGAAAGCTCTGATTGGCTTTCCGCTTCCAAAACCGGCAATTACACATTTATAATCGCCACCCAGCCCAACCCCAACGGAAGCACAAGAACAGCCTATGTTACCGTTGAATCGGGCGGAACCAAAAAATCCGTAAAGGTTACACAGGCCGCAAACACCCTGACCGTAACAACAAACTCGAATTCGTTTGCTGCTGTAGGCGGCACAAACACAATTACCGCAAAATCCCTTGTCGGCACTACCTCCGCTTCGACCAGCGCCGATTGGCTTACCGTCACAAAGAACGGCGGTACATATACCGTAAAGGCGAGCGAAAACCTTGTCGGTACACCGCGTAAAGGTGTCGTTTCCGTCAAATGCGGCAACATAACTAAAGAAGTTACCTTTACCCAGAATCCGCACACCCTTTCGGTCAACACAAGCACAACTACCGATACCGCAAAGGGCGGTTCGCATACCATAAGCGTTACCTCTTCCTACAGCGGATGGAAGGTATCTTCCGCTGATTCGTGGATTACCGCAGGAAGAAACAGCGCTACCGGCTTCTTCATTAACGTAGAGCCCAACATCAATTCCTATGCAAGAAAGGGCTTTGTTACAGTAGAATCGGCCGGCGTCAAGCAGACTGTCACCGTTAACCAGAGCGGAAACACCATGACCGTCAGCGCGGCGTCGAATACATTTGCCGCCAACGGTGCCGCAATTACCGTCACCGCCGAGCTTCTTACAGGCTCCGCCTCCGCACAGCCCCAGACGGATTGGATCTCTGCTTCCAAAAACGGCAACACCTTCAGCGTAAAGGCAACCGAAAACCTCACAGGTGCCGAGCGTACGGGCAGTATTCTGATCGTCTGCGGCAACATGAGCCAGAAGATTACCTTTACTCAGGAGCCTCACACCCTTTCGGTCGGAATCGATGCAGTAAAAACCAACGCAAAGGGTGCGGCGGTTCCGGTCAGCGTTTCCTCCTCCTACAACGGATGGAAGGTATACTCGGCCGACGCATGGATTACCCCCACAAGAACCGGCAACTATACTTTTAATATCTCCGCAAAGCCCAATGTCAATGGCAACATAAGAACCGGTACCGTTACCGTTGAATCGGCCGGCGTATTTGCAACCGTAACCGTTACACAGTCGGCAAACTCCATGCAGGTCACTTCATCGAAGAATTCATTCCTCCCCGGCGGCGGCGCAGCTGTTATCACAGCCAAACCAGAAACCGGTGCAACCAGCGCTTCCACAGGCGCATTATGGCTTACAGTAGTCAAAACGGGCAACACCTATACCGTTACCGCCGATGAGAACCTCACCGGCGCACCCCGCAGAGGCGTTGTTTCCATTCATTGCGGAAATATAACAAAAACCGTTACCTTTACACAGAATCCCTATTCCACTCCCGCCTCTATCGGCTCGATCACCGCTGCCGCAGAGGGCTCCAACCATACAATAAGCGTTCCGTCGGCATACGGCACATGGAAGGTTTCAGAGGATTGCGATTGGATGTCGGTTGCAAAAACCAGCAACTATACATTCCTCATTTCCGTTAAACCTAATATTGATCCTTACCGCAGAACGGCCACAGTCACCCTCACTACTCAGGATGGTATAAAAACGCTCGAAGTTGAACAGCTTGCCAACACCTTGGATATCACCGTTTCCTCCAACTCGTTTGACCCCGATGGTGTAAAAGACAATACCATCACAGCCCATCTTAAGACCGGCACCACATCGTTCAGCGAGAGCTGCAACTGGTTCACGGTAACTCAGAAGGGTAACACCTTTACCGTAGATGCAGAGGAAAACACCACCGGTTCTCCCCGTACAGGCGTTGTTTATATCCATTGCGGCAATGTCGCAAAAACCGTAACCTTTACCCAAAACGGCCATTCCATAAAGACCGACCTGAAAGAGGTCGCTCTGAAGGGCAAGGCCTCCGAAACAACATTGGGTGTTATCACCACCGATAAAAACTGGAGAGTTTCTCACTTCAGTTCCTGGTTGATCGCACGCAGAACCGGCAACAACTCGCTGCATATCTATGCCCCCGCGCACAACTCCGCTTCAACTCGCGAAGGTATAGTTATTCTTACCACCAGCGACGGCAAAGCATCATGCACAGTTTCGGTAAAGCAGTACGGACACGAGATAACCATTACGCTTGACGCCAATGGCGGCACACTCTCTCCCTCTAAAATAACAAGATATTATGGTCAGCCTATCGGCGTAATCGGAGCGCAGGGAACCGGAACTGGACAGAATACCCAGCTCGGCGGTTTCTATACAAAGCCTGACGGCGGATTATTGGTCATTCCTTCTCTCATAGTAACAAAAGACATGACCCTTTATGCTTATTGGGTAGATCCTACTCCCAATACATATGCCGGAGGCCCGGGTTACGAGTTCGAAACAGACCCCGGCTCCTTTGACCTAAATGGCCACCTCGCCAATGTCGGAGCCAGAACAGAAGGTGAAAACGGCTACGCTGAAGTAAACGGCTACGCCGGATACGGCTATGTCGAAGGAGAATCCGAATTCTACTTCATGGACTTCGAAAAGTGGTGGAAATATTACAAGAACGAAGACGGTAGCGGCTATTCCTATGAAACAGGTCAAGAATTACAATTCATAAACGCTGAACTCAACGGCGGTGTAGGTGTTTCAGCACTTTACGGCGATGCAAGCGCAGGAGTCGGCGATGATATGCTTGGTTTAGAAGGTTCAGCCGAAGGATCTGTGGGTAACGCAAGAGCGGAAGGATCCGCAGAATTTTCTATTGGCAAAGATGGCGTTGAGTTGAATGCGAGCGGCGAATTGATGCTTTCTGCTGCCGAAGGCGAAGTCGAAGGTACAATAAACTTCCTCGGTTTTGAGATCACACTTTCAGCCGGCGGTTATGCCGGAGCAGTCGGTGTCGAAGGCGAAATCGGAGTAAAAGATGGCAAATTCGTCATGGAAGGCGGTGCTGCTGTAGGTATCGGCGGTTCCGTAGGTATCGAAATCGGCTTCAACGAAGAAGGTTGGAATAACTTCCTTGATTTCATAGTCTTCTGGGATTAATAAAAGCTTATATTAACAAGTGATATATGGCAAAACAGCACAGCCGGAGCGAAATGCTCCGGCTGTGCTGTTATTTATACGCAAAACTTTTTGGTTTCTTTTGCTTTTTTATTATCCTCTCGCCGCCTATATCGAATACTGTGTGCTGTACTTGTCGTACACCTCATTGAAGCGGCGGTTGCCGTATTTGACGGCGTTGAGGTATTTGTGGGTGTCGAAGGTGTTGTGCGATATCTCAATGAGAGATACGGCAACATTTGAGCAATGGTCAGAAACGCGCTCACAGTTATTTAAAAGATCCGAAAGAATGAAGCCCATTTCTATAGTGCAGCTGCCCGACTGCAGGCGCTTTATGTGATTGTCCTTTATCTCGGCAACCAGACCGTCGATTACCTGTTCGAGCGGCTCAACATTGGCCGCGACATTAAGATCATTATTTTTATACGCATTCGTTGTAAGGTCAAGTATCTCGGTCAAAGCAGCGATAACGACCTTAAGCTCTTTGTCGGCGCTTTCGGAGAATGTTATGCCCTTATCATAGAGTTCTTTGGAAACCTTGAGTATGTTGACCGCATGATCGCCAAGACGTTCGAAATCGCCTATCGCGTGGAGTATTTTTGAAACGCGCTTTGAATCGGAATCGGAGATCTTGTCCGCTGATATCTTTACAAGGCAAGTACTGAGCTCATCCTCGTAACGGTCAAGCACATCCTCGTTGTCGAATATCTCCTTTGCGCCCTCCTCGGTATAATTACCAATCGTAGCAAAAGCCTTGTAGAGTGTATCACGGGCGATATTTGCCATTTTGGAGGTAAGCGAATCACATTCGGAAATCGCTACCGACGGAGTTGCAAGCAGACGGTCGTCGATAAGTGCCGCCGGCTGCTGTGCAGCAGCCTTTTTGCTGTCGGGAAGAATAAGGTTTGCAAGCTTGACAAGCAGCTTGGAGAAAGGCAGAAGCATTATTGTCGTTACAACATTGAATATGCTGTGAGCTGCTGCAACACCAAGCGCACCTATCGTCATATCCTCAAAGGTAAAATGGAACAAAGAATCAAGTCCGTAATATATACCAAGACACAACGCGGTACCTATAAGGTTGAAGGCAACATGTATAACAGCAACCTTCTTGGCATTTCTTGAAACACCGATACTTGATATAAGCGCGGTAACGCAGGTGCCGATATTCTGACCCATAATAACAGGGATCGCCATTCCGTAGGTTATCTTTCCGGTAAGAGCCAGCGTCTGAAGAATACCGACAGATGCGGCAGAGCTTTGGATAACACCGGTGAAAATAGCGCCGACAAGTACACCGAGAATCGGATTCTCAAAGGCGGTAAGAAGGCTGGAAAATTCCGGCATATCGGCAAGCGGGCTTACAGCGTCGCCCATAAGCTCCATACCGAACATAAGAACCGCAAAGCCAACAAAGATAGCACCGATATCCTTGCGCTTTGCCTTCTTTGAAAGCATTATCAGCAGTATTCCGATAAATGCAAAAATAAGCGAGAAGTTTTCCGGCTTTAAAAGCTTTATCCAAACATTATCGGTCTCGATACCGACAAGTGAGAGAAGCCACGCCGTAAGCGTTGTTCCGATATTGGAGCCCATTATGACTCCGACCGTCTGACCGATATTGATTATGCCGGAATTGACAAGACCGACAAGCATAACGGTAAGCGCGGACGATGACTGTATCGCGATGGTTATACCGGCGCCGAGAAGCAGGCTATTGAACGGGTTGGAGGTCAGCTTTTTAAGCGAACGCTCAAGCTTACCGCCCGACATTCTCTCAAGTCCGTCTGACATGACGCTCATTCCGTAAAGGAAAAATGCCAGACCTCCTATGAGGGTTATTACCGAAAAAATTGTCATTTTCGACTACGTCCTTTTCTTTGCAAGTTAAATCGATGTTATTCTACCTATGCAATGTAAAATCTAAAACGCCACTTTGTTAAATCTATGTAAAATCACCTGTGATATATCAATCTTCGTACATAATAACCGTTTCGCAAAACATATCTGTTGATTTTTGGATAAAAGATAAAGCCCGAAGCGTTTTGCTTCGGGCTCATACATTATTTTGCGCTGCGCTGTTTTACCATTTCCTTGTATTGCGAATTATTTATCGAATCAAAGCCTACAAGGATATTCGGGTTGTGCTGGGCGATAATGTTCATATACTCCTCTATCTTTGCCGATCCCTTATTTGTTACTGCCTGAGATGTCAGCATATAGGTCTTTTTGTCAGCGGTGCGCAGGTTGAGCGACTGTCCTGTTGCGATGCCGTTTGTTCTGTTTACTACCGTGTATATCCAGAGCGCATCCTCATAAGGAATTATAGTGCCGTTATTGAGCATAAAGATGTACTTGCTGCCAAGTGCCACGGTTCCTTTTTTATTAAGCTTGACTGTGTTGGGATCGTTGTAATCGGCAAGAACATCATCCAGCGCCGCATCATCAAGACCTGCGATGGTCTTTCCGGCTCTCTTTTTCTTGTTGGCTACACCAATAATGCTAAGCACGCCAAGCACAGCAAACACACCGGCAAATATCAGTATGGCTATTGCATCCTGCTTGTCGGAATTGACGCCGCAATTGATATAAACATTGCGATTTCTCATGCTGTTAAGTGCAGGATCGTCAAAATCTCTTACATACTCGGTTGCATACATGGAAAGATCCGGCTCCATTTTTACAACGCTTCCCTCTACGGTAACCGTCTTGTCCCAGTCTTCCTCATATCCGTACCATTTTGTAACTTCCTTGAACTCGGTCTTGTATGTATCAACGTTCATCCAGAGGGCAACACAATCGCCGTCGGGATTCTGTGCATAATAAAGGCGCATTTTGCCGTTTTCCTCTTTTACGGCATAATTGGTGATGAGGCAAACCTCAAACGAGCAGTAATCGCCCTCATCGGCACTATACGAATATTCCTTCGTTTTGGTGTTTTTGACATCATTCATGGTCATAAGACCGAGCCCCAAAAACAATGCCGCTGCAAGAAAGAATATTACCACCAGAACTATCAGTCCGGAGCCTTTCTTGAGCATTTTTTCCAGCTTTTCTTTTGTCATCTTTTCTCATCCTTTTCAATATATTTCCAATTCCGAATCAGTTTGCCACCTTGAAGTGAACCTCCGGCGTTGATTCGGTAATAGGCAGCAGTGTATACCCCTTTTGCTTGAGTATCGTGATTATTTCGGGCAGCGCATCAACCGTAGTTGTTTTTGCCGGCGCGTCATGCATCAGTATCATAACCTGCTTCTTTGAACCGATACCGTTGCGCACGCTGCTGATTATTTTTGATTTGGAAGCACGATTTTCCAAAGCATCGCAGCTGTCAACATTCCAGTCGTAATAACGGTATCCGCGGTTTGTGACCGATTTTGTCAGGGTGGTCATAATTCCTCTGCAATGCTTGCGGCTGACGGTGTTATTGGAACCGCCGGGGAAACGCAGTATCTTTTTCGGGGTTGTCCCCGTTACCGATTTAAGATAGCTTTCAAGCTTTCCGAGGTCGCTGTAGAATGCCGCTTCACTCTTGTAAATCGTACCGTAGCTGTGGCTGTAGGAGTGGAGCGCAAGAGTGTGGCCGCTCGAAACTATTCTTTTATATGTGCTTTCATATCCCGGACGGTAGATTACAAAGAATGTTGCCTTAACATTGTATTTATCCAGAATATTCAGTATCTTTGTCGTGTTGCCCGAAGGACCGTCATCAAAGGTAAGATAGGCCGTCTTGGCCGACTTTGCCGTTGTTGTGGTCTGTTTCTTCGTTGTCGTTGTGGTTGTCGTGGTAGTGGTCGTTGTTGTAGTCGTTATCGGCGTATTTGTAAGATAGCATTTAAGCACATAATCAGAAAGAGCATAAGGGCCGCCCAGAGCATAAATCGTCTGCGGCGCTCTTTTAGTGATATAATCATAAGCGCCGCTCGCAAGCTTATCGCCCGACAGCAGAAGCATGGGCAACTTGAGCTTTGCCGAAAGTGTTCCGCCGACAAGCGCATCGGCAAAATCCGCGCCGGTCGCAAAAATCATTTTATCCCCGGTATACAGCGATTCGAATTTTTTGCACACGGCAAGTGATGTTCCGTATCTGTCCTGACCGAAAACACGCTCGGGCGTCTTCTGACAAAGTGCTGCGGTATACTGCTCCACATCCTCGCCTATCGCGTAGGGGCCGCCGATTATATATAACTTTTTGCAGTTTGACGATTTGATATAGCTTTCGGTAAGCTCGTCCGGCTGACCGTGAACAGGCAGATAGAGCACAACACCGTCAGACAGCGCCGCCGCAGACCCGGCAGAAATCGCATCGGGATAATTCGCCGCACATACGCCAAAGACCGCACTCGGCTTTTTTCCCCTGAGCCGCTCAAGCTCTTTTGCGATGGCTACCGATGTCCCGAATCTGTCCTCGCCCGCAAGACGGATCGTGCCCAGACCCTGTGTTTTAAGCTCGTTTTCGATCTGCTGACTTACCGCATTGTGGCCGCCGAGAATATATACCTTCGCCGCCCCAAGCGATTTTATCTCCTTTAGAACGGCATCCTCGAGCCGATCACCCTTTGTTAAAAGCAGAGGTGCATCAAGCTGCTTCGAGAGCGGTACCGCAGCCAGCGCGTCGGGATACATAAACCCGTTCGCCAATATTACATAGCTGCTTTTTTCGCTGCTCCATCCCCTATCGCTTACAGCAATTGCCGTTTCTATTCTGTTCTGACCATATATCCTTGAGTATCCGGTTGCGGCGGCCTTGACCTCCCCAAAAGGGATCAAGGCGATCGACGCCAGCACCATCGCCATAAGGATCATAGCGATCCTTTTTTTCATCTTACAAACCTCTTTTCGACAAACAATACTAATATAATATATTTTTACACCATTTGTGTCAACACATTACCATGACAAATAACAAACGGATTTTTTGGGTATTTTTCCTCCTTTAATTTTTATACAAACACAAATAATTCAAAACCATTGACATTTTTTAAAACAGCCTTTAAATTAAACTTCAGGAACTATGAAAGGAATGTGTGACAATGACAAACGTTAAAGGCAAATGGGCTCTTATTACCGGCGCAAGCCGCGGTCTTGGAAGGCTTATGGCAATCTTTATGGCTCAGCAGGGCTGCAATCTTGTTCTTCACAGCCGCAGCGCAAAAAGCATGGGCACACTCGTTGATGAAATAAAGGCTCTCGGGGTTGAGGCTTATGCCGTCGAAGCCGAGCTTTCCGATCTCGATTCGGTCGGCGCTATGCTCGATACCATCGAAAATAACGGCACCCAGATCGATATACTCTTCAATAACGCCGGCTTCCAGATCGCATATCGCAGCGGTATCTGGGATACTCCCGCCGACGATTACACAAAGAGCTTTGTTGTAAATACCACCGCTCCGATGATGATATGCTACCGTCTTATCCCCTCGATGATCGAGCGCGGATTCGGCCGTGTCATCAATACCACCAGCGGTATCATGAACGACCCCTATCAGGCCGGCTATTCGGCAAGCAAGGCCGCACTTGACAAGGTAACCAACGACCTCGCTACCCAGACAAACGGCACCGATGTTATGATAAACCTCGTCGATCCCGGCTGGTGCAGAACCGATCTCGGCGGCCCCAACGCACCCAACGCTCCCGAAGATGCCATCCCCGGCATGGTAGTCGGCGCATTTGTCAACGACAAAAAGAGCGGCCGTCTTTTCCGCGCACAGGATTACAAGGGTATGGACATCATCGCTGCAGTCGAAAAGGCAGAAAATATGTAAGCAAAATAAACTTTTCGGTATTATATCAAAAGAGAGCTGTATACCAATATGGTATATAGCTCTCTTTGCTTTCTGTTTTTTTAGCAAACCTGCGCTTTTATTCTATCCGCTCTTCCTTTGAAAAAACCGCGCTGTATTGCTCAAGCCCGAACCTTTCGGTAAACATTTCACATTTGCAAAGGAACATAAAATAAGGATTCAACCCTTCACCGAAGAGTGATTCAAAATTCCCCTGCCCTTTTGAGATTATGACATCGGCACCGAGCAGTACCGCCCTTGCCTCTGCGCTCAATCGGCTCATCACCGTACCGGGAACGGCACAGCCGCTGCCTATACAGCGCACGATATCGGTAAGTCCGACCTGCACCGCGTCCTCCATAGTTGCGTCATTAATAACGTCGGCACCCCTTACGATGACGGTGATATCAAGCTTCGGATAGGCTTCCTTTATGAATTTTATAAAAAGCTTGTCAAGCACTATCTCGCCGCAGTTGTCGGTAAGGTAAACAAGCCGCTGCGCTCTCTCGAGATCCTGCACAAAATACCCATATTCAAGCGGCGAGACCTCTTCCCCCTTTGCGCGCTCAAGCAGCTTTTCAAAGGTACCCTCGCTGACATTTTCAACCGCCGAAAAATCTATGTAATTTGCCGCACAGACGTATTTTATGCACTCTCTTACCGGGTCGGCGGTGCGTCTTATCTGAATGTCAAGCGATGCCTCCTTTTCAAGAAGGAGATCGTTGTATTTTTTCTTAAGCGGGCCGTAATCCTCACCACTGCCCCAGAATTCCCTGTATAAGCTGTCTACACGCTCCGAAAGCTGTGGCGTCGATTCGGTTCCGTCGCGCGCGTCAAGCAGCGCCTCCAGCCTCCTTATATATTCCGCCTTTCTTTCGGTGTCGTCAAACTGTTCGATCAGTTTTTTCTGCTTGCCTATTACGCAGGCTATGCATCTTGAATTGGTACGCATAAAGCACCCTCCGAATAATCTTATCATTTGTGCGGCAAAGCACCAAAGCCGCCGCTTAAAATGACTTCATAATCACAAAACCGCTGTCAGAGCCTTTATAACCCAAGGCACGACAGCGGTTTATTTGTTTTTTATTATGCCTCTTCAACCAGCTTGAGGAGCTGATTTTCGTTCATGATGCCACTATGCTTCTTTACAGTCTCGCCATTCTTGATAAGAACTATCGCCGGGACGTTCATAATCTCAAACTTTTCGGCCAAAGCAGGCTGTGCGTCGATATCGACCTGTGCAAAAACCGCTTTGCCTTCCACCTTTGCGGCGGCCTTTTCAAAGATAGGTGCAAACATCTTGCAAGGACCGCACCAGTCGGCAAAGAATTTTATAACAACGGGAGCGGAACCCTGTGCGTATTCTTCAAGCATTTCGGGCGTGAGATCTATTGCCATGTTATTTACCGTTCCTTTCTTTTATCGGGGATGACCCCATCAATATTATTTTCGGTCAAAATGAAATTATCAGCGTCTTGTACCGTCGTTGAGGGTAGATGCCTGATACTGCTGCAATCTTTCCATCGCCGATTTCTTTTCCGGTTTTACATTTTTGCCGATATATTTTCTTCCAAGCTTCCATGCCTTTTTAAGGTCATCGCTAAGCTTGCCTTCGACATATTCGATATCACGCTCGCCTGTGATGCTGTTGAGCAGGGTCTGAACGATAATGCTCTTTACGTTAAGATCACCGCTGACATAGTGGTTGGAAAGCAGTTCAAAAAATGCTGTTGCCTTTTTCTGATCGTCACCGCGGCGAAGCATCTCCAGCATTGCGGGCTTTACCACCTCTTCACAGAAGAAGTTGGGAAGCAGAGCTTCGTAATGTGCCTTGTGCTTGAGAAGCGGCTCGCGGCATTCGGGCATTATCGTCGGAATGCGGTTGATGAAGAAGGGGGCCGAGCTTTCATCGGCATTTCTGTCCTTTTTCTGTCTTGTGTAGGTATTCTGTACCGGAGCTGCCTTTGCCGTTGCGATATTGTCGGCAAATTCGTATGCTACGCTTTCCGCCTGACGCTCGCCGTCGCCGGCATCGACATCGAAAAGATAGCTCTGGTATTCCTCCATATCATCGGCGGCTGCATCAGCCTCGCCGCGGAAGAGCACAAAACGCTTTTCAGCCGGTCCTAATTCAAGACGAAGCTTCATCTTATCGTTTTTATAAACAGCTGCCCCACCGTTATCGTCAAAGCTTTCCTTTTCCATAGTGAAGCCTTCCTCAGCGATTAGGTTGAGGAATTTATTTTTTGCCGCATCAAAGGATTTTTTCATCTGTTTTTCATTACCTTTCAAAAATGATTATATTCTTTTATATAATATCATCTTTGCGGCAATCTTTCAACCATATTTTTATTTCTTGCCGGATTTCTTCGCAAGCTTTGCCGCGGCGCTGTAATACGATATGGCCGAAACAAGCCATATTACGCATACAACGACCATCGGCATGATACCTATACGCCAGATCATATCGATGAAAAAGAGTGCCATCCATATTGTGAGACATGCCGAATTGACCGCCTTGAAGGATGCTCTGGACGCTTTGCCTATCTGAATAAGCTCGGCTTCGTCACAGCTCTCCTCCCACTTTTTCTGGAACTTCATATCGTAAACGCTGCCGTTCTTTTCGGGGTTGATCTGCTTTGTCAGGTCGACCGCCTTTTTCTGTAAAACGGTTACGAAAACAAGCGTCAAAAGCATGCTTGCAAACCAGAGTATCGGATTTATCATGCCCCAGAATCCGTTAAAATTGAACACGGCATCGGACGTAAAACTGACACCGGCCAAAAAGTATACAACTATTGTTGTAACCGAAGAAATCATCAATGCTATGCTGATGTGCGCTTCGGCCTTTTCTATCGTGTCCTCGTCCTCGCCGTCCCATTTTTTGAAAACTCTTTTGCCCTTGCCGTATTCAATAAAACCAATAGTCAAAAAAACAAGAGCAAATGCCGCCATCATCAGCGGTGAATATGTTCTTGCAAAATCATAGATGCCCTTCGCTATCATTCCGACGTCAAAGTTGTCACCTATCACTCCCGAAACGACACCCAGAATTACACCCACAAAAAAGGCAGCTATCATTATTACAATAAACAAGCCCCCGGCCTTTTTATTCTCTTTTTTGATCTTGGTCATATTTTCAGTATTATTTGTCATCGTTTTATCTCCTCTTTGTAATATTTATATCATTTATTCCTCTTCGTAGCTGAATATATCTTCGACCTTCGCGTCAAATACCTTGGCTATCTTGAGCGCAAGTGTGACCGAGGGCGAATAATCGCCGCGCTCTATCTGGCTGATGGTCTGTCTTGATACTCCTACCAATTGTCCCATCTCATGCTGATTTACGTTTATACGGGCTCTGAATTCCTTTAACCTGTTATTAAGCGGCATAATTTTTCTCCTTTATGCTTTTTATCAATTACCGTCAAAAGCAAAAAGCTCATCAACCTTTACATCAAACTGCGATGCAAGCTTCATCGCCAGCTCTACCGACGGGCAGTATTCCCGTCTTTCGATGCGGCTTATCGTCTGACGTGATACACCGACAAGCTTTCCTGCCTGCTGCTGACTTAGACCCTTTCGGGTTCTCAATTCTCTCAGTCGGTTATTTACCATACCAAATCCACTCCTTCATAATTTTCAATAGTGTTTAATGACAGCTTTCATTTGCAAATTGACAAGAATCATTGTCATTATTATAGCAGTGACAACTTTACTTGTCAAGCCTTTTTTGAAAAAATATTATTTTCTCAAAAAGTAACCCTGTTTCACCGACCGACATAATATAGTAGCAGGAATCTACCATTCGGGAGATGATAAAAATGTGCTGTCAAAAGCTGTGCTGTCTTGTTCCGGGCGAATATGGCTGTATCGTGCGGCTTGAATGTGACAGACAGGAGCGAAAAAGACTTATGGATTTAGGACTGACCGAAGGCTGTACGGTCAGATGTCTTCATATAAGCCCTCTTGGCGACCCTGTCGCATATTCCGTTCGCGGCTGCGTTATAGCGCTTCGCCGATGCGAGGCCGGTAAAATAACCGTCAGAACATCAAATACAAGAAAATAGAAAGGGATGGATATCGGTATGAAAAACATAACAATAGCTCTTGCCGGCAATCCTAACGTCGGCAAGAGCACCGTTTTTAACGCCCTCACCGGTCTGCATCAGCATACCGGCAACTGGGCCGGCAAAACCGTTTCGAGCGCAAGGGGACATTTTTCATCGGGCGATGCAAAGATCGAGCTTGTCGACGTTCCCGGATGTTATTCGCTTACCGCACGCTCGGCGGAGGAGGAGGTCGCACGCGATTATATATGCTTCGGCGATCGTGACAGCGTCACGGTTGTGTGCGATGCTACCTGCCTTGAGCGCAATCTTGTCCTTGTGCTTCAAACCCTTGAGGTGACAAAAAAAGCGGTCGTGTGCGTAAACCTCGTTGACGAAGCAAAAAAGAGGGGCGTCAGCGTCGATTGCCGCCGATTGTCGGAGCTTCTCGGCGTTCCGGTCATCGCTACCAACGCCCGTCGCCGTGATGGGCTTGACCGCCTTACCGACTCTATGATAGAGGTTTCCTCCATATCCGACCAGCCAATACATATAGATTACGGCTGCATCATCGAAGGAATAATCGGCTGCCTGTCCCCCACCGTACAGCGTATCTGTCCCCAATATGATCCGCGCTGGATATCGCTTCGGCTTCTCGATTCGGACAGCTCGATGCTCTCTTCAATCTTCCTCCGGCTCGGAATTAATCAGGACAATGCCGCACTCCTTCGCGAAGCGGCAAAGGAATGCAGCGCAAAAATGGAGGTCTGCTGCGACCAGCCGATCGATGCCGCCGATATTATCGCCGCGCGGCTTGCAAAGGAGGCGGAGAGGCTGTCGGCCTTGTGCGTCACCCGAACCGGCCAGAGCGACCGACGCGACAGGCGTATTGATTCGGTCGTGACCGGCAAATTTTTCGCTTTTCCTATAATGCTTTTGATGCTCGCGCTTGTGTTCTGGCTGACTATCGAAGCCGCCAATTATCCCTCCCAGCTTCTTGCCTCCATGTTTGCCAAAATCGGCGCATGGCTGTCCGGCCTTCTTTCCGATTCCCCGGCGTGGCTGCATGGCGTGCTTATCGACGGCATATACAACGTCACCACCCAAGTTGTATCGGTTATGCTTCCTCCTATGGCCATATTCTTCCCTCTTTTCACCCTGCTCGAAGATTTCGGATATCTGCCCCGTATCGCCTTTAACCTTGACCGCTGCTTTAAAAAATGCAGCGCGTGCGGCAAGCAGGCTCTTACCATGTGCATGGGTTTCGGCTGCAACGCCGTCGGCGTTACCGGGTGCCGTATAATCGATTCTCCCCGAGAGCGTATAATCGCGATGGTTACAAATAACTTTGTCCCCTGTAACGGGCGTTTCCCCACCCTTATCGCTATTTCATCGATGTTTTTTGCTGCCGGAACCTCCGTTTCAAGCGGATTTGTCTCCGCGCTTGTGCTTGCCCTAATTATAATTCTCGGCGTGGCTCTTACATTTATCGTATCAAAGCTTCTTTCGCTCACCCTGCTTAAAGGAACTCCCTCCTCATTCACCCTCGAGCTCCCACCTTACCGCACACCCCAGATAGGCAAAACTATCGTCCGTTCGATTTTCGACCGTACCCTTTTCGTCCTCGGCCGAGCGATAGTTGCTGCCGCGCCTGCCGGACTTCTCATCTGGCTGCTTGCAAATATCGATATCGCCAATGCCTCAGTCCTTGCACACATCACCGACGCGCTCGACCCATTTGCCCAACTCTTCGGCATGGACGGCGTAATTTTAGCCGCCTTTATCCTCGGTCTGCCCGCAAATGAGATAGTCCTCCCCATCATATTAATGGCCTATAGCTGCGGCGGTACCCTTGTCGAATACGAAAGCCTCGCTTCGCTGCGCGACCTGCTTTGTGCCAACGGCTGGACGTGGGTGACCGCAGTATGCGTCATGCTCTTTTCCCTTATGCATTGGCCGTGCGCTACCACCCTCATGACCATAAAAAAAGAATCCGGCAGTATCGGCTGGACTTTGCTCTCGGTTATTATCCCAACCGTTATCGGCCTCGCTCTTTGCTTTTTTGTCAACCAAACCGTAAATATCCTTTCGTAAATTTATGCTCTCATCCCGTCCTATTCCATAACAATCCCCATAATATAAAAACACGCTCCTGCTTTTTGTACGGCGCGTGTTTTTTGTTTTCCTTTCTTTTATCCCCATGGCTGTTTTATTACCTAAATTTTCTCTTCCCTGCCCATCCATCAGTCAGCTTCATCTATTATTTATTCTTAAAATCTACCGCGCTTTACTTTGTCCCCTCGTAAATCCTCCCAAGCAAAAAACATACCCCCATCTGTCCTGCTATACAATTTTCCGCTGATTTCTTTCCTCTGTCTTTTTTCCGCCAACACCCGTTTACAACTCCATTCTCATCCCCCATATCAGCTCCCGCAGCTCGAAACTCAAAGTTTTTTGTCTTACTTTTTTTCAAAAAAGTAAGGGGCAGAGGTTTTTAGGCCTCTGCCCCTTGTTAGTTGGGGATCAGGTTCAGCTTACGCTGTCCTTATCTTGCACCATAACCGCTCTTCTTTTTCTTACCGAAGGAGAGGATGATGATGACGGATGCAGCCATTGCAACGATGATCGGCATCGGGATGTCTCCGTCGCCAGTCTGCGGTGTGTCGTAATCGCCAAGAACCTTGTTGATTACCGGGCTGCTCTCCTGAACATTGATGACGGGAGTTTCGTCAACTACCGGCTTGGTGGTGGAGGACTGAACATCAACAGAGTTGGATGCGCCCAGAACGACTTCGCCGATATAGTTGTTAACGAAGCTGATTCCGATATTGGAAGTACCGATAACAACTGTAGAAGTTGTGTTGCCGGTATAGTAATCAGAACCGTCAACGCTGTAGCTGGTCTGATAGTTCTCTGCATCGACTTCCTCGATCACATAAACCACTGTTCCGCAAGGAATACCGGTAAGAGTGATGGATTCGCCGTTCTTGAGGGAGAACTTGCCGCTTGCGTTGGTGCCGTCAGCAGTTACTACATAACCGTCCTGATCTGCAAGCTGGAAGGTGAAGCTTCTGTTGCTTACGTCGTAGCCGGTAACTGTCTTGGTAACTGTGATGGAGCCGGCTGCAAGCTCGTTGGTGAAGATGATCTCTTCATCGCCGTCGACTGTTACAGTACCGCTTGCCTTTGCAAGGTCATAGCTGTCTGCGCCGTCGATCTTCTTAAGCTCGTAGGAAGCGCCGGTTGCTGCCTCAACGACCTTGTACTCTACGCCATAAATGACGTCGATCTTCTCGGTCTTGCCTGCGGAGAGGACGAAGTCCTTCTCGAAGGTCCAGCCGCTGCCGGTATTCTTCCAAAGCTCGAACTTGAACTTAGCAGTGGTATCATCGGTGCCGACGACATCCTTAGTGACCGCGAGGGTCTGGGTCTTCGGAACGTTCTTGAATACGATATCCTCTGCGCCGTCGATTGTGACTGTTGCTGCGCACTTGTTGTTATCAACGCTGTCATTTTCGCCCATCTTCTTGATGGTGACGCTGTCGAAATCATAAGCTGCGCCGGTATCAGTCTCGACTACTCTGTAAACATCACCCTCGGTGAGGTTCTGGAAGAGCTTGTCGCCGTTTGCCTTCAGAGTGAAGGTCTCAACAGTATCCCACTTGGAGCCGTTCTTCTTCTGGAGCTCGAAGGTGAACTCTGCGTTTGCATCGCCGCCGTCCTCGGAAACGATCTTGCGAACGGTGATGGAATACGGATTACGTCTGTTGGAGATATCAACTGTCATGGTCTTGTCAAGCACGAACATTGCGCCCATGCCTTCCTCGTCATTGACAAGTGTTGTTCCCTCGGGTACGGAACCGAAGAGATAGCTTTCGCCGGTCTTGGTCTCGATTACCTTGTAGGTGAATCCAACAGCAAGATCTGTGAAGGTCTTGGATTCGCCAGCCTTAAGCTCGAATGCAGCGTCAACAGCTTCCCAAGCGTTGTTGCGCATTCTGTAAAGCTGGAAGGTGAAGGTTTCGCCGAGATCCTCGCTGCCAGCCTCAAGGGACTTAGCAACTGTGAGATCAGCAACCTTACGCGGGTTGTTAACAACTACTGCTGTGTCGCCGGTAGCGGTGACCTTGCCGGTTGTTCCAAGAACGCCGTCAACAGTTGTTGCATAGTAGTTGACATCGCCGGTCTTCTCTTCGATTACATAAGTTGCACCGTAGAGGACGTTGTCAACCTTAACAGCTGTGCCGATTGCATATCTTGCGTCAGTAGTCTCGGTAGCCTCTGCTGCTTCGTTAGCGAAGTAGTAGGTCTTGGTCTGCTCGAGAGCATTGTCGCTGAATACGCCGGTAACTGTGATGATGAACTCTTCGCCTTCGTCCATCAGACCGCTAACGGTCTTCTGGATTGTGAGGTTAGCCTCACGTCTGGTGTTGGTGATGACCATTGCTGTAGCATCGCTGCTGATAACAACTGCATTAGTCTCGGTCTCGCCAACCTTGTATGCTGTGGTGTAGATGCTTCCGTCAACAGTCTCTTCGACCACTACGGTAGAACCGTACGGGATCTTGGTGAAGGTAGCAGACTTAGTAGCGGAGATGATGCCGCTCTGAGTTGTTACATTACCCTGGAGATCAGTGATGGTTGCTGTTACAGCAAACTCTGCGTTAGGAGCAATAGCATCAACAAGCTGCTTGGTAACGGTAAGCTCGCCTTCCTTAACCTTATTGGTGAAGGTAACCTGAGCGCCCTGATCAACGATAACTGTAGTGGCTCTGCCGTTTACAGTACCGCCGGAGATAGCATCAAGCTCATAGATGCTGCCCATTGTGGTTTCGGTGATGACATAAGCGTCGCCCTTCTGGAGTCCGTCGAAGGTCTTGGTCTCGCCAGCCTTCAGAGTGAAGGTTTCCTTAAGGTCGCGGCCTTCGATAGTGAAGGTGAACTCGTCATCTGCCTTGCCGCTGCCAACAACGATCTTGTTGACGGTGATACCCATACGTGCGATGGAGTTGGTGAATGTCATGGTGTAATCGGAAGCAAGATTAATCTCGTTGCTCGGAGTTACGCCGGTGAAGGTGTAGTTATCGCCGGTGTTGGTCTCTTCAACCTTGTAGTCAACGCCTACAGGCAGATCGAATACTTTGCTTTCGCCATTCTTAAGAGCGAATGCATCGCCCTTCTTGACCCACTCTTCACCCTTGAGCTCGTAAAGCTGGAACATGAAGCTTTCGCCCAGATCCTTGTCGCCTTCAGCAAGCTGCTTGGCAACGGTCAGCTTAGCGGTCTTGCGGGTGTTGGTGATGATCATTTCGTTCTTATCGGAAGCGATAACAACGGAGTTGGTAGCATTCTCGCCAACCTTATAGGTTGTGTAGTAAAGCTTATCGTTGACCTTCTCTTCAACAACTACGGTAGAACCGAAGGGGATGCCGGTGAAGGTCTTGGAATTTGTTGCAGAGATGGAACCGCTCTGAGTGGTTACATTGCCTTCTGCATCGGTGATGGTTGCGGTGACAACGAAGGTAGCGTTCGGATCGACATCGTCGTTGAGCTCCTTCTTGACTGTCAGCTCGCCAGCCTTAACGGTGTTGGTGAATACAACGCTCATTTCCTCAACGATGTTGATGGAAGCGCCGTTTGCGATCTCCTCGCCGTCAGCCTCTACAGAATAGAGGGTGTAGTTCTTGCCGGAATCGGTTTCGGTGATGGTGTAATCAGCACCGACAACGATCTTGTCAAATACTACGAAGTTAGTGGTTGTGTCGCCCTCAGCAACCTGGAGGGTGAACTCATGGTTGTCATAGTTCGGTCCGTCGATTGTGAACTTGAAGACATCGCCGGTATTTACGTCGCCGTCCTTAAGCTTCTTGTAGACCGAAAGCTTGGTGGTATTTCTTACGTTGTTGAACTCAACGGTTTCGGTAGCGTCATCGATTGTGACGGTTGCAACAGCACCGGAGGTAACGGTGTTGGTGGTGGTGTAAAGCTTGCCGTCAACAGTTTCGGTGATTCTTACCATGGTACCATACTGGATACCGGTGATCTTCCACTGTTCGCCATTGCCGAGCGACTTGGTGCTGCTGTTTGTTTCGTCAAGCAGCGGCTGCCATGTGTTGCCGTCGGTGCTGTATTCAGCGGTAAAGACGAACTTCTTGTTCGGGGAAGCGATATCGGTGAGATTCTTCTTGATGATGATCTCGCCGGTCTTGACCTTGTTGGTGTATTCGACAGCCTCGTTATCGGAATTGATAGCGATGGTTGCTGTTGCACCTTCGACGGAATCAGCGCCGACTATGCCGGAAAGGACATATCTTGCGGAGAGAGCGCCTTCGGTGATAACAAATACATCTTCATAATCAGCGTCGATGTCAACGAACTCGCCAGCCTTGAGGGTGTAGGTAACAGCCTCGCCGCCGTTCTTGGAAACGGTGAATGTGAAGGTATCGCCGTTTGCAAAACCGTCAACTCTCTTGCTGAGTGTGAGCTTGGTCTTCTTGATAGCGTTGGTGATGGTGACATCAGCATTGCCGATAAGGGTGAACTCTACGCCCTTATTGCCGTTATCGGTGATAACGACCTCGTCGGATGCGCCGTCAACATCTGCGGAAGCGAACTCATAGCTGTCGCCGGTGTCAAGCTCGATCACACGATACTTGGTATCGATATCGACCTCGAAGGACTTGGGCTCTGCTGCTGCAGAAAGCTTGAAGCTGCTGCCGACATTCTTCCAGCCTTCGCCATCCTTCTGCTGGAGCTGGAATGTGAACTCATAACCGTTGTCAGCACCTGTGATAGCCTTATCGACTGTCAGGGTAGCCTGCTTACGGGTATTGGTGAACTTGATGGTTTCAGCCTTGGCGTTTACGGTGTAAGCTGCCTCAAGGCCTGCTGCCTCATCGCTTGCACCAACCTTATACTTGGTGGTGTAGCTGCTGTTCTCGGTTTCCTTAACAACGTAAACGGAACCGTACTCAAGACCCTCAAAGGTCTTCTTCTCGCCGTTTGCAAGCTGGAATGCTTCGCCGTCATTGACAAACTCTTCCTTCTGTGCATCCCACTTCATGAGCTGGAATGTGAAGCTTGCGCCGGAATCGATATCCTCAACAACAGTCTTGGTAACTGTGAGAGAACCGGTGTTTACGGTGTTGGTGAAGGTTACGACCTCTGCGCCGTCGATCTTGACATCGCCGTACTTGTCAGCAAGGTCGATCTCATCAGCGCCGGTGATGGAGGTGAGAGTGTATCTGCCGCCGACTGCGACTTCGACTACTCTGTACTCATCGCCGTAATTTACGGTGAAGTCCTTGGTCTGGCCTGCGGTGAGGTTGAACTCCTCAACGGTGGTATACTTGCCGTCGACCTTCTTCTGAAGCTCGAATGCGAAGATATTCTCGTTTGCAGTACCGGAAACGACCTTCTTGACTGTGAGGGAAGCCTCTGCATTCTTGTTGGTGAATACGATGGATGCTTCCTTATCAGCGTCTGCAGTAACGGATGCGCCGTTGAAGCCGTCAAGGGTTTCTGCGGTGCCGCCTGCAACGCTTGCAAATGCATAAACGGAGCCATCAGCGAGCTTCTCGATTACGAGATACTGCTCACCTGCGATAAGATCGGTGAAGGTTGCGGACTTGCCGAGACCGAGCTCGAAGCTCTTCTCATATTCCCACTTACCGTCGACCATCTTGTAAAGCTCGAAGGTGAAGGTGCCGCCGAGGTTGTTGCTTCCTTCAGCAAGAACCTTGCTGACCTTGAGGGAAGCGCTTCTGACGGTGTTGGTGAAGGTTACGCTGCTGCCGTCTGCACCGATCTTGACAAATGCAGCCTTTTCAGCCATATCGCTGTTGTCTGCACCTGCGATAGCGGTGAGCTCGAAGCGGCTTGCCATACCGGACTCAACGATCTTGAACTCATCGCCGATGGAAACGCCCTCGGTGAAGGTTACCGGAGTACCCGGGGTGACGACAACGCCCTTCTTATAGACGTCATACTTAGTGCCGTTCTTCTTATAGATGTCGAATGTGAAGGTGTCGGCCTTAGCGTCGCCTACAACACTCTTGTTGATGGTGAGGGATGCGCCCTTGACCATGTTGGTGAATACAACATCGTTGGAAACATCGGGAAGCAGTGTGACTGCGCCGCCGTTGTTGTTATTGTACTCGGTTACGGTTGCACCGGTAACGGATACGAAGTTGTACTTGGACTTAGCTGTGAGCTTCTCAACTACGAGATACTCCTTGCCAGCTACGAGATCTGTGAATTCCTTCTTGCCATTTGCGGAGAGTTCGAACTCTTCAACAGATGTCCACTTGGTGCCGTCCTTGACGAACAGCTCAAATGCGAAGGTCTCGCCGAGATCCTTGCTGCCCTCTGCAAGAGCCTTGGTAACGACCAGCTTTGCAGACTTGACAGTATTGGTGAATGTGATCTTCTCTTCGCCGGTAACGATGCGGACATCAGCAGTGCGGTTTGCAAGGCTGTTAGTATCAGCACCGTCAATAGCTGTCAGCTTGTAGATATCGCCGAGCTTGGATTCGACTACTCTGTAGCTGCTGCCGTATACGACGTCGAGAGTCTTGCTTTCGCCAGCCTTAAGAATGAAGGTATCAACAGTCTTGTAAGCTGCGCCTTCCTTCTTCTGGAGCTCGAAGGAGAAGGTGTCCTCACCGGCATCGCCGACAACGATCTTCTCGACTACGAGTTTAGCGGAAGAGTTTGCATTGTAGAATACAACGTTTGCTGCTGCGGAAGCAGAAGCTGTAACTGTTGCGCCGGGGTTATCCTTATACTCTGTGAAGCTGCCGCCCTCGACCTTATCGAAGATGTACTTCGAACCGTCAGCGAGGGTTTCGACTACCATGTAGTCAGCGCCTGCATAGAGCTTATCGAAGGTCTTGGTTGCGCCTGCTTCAAGTGTGAACTTCTCAACGGAGGTCCATGCAGTGCCTTCCTTGACAAAGAGCTCGAATGCGAAGGAACCGCCAACGCTGGAGGAACCGTCAGCAAGCTTCTTTGTGACCTTGAGGGTTGCGTTCTTGCGGGTGTTGGTGAAGTTGAGTTCAGCATCGCCGGAAATGGTGAGCTGTGCCTCTGCACCTTCGCCCTTATCGCTTACTGTGGTGTACTTAGCCGAATCGACAGCCTCGATAACCTTAACGAGTGTGCCGTATTCGATATCGTCAACCTTGAAGGATTCGCCGTTGCCGATGAGTCCGTTGCCGATTGTGATCCACTCGCCGTCGACCTGAGCCTGAACGGTGAATGCAAACTTAGCATCAGCGTTGAGTGCATCAACGAGAGTCTTGGTGATAACGATGGAGCCCTTCTTAACGCTGTTAACGAAGGTGATATCCTCTGCGCCATCGATCTGAACCTCAGCATAAGCCTCTTCGATAACGTTGGTATCGCCGCCAGTGATGTTGGTCAGCTCATAGCTGGAACCAAGCTTAGTCTCGTAAACTCTGTAGGAGTCGCCGAGCTGTACGTCAAAGTCCTTAGCTTCGCCGGCCTTGAGGTCAAATACCTCAACATCGGTCCATGCGGTGCCCTCAAGCTTCTGGAGCTTGAAGCTGAATGTGTCGGTAGCTGTACCTGTGCCAACAACAGCCTTTCTGACTGTGAGGGAAGCACCCTTTGTCTTGTTGACAACAGTGATTTCAGCGTCTGCGCCAAGAGCGATGGAAGCGCCCTTGCCGTTTTCTGCTACGATGTAGGAGCCGTCGCCCTCAACATTGTAGAAGTCATAGTTTGCGGAGGAATCAGTTTCGATTACTCTGTAGGTCTCGCCTATTGCAAGCTTGAAGGAATTCTTCTCGCCAGCCTTAAGAGTGAATGCCTGAACCTCTTCCCAAGTCTTGTCAGCCTTCTGACGCTCAAGTACGAACTTGAAGGTATCGCCGAAGTTGTAGCTGCCATCCTTGAGTTTCTTTTCGACTGTAAGAGTTGCAGTCTTTCTTGTATTGGTGTAGTTGACCTCGACTGTAGCCTTGCCCATTACGATTTCGGGGGTCTCATTGCCCTCGGTCTTTACATCAGCAATTGTGTTGTATGTGGTGTAAAGATCGCTTCCGGTCTCGACTACCTTATAGGTTTCGCCGTAAGGCAGATCGCCGATTGTCTTGGTCTCGCCGCCCTTAAGGATGAAGGTTTCGCCGGTGGAGATCCAGCCGCTTCCGCTCTTCTTATAGAGAGTGAAGGTGAACTGTGCATCCGGGCTGGTTGCATCGTTAAGGGTCTTGGTAACTGTGATTTCGCCGGTCTTGATCTTATTATAGATAACGACCTCTGCGTCCTTGGTGAAGTTGATCTGACCACCGGTAAGGCCTTCAACAGCATTTGCACCTGCAACGGAGCTGAAGGAATAGCTTGCGCCGGTCTTGGTCTCAA
>JAGBFS010000029.1 GCA_017936365.1 Clostridia bacterium
AGTGGGCTGTGCCCGCCGCGGCACGAAGCTCAAAAGTGGGCTGTGCCCACTGCGGCACGAAGCTCAAAAGTGGGCTGTGCCCACCGCGGCACGAAGCTCAAAAGTTTTTGTCTTACTTTTTTCAAAAAGTAAGGAGGTTTTATATGAGAATGTTTGAGATAGGGAAAAGGCTTGGGATGTGCGCCTCGTTTGTAAGACAGGGCGCGCGCATCGCCGACGTCGGAACCGACCACGCCTTTCTGCCAATATGGCTCGTCGCAAAGGGCGTGTCGCCCTGCGCCGTGGCAACCGATATCAACGAATTGCCTGCGCAGAAGGCACGTGCCAACATAAAAAAATATAAAATGGGCGACAAGGTTACCACCTTTACATGCGATGGATTGGAAAAAGTCAGCCCCGAAGACGTGGACGATATAATTATCGCCGGGATGGGCGGCGAGGTTATATGGGGGATAATAGATCGCGCGAAATGGCTGTGTGATAAGAAATATCGGCTCATACTCCAGCCGATGTCGCGTGCCGATAACCTCCGTGAGGGACTTCTTTCGGCCGGTTTTGCAATAATCGACGAGCAGCCTGTGTGTGAGGGTGATAGACTTTACACCGTGATTTGCGCCGAATATGCACCCGATGGCGTGCGGTATGCCCCTTCGGATATATATTTCGGTGGACTTCGCGGCAAAACCGACAGCCTCAGCCGTCGGTATTTCGCCCGACAGGCAAGGCTTCTTGCAAGCCGCGTCAAAGGCCTTGAAAAGGGGAGTCGGGAAGAGTCGCAGCTTCTTGCGATAATCGACGAGCTTGAAAAAGCGGCGGAGGAATAAGCCGCGGTACATAATTTTACGAAAGGGAAAATTGATATGGTAACGATAGGTGATATCTACGGCTACATCGATGCCGTTGCGCCCTTTGACCTGCAGCTTGGTTTCGATAACGCAGGTCTGCTTGTGGGCGATAAAAACAGGGAAGTTTCAAGCGTGCTTGTCGCGCTGGATATAACCGCAGGGGTAGTAAGAGAGGCGGCATCGCTTGGCTGCCAGCTTGTAGTTTCGCACCACCCCGTGATTTTTGACCCGATAAAGCGGCTTTATGCCGATTCGCCGGTATACGCGCTGGCGTCCGGCGGTATCGCGGCGATATGCGCGCATACAAATCTCGATATAGCCGCCGGCGGCGTCAACGATTGCCTTGCCGCGCGTATCGGGCTTGTCGGCGCGGCAAAGGTGCCGGGCTGTGATATCGGCGTTATGGGTCGGCTGGAAAAGGCGTGTACTCCGCCGAAATTTGCCTGTATGGTCAGGGACAGATTAGGCTGCCGCGCGGTGCAGTTTGTCGAAGGCTCTTCGATGATAGAAAGGGTTGCCGTTATCGGCGGCGCGGGCGGCGAGTATATTGATGAGATGTTCGCGCTCGGTGCCGATGCGGTCGTTACCGGCGAGGTAAAGCATCACATGCTGATGGATATTCACGATAAGGGCAGAACGGTGATAATTGCCGGCCATTTCAGCAGCGAAGCGGTCGTGCTGGAGCCTCTGGCGGAGCGTCTTCGCGAACGGTTCCCGTCGGTTAAATTCACCGTGTCGGGTCAGTGCGACCCCGTTTCAACCGTCTGATGGCGGTGTGATAGTTGCTGCTTTTGCAAAATATTTTTATTTGATCCGATTACAACGATTAATCGAAAATTTTAAAATCGTAAATACTATGCTTTCATATCGAATTTTGAAGCTTAAATAGTGATCAGAATTGATATGCGCTTTTTTGGAAAGGAAAGGTTCGGGTTATGGCACTTGACGGCGTAATGCTCGGCTTGATAGGCAAAGAAATAAAGGAACGTGCGCTGGGTGCAAGGGTGGATAAGATCCACCAGCCGTCGAGGGAGGAACTTGTGTTCGTGCTTCGCACAAGGGAGGGGACGCTTCGCCTGCTTGTTTCGGCCGGGGCGAACCATCCGCGCGTGCATTTTACCGAAAGCTTTATCGAAAACCCGGCACAGCCGCCGATGCTTTGTATGCTTTTTCGCAAAAAGCTCGGCTCGGCGCGGCTTTGCGACGTTCGCCAGTACGGCTCGGACAGAGTGCTGATGCTCGATTTTGAGGCGGTCGACGAACTTGGCGACAGGCAGATACTCACCCTGTATGTCGAGATAATGGGCAGATGCTCCAACGCTATACTCACATCTCAGGACGGTCGGGTGATCGATTCGGTAAAGCGCGTCGATCTTTCTATGAGCTCGGTGCGTCCGGTGATTCCCGGCGTCGAATATATGCTTCCTCCGCAGCAGGATAAGATCGACCTGCGTTCGGGTGGCGATGGTATCGACGCCGCGATGAGCAAGGTGCTTTCGGCGGGGGAGATACGGCTCGATAAAGCGATCCTTTCGGCTGTTATGGGCATTTCGCCCATCGTCTCGCGCGAGATCGCATATCGCGTATCGGGCGGATGCGACAGCTTTGTTTCCGAGCTTGGCAGCAGTGAACGTGACGCTCTGCGCGGTCAGCTTTCACAGCTTCGTGCGGTGATGGCGGACGGCGGCGCGACGCCGGTGATGGTGTCCGATAAATCGGGGAAACCGGTAGACATAACATTTTTTGTACCAAATCAGTACGGCAGCGGTGCAGACATTAAAAGCTTTGAAAGCTTTTCGGCGCTGCTTGATAATCTTTACAGCGTAAAGGATCAGTACGAGCGCATGAGGGTAAAGGAGAAGGGGCTGATACAGACCCTTACAAGCTCATGCGAAAGGATAGCAAAAAAGCTTGCTATTCAGAAAATCGAGCTGGAGCGCGCCGAAAACCGCGAGGGCTTGCGCAAGCTTGGCGACCTTATAACGGCCAATATATATCGGCTGAAAAAGGGCGATACGGTGTGCGACCTTACCGATTATGAAACGGGCGAGGATGTGACGGTGACGCTTGATCCGCGGCTTACCCCGCCGCAGAACGCCCAGAAGTATTACAAGGAATATGCCAAGGCGAAAACGGCCGAGCAGCATCTTATAAAGCTTATCGCCGACGGCGAAAAGGAGCTTGCCTATCTCAACTCCACCCTTGACGTGCTTTCGCGCGCCGCGACGGTGCGCGAGCTTGCCGAGATTCGCGAGGAGCTTGAGGAAGGCGGATATATCAGAAAGCAGAATTCAAAGGCGAAAAAGCCGGCCGCTCTGCCGCCGATAAAATATGTTTCCGATGACGGATTTACGATACTTGTCGGCCGCAACAACAAGCAGAACGACCGCCTTACCCTCAAGGATTCGATGAAGCGCGATATCTGGCTTCACGTTTCAAAGCAGCCCGGCTCGCACGTCATAATCGTATCGGACGGCCGCGAGATACCGCCCTCCACCATCGAGCAGGCGGCGATAATCGCGGCATATCACAGCTCTGCGCGTGACGCCGGACTCACGGCGGTCGATTTTACTCTCGTCCGCCACGTTTCAAAGCCCCAGGGCTCAAAACCCGGCATGGTCATCTACACCGACCAGACCACCGTCTTTGTCCGCCCCGACCCCGAGCTTGCCAAACGGCTCGCGGTCGGCGATAAGTAGGGGATAAAATATAATTTCCCGACAGTAGGAGACCGTCTGTGACGGTTTGTCCGCCCCGACCCCGAGCTTGCCAAACGGCTCGCGGCGGGCGATAAGTAGGGGATAAAATATAATTTCCCGACAGTAGGAAACCGTCTGTGACGGTTTGTCCGACCCGACCCCGAGCTTGCCAAACGGCTCGCAGCAGGCGATAAATAGAGGATAAAATATAATTTCCCGACAGTAGGAAACCGTCTGTGACGGTTCGCGTCCGGACGCAACACACACCCAACGCGATATTCCTTAAAAATCAGCATAAGTACCCGAAAAGCACCACGAAAACCTCCCGAAAAAAGCACCGCAAAAAATCCCCGACAGGTCAATTCTTGCGTTGACCCATCGGGGGAAGGCTGGTGTTTATTTTTTGTCGCATCTTCCGCCATCAAAATTTAATAAACGGATCGTATCACGACATAAAAAGCTTTGCTTTATCAAAGCTTTTTGGTTGCTGGGTTTGACATAAAATCTTCGGCGAAAGGAATCCTTTTTGCTTTGACCTCGACGCCCGAAAGGTAGTTTAAAATCTCTGCGTCGGAGGTGAAATCGAAAACAAGGCGGCATGAATATAGCGCCTGTTTTGAAAATCCGGAGCCGCGGTTGTTTTTGTTGGTGCCGTACTTTCCGTCACCAAGCAGAGGGTGACCGATGGAGGCGAGATGGGCGCGTATCTGGTGGGTGCGTCCGGTAAGAAGCTCGACCTCAAGCAGGCTGTGATCGGGCTGTTCGGCGATAACGCGGTATTTCGTGATTATCGTTTTGGAATTCTTGCCCGGTTTTTTGTCGATATAGACCCTGTTCTGACTCTCGTTCTTTTCAAGATATCCGGTAAGTGTGTCCTCTTTTTTGGAAAGCTTGCCGCATACGATGCACAGATAGGTCTTGTGAATCTGACGCGATTTCATTTTTTCGTTCAAAATGCGAAGCGCCGCGGCGTTTTTGGCGGCTATGACAAGTCCGCCCGTGTTGCGGTCGATGCGGTTTACAAGCGCCGGTGCAAAGCTTTGTTCGGCATCGGGATTGTATTCGCCCTTTTCGTAAAGATATCGTTGGATGCGCGCTATCAGCGTGTCGGTCTGATAGCTTTCATCCTGATGAACGATAAGTCCGGGCTTTTTGTCGGCGATAAGGATGTTTTCATCCTCATAGGCGATGTCGAGCGATGAAGACGCGCGCAGAAAATCATATTGAAATTCGCGCTCGCGGCGTTCCTCAAGAAGCTCGTCCTTTATGTAGATGGTAAGCACATCACCTTCGCAAAGGCGGGTGGAGATGTCGCACCGCTTGCCGCCCAATTTTATATCCTTGCGGCGAAATGCCTTGTACATAAGCGCCTGCGGAAGCTGGGGGAAGAGCTTGGTTATAAATTTGTCGGCGCGCTGGCCGGCATCGTTTTTGTTAACAGTTACGGTTTTTATGGCGATCGTCGTTCCTTTCACGCGTTGTTGCGCAGTCTGGCCGCCGAAAATAGCGCACGCCATACGAAAAAAGCAAGGGTGCGGCCGTTATCGGGCGGTTTGTTTATCCGATTATAACACGAAACGGAGCAAGATTACATATTTTTTGTTAAATTTTGCGTCAATCGCATAAAATATCTTGATATAAGGTATAAAAATATGGTATTATATCAGTATTATAATATTTGTATTATTATAAACATATTATCTTTTGGGAAATATTAGCACAATGTCGGCGGCGCTTTGGCTTTTGCGCGGCCGGAAAAAGGGATGATGACATTGAAGAATACTAAAAGAACGTTCAAAAAAATCGCTTCGGCGCTGGTTGTGCTTGTAATGGCGATGTCGGCGGTGCTGCCCGTTTGGGCTACCACCACCTACGATACCAAAATCGCGCTGGGCTTTGTGTCCGCCACCGCGCAGAAGGGGAGCACCGCTGCGCTGAAATTGGATATCACAAATACCTCCGGCAGTCAGATAACAGATATGTCGATATCGCTGCAGTATGACGCGACCGCTCTGGCGTACAATTCATCATCGACAAGGCTTCCCGATACGAGCTATACGGTTACGACCAGCTCGGGAATCCTTACCCTCCGCTTCGATGCTCCCGATGCTTCGAAAAATATCGGAGCTTCGGCAAGCGTCCAGCTCATGTTTGATGTGCTTTCGACAACTACCTCGTCAAATACCTCGGTAGCTCTTATCACATCGCCGGCGCCGTCGATCAAATCGGTCAGCGGCACCACCGAAAAGACGCTCACGATCGATACGGTCACATCATCGTCGGCCGTCCTTTCCATCTCCGGTACCGCCGGTACTGCGGCGAGCGAAGCAAAGCTTTCCAAAATCGAGGTCGGTATCAACAATACCCTCAGCGATGAGATAATATTAAAACCGGCATTTTCTCCCGATGTTTATGATTATACGATGGAGATCCCGTATAATACCAGCCCCGTGGTTCAGGCAACTCCTGCGTCCGGCGCGGTATGCACCGCCGAAAGCAAGCTTGGCGGCGATTCGGATGATTACAGCGCAATATTCTATTTCAATGTCAAAAATGCCGACGGAACAAAAACCAACCGCTACACCGTCAAGGTATATGTGGCCTCCGCCGGTGCATTTACCACGACGACCACCGCGCCCACCACGTCCGAGCCCCAGCCGACCGAAACCACAACGACCGCCCCGATAGCGGACAATGATACTTCCTCAAAGGATTCGGGCGACAAGACTCTGGAGCTCAGCATGTGGGCGGTGATCGGACTTGTCGGTGCCGAGATCGCGCTCTTCCTGCTTGCATTCTTTGCAGGCTTCAAATCGCGTGAAAATTCCGAAAAGGCACAGGAGCTTATCAAGGCGCAGATCGAGAGCCAGAATCCCCAGAATAAGCAGGCTCCCGTTATGGTCATGCCCTTCCCGATGATGCCCGGCCAGATGGGTCCCAACCCCAATATGATGCTCCCGCAGGGCATGGATATGAATATGATGCCGCCGCTTCCCCCGGCACAGCCGGAGGATCCTGCGATGCAGATGATGTCCAAGCAGGAGCAGATTCTCCAGAATCAGCTTCGCCGCAGAGAGATGGAAATGGGTATCCCCAATATGGACGATGCCGCCATCGATCAGATGCCGCTTGAAAATATGAATGGAATGCCGATGGGCGATATGAACGGTATGCCTATGGATGGAATGCCCATGGGCGACATGAACGGTATGCCTATGGACGGCATGAACGGTATGCCTATGGGTGGAATGCCGATGGACGGCATGGGCGGTATGCCGATGGGCGACATGAATGGAATGCCGATGGACGGTATGGGCGGAATGCCTATGAATGGAATGCCGATGGACGGCATGGGCGGAATGCCTATGGATGCGATGCCGATGGGTGCGCAGAACCAGTATGACCCCTACGGCAATCTGATATCCTACGACGCAAACGGCCAGCAGATCCAGTACGATCAGTTCGGCAACCAGCTTTGATCGACGCGGACTATGCCCGACGCGGACTGTGCCAGTCGCGGACTGTGCCCGACGCGGACTGTGTCCGTCACACTCGTGCAAAATGAAACATGTCGGTTCTTCGATAGGCTTTGATGTCTTGTTGTCCGAACCGCCTGCGATAAACCGTTAGAATGTCCATTTGAGAAATGTCCATTTGAGAAATGTCCATTTGATAAATGTTACGGCTCTTTTGAGAAAGGGATGGTAATTTGAACAAGAAGACCAAGGTATTCAGAAAGTGGCTCATAATAACCCTTTGCTGTGCGATTATAGGCTTTTCGATCCCTCTGCTGACCGAAAGCTTCCGCGCGCAGGAGGATGGAACCATCGTCATAGTTCTTGACCCCGGTCATGGCGGTTCCGATGTCGGCGCGGTCAACTATGTTGACGGGCTTTACGAATCGGAGCTCAATCTTGAGATAGCCAAGGCGTGCTATGAGGAGCTTCAGAAATACGAAGGGGTAGAGGTCTACATGACCCATACCGGTATCGATTTCGGTGCCGGTACGATGTCCCTCAATGAAAGAGTACGCTATGCAAAGCAGGTCAACGCCGATATTCTTATCAGCCTGCACTGCAACGATTCGAGCAGCCCGATAGCCAACGGCTCGGAGGTATATGTTTCCCATAGTACATACCGTCAGGAATACAATCAGGACAGCACACAGCTCGCTATATGCTTCCTGCAGCAGTTCCGCTCAATGGGAATGAACATCCGCGGCGTCAAGACAAGACTCAGCAACGGCTCGCGTATGTATTACCATGATGACGGCTCGGTCGAGGTAGGCGATTATTACGCAGTTATCGGCGATACCATCAAGGCTTACGGTATCCCGGGAATCCTTGTCGAGCATGCCTTTGTCACCGGTGACGCACAGCGGCTCAACACCGCCGAAAAGCTTCGCCAGTTCGGTATATCGGACGCAAACGCGATAGTCCAGTATTACGGACTCAAAAAGGGTGACGGCTCTTCGAGCGCGAGCGGCAACGAAGCTATAGTCGTAACCGATGAAGAGATAAGAGCGGCTTCGGTCGTTACCAATGCTATCGTCAGCCTGCCGCTTGATACGGCAAACTGGGTCGAGGAAGACCTGCGCGATATCAAGGAAGCTTATGAGCTTTTGAGCCGTGCGGCAAAGACACAGGTCGATCAGGACGCTATTTCCAACGTGTACAAGCAGCTTCTTGATATCGAGAGCCGCAAGCATCCGGTAAGAATCACCACGGTAGAGGAATCGGATCTTGCAATCGACCGTATCGACGGATTCGTAAAGGGTCTTGATATCCCGACCTCATCCCTCAAGGGACAGAATGCCGCCGCGCTGCTTGCCGAGCTGCAGATATATGTCGACACAAATTATGCCGATGTGTCTGCCGTTTCGGTCGATGATGTAACCATGTATATCACCGACGCTGACGGCGCCCGTCTTGATATCGGTCAGCAGGTGACCACCGGCTGCGTAGTCTATATGGTTCGCGGCGAGGCTGTGCTTGACCGCCTTGATATCGTGCTTCGCGGCGATGTCGACGGTGACGGAAAGATAGATTCCTATGACCAGCTTGTGCTTGACAGCTATCTTAGCGCAACGCCGGAGGCTCCGGGCGAATTTGAGCTCAGCCGAGCCCAGATCGAGGCTTGCGACGTAAATGAGGACGGCATGGTCAGCGCGGAGGATGTCGAGGCTCTTGTAGAGCTGATAATCACTGCAGGCTAAAGAGGAGAACGACAGGTGAAAAAAATTATCGTGAGCAGCTGCGCATTCCTTCTGCTGCTGACATTGGTGCTGGGAACGGTGGCATACGGCGCAGGTACCGGATATGACGGACTTGGCGTAAATGCCGCCAACACCCCGACCTTCTGGATAGAAACGGATAACCCGAACCCCAAAACGGGGGACAGCGTTACGGTGACATTCTATGTTACCAATAACGACACAAGCTCGATAATGTCCTTTAACGGCAAAATAACCTTTAACCCCAACTATTTTAAATACGATACCCATTCCTGTCCGGCAAAGATGAACGGCAAGGTGCTTTGCTATGATGATGAGGATGTAACCTCGTCATCGGTCGGCTTTTCGTATGCCGATTCGACGGGAATGCTGATCCGCGGCGGCGAAAAGAATGTGCCCTTCTTTTCGGTAACGCTCACCGCGGTAAATACAAGGGCAAGCTCGATCAGCATTTCGGCGGCGATAAGTATGTGTACCGTCGGCGGCGACAGGATAGAGATGATAATGGTGCAGCCGGTGGCGGTCATGCTTGGCGTTACCACCACGACGGCGTCGACCACCCGTCCGACCCTTGCGCCAACTGTGCCGACCACTTCGCCGACGGCAAACCTTTCGGCGGAAAATCGGCTCAAATCGCTTGCCATCGCGCCGGGTATGCTAAGCCCGACCTTTTCGTCCGATTTTTACGGCTACAATGTCGAGCTGCCAAATGAGATATCAACCATCCGCATCGAAGCGGTGCCGATGTCCGACAAGGCGATAATCGTCGGCGGTTCGACGGTCAATAAAGACCTCAACGAGGGGTATAATTATTTTACAATAACCGTCCGTGCCGAAAATGGCGAGGAACGCTCCTACAGCCTTATAGTCAACCGACTTCCGCTGTCCCAGCAGCCGACCGACCCGTCCGATGTGGTTATCATATCGCTTACCGACCCGATAAGCCCGCCAACCGAAAGCACCACCCCGATGCCGTCTGTTTCGCAAAGCGGCGTTACGTCGATAAAGGTCGAGGATGACGATTCGGGAAACGATGCGATGAAGATAGTCGGTATCGTTGCGGCGATAATCGCGCTCTTCTTCTTCGGATTCATTTCCGGTTATATGATCGATAAGGGAATGAAGGAAAAGCGCGCGGCCGAAAGAATGGTGCGCGAGCGTGAAAAGCTCAAATCTGCCCCCCCGGTACAGGATGATTTTGCATCGCAGATGCCGCCCCAGTACCAGCAGATGCCGTCGGGCGGCTATGATAATTACGGTCAGCTTCCGCCGGGCGAATTTGACCCCTATGCCGCGGGCTACGATCAGGGGGGAATGAACCCAAGCGGATACAATCCGAACGGACAATATCCGAACGGCTACGATCCGAACGGATACAATCCCAACGGAGCAAATCCCAACGGATATGATCCCAATGGCAATGGCTACAATCAGGGTGGATATGATTCAGCCGGTCCTGCCGATACCTTTGCAAGTATGCCTATCGAGCTTGGTCCGGAGGATGATTATTATAATTAAAAGGGGGATCCCCCTTTAACAAATGGAGGTAACAATATGGAAAGCAGAGCAATGGAAATAAGATCAAAGGCCAACCCGAAGATAAGACTCAACGTTATTCCGGGTCACTTTGCAACAAACCATTCGCACATCAACTATTATATTGATATCACAAAGCTCAAGAGCTGTCATAAATACGCAAAGCTTGTTGCCGAAGAGCTTGCAAAGAACTATCTCGGTACCCAGATCGACACAATTATCTGCATGGAAAATACCGAGGTTATCGCGGCATTTCTGGCCGATGAGCTTTGCACAAGATCCAACAGTGTAAGCGCCGGCAACAACATCAACATCATCGTTCCGGAATACAATTCCAATAATCAGATGATCTTCCGCGACAATATCCAGAACACCGTCTGGGGCAAGAATGTCCTTCTTATGATATCCTCCGTCACCACCGGTAAGACCATCAACCGTTCGCTTGAATGTATCCAGTATTATAACGGCAATATAGCAGGTATAGGCGCTATCTTCAGCGCTATCGACGAGACCCCCAACGCTATCCCCGTATGCTCCATATTCAGCGAAAAGGACGTCCCCGATTATCATTCCTATCCCTATGCACAGTGCCCCGCCTGCAAGAATAAGAACAAGCTGGACGCTATCGTCAATTCCTACGGCTATTCAAAGATCTGATTTTTCGGCGCATAAAAAACAGACCGGGCTTGCGGCTCATCCCGATTGGGAAGAGTGAAGCCCGGTTTTTTTGCGTTTTTATATATTTATTTGCGCCTGCATTTTACAATAGCCTCGGTAATATCGGTGAGGACAAGCTCGCCCTTTTGGTTGTATGCCTCTATCGTCAGCTCGGCAAGTCCGTTTTTCTCATTTCGTTTTACGAGCTTTGTAATAACAGCCTTTCCGGTCAGGATATCGTCGGCAAATACAGGTCTTATCCATTCGATTTTTGTGGATTTTCCGGCAAGAAGCTCCTCGCCGAAAAGATCCTGCTCAAGATATTTTGCCCACACCGCCATAAATGACATTACTCCCGGAGCGATGAGCGCACCGAAAGGGGACTGCTTTGCATATTCCTCGTCGGTGTGCAGCGGAATATTGTCATAAAGCCGCGCAAAATCGAGCATTCTTTCCCTTTCGATAACGGCGGGAGCTATCTCCACCGTCATACCGACCTCAAGATCATCAAAAAACATAAACAAAAACCTCGCATATAGATTTATTTCGGCGTGCATCACGGGTGCAAAGGTGCGCCGTGATACATCGCGGTATGTAATAATTTTCGGTCGCGCAAAAAATGCGCTGTGAAATATTATATCATGTGCCGCGCGGCTCTTCAACGGATATCTTTCATCGGCGCAAAAAATATGAGGCAGGGATCATTTCCTTGCCTCATATCAATATATATGTGCTTCTTTTTTGTAAAGTGTTTTTGTGGGTCGGCGAAATGCTTTTTTAATTATCAGTCGTCGGACTCGACGGTGACATCGCCGATGTTGTCGGTTATCTCGATTGTAACGCCGCCGGAGGTGTTGACATCATCCAGCCTTACCTTGCCGATGTTGTCGGATTTTTCGATTGTAACCCTTCTGTCGGCAAGTTCGATGTCGGTGTTTCCGATGTTGGAGGTAACGATGGATTTTTCTGTGAGTCTGCTGTCGGTGGAAAGATCGACGTTGCCGATGCAGGAGTCGATGCAGAAGGAGCTTATATTGCCCTCGATGCTGATGTTTCCGATGCAGCTTACTGCTTCAAAGCGTGCAGCCTTTACATTTTCGATATCCTGATTGCTGATAATGCCATCAAGGGTTATGTTGTAAAGCTTGTCATTCGGTATAGTGATGGTGACGGTGCCCTTGACGCCGCCGGAGATATTGACCGGCTGCTCAAGCGACATGGTAAGCTCGCGGCCGGAATAGTCAAAGTTTACGGGCAGATCGTCGGAAGCGTCATCGACTTCGAAAGTGCCGGAATCGATAATAGCGTATTTCTCGATATAATCGGAGGGATATTTGCCGCTGAAATCGAATGTAACGCTGTCGGTGTCGGCATATTTGAATCTGATGTCGTAAGCTTTAAGATCCTCGATCTTTATTGTTTCAAGCTCGCCGTCGGGCTTGTAGGAATATGAAAAATCTATCTTTTCATAATCATGGTTGGAGAATTCAAGATCGGCAACATAAACCGATGCATTTTCCAAAAATTCGGCAAGCTTTTCGTTTTCGCTTATTACCTCGATGCCGCCCTGTGCGATGAGCAATCCGCCGGCAACAGCGAATGCCACGAATATTACTGCAAAAATGATAGCAAGTTTACCCGATGTTTTCATTACTGATTACCTCCTGTAAATGCAGATTTGCCCCAGGCTATCATAGCCTTGACGATTTTGGGAATGAGCCTGATAAGTGCGTTGAAGGCGATAAGGAAAAGTCCGCCCAGCGCGCCGAGAGCGATGCCAAGGAAGATAAGTCCAATACCAGCTGCAACGCTTGACGGGATAACGAATGCGCCGCCGATACAGCAGCCGACCATCGCGATGATAAGTCCGATGCCGCCGAAGCAGGAGCCGCAGAGAGCGCCGGTATAGATGTAAAGTCCGGGGTAGGTGATAAGTGTGCAAACGATAAAGAAAAATACGATGCTTGTGACGTTGCGCTTTGCCGGAGCAGCCGGTTCATCATTCACGCCGGCTATCTTGTCATACTGTGCCTCGTCGGATGCATCTGCGGGCTGTGCGTGGTCAGGCTGTGCCTGGTCAGATTCAATCTGTTCAGGCACAGCCTGTTCGGGCTGTGTCTGCTCATCGACGGGCTCCTCCGGTGCGATATAGGGGGCACCCTTTGCGTTTTCCGGAAGATTTTCAAGATATGTGGCGGCAAGCTCCTGCGGATCGCCAAGCTGTGCGCTTACCTCTTCTTCGCTAAGTCCCTTTTCAAGTTCGACTGCAAAATGAGCCTCATAGTCGCTTAAAATATCGTCTCTGTCGGATTTTGGCAGTCTTATCAGTTTTGATTCCATTATGGAAATAAATTCGTTTTTGTTCATTTAATAACCGATCCTTTCATGTATTTTTAACCGCATACCCTTTTCGCCAAAGATTTAAGCCGATACCGAGTTATCGATAAGAGTGTTTACGTTTGCCACAAGCGAGTTCCATTCGTTTCTAAGCTCGTCAAGGAACTGTTCGCCCTTACGGGTGATAACGTAGTATTTTCTGGGTGGTCCGCTGGACGATTCCTCCAGATAGGACGATACGTATTCATCCTGTTTGAGTCTTCGAAGGACGAGATAGATCGAACCATCCGCCACTTCGATCGATTGTGCCAGCTTGGATGCAACATCGTAACCGTACTGGTCGTCCTCACGAAGCATTGACAGTACACACAGCTCGAGTACACCCTTTTTGAACTGAATTGTCATTTTAGGTTTTTCCTCCTTTTGGAATGTTCTAAAATACCGAGGTAAAATCAGTACTATTTCTAAAACAATACCGATTATAAATCAGAGCTTGCGATTTGTCAATAGTAATTCAGAAATTTTTCTAAAAATTTTTTAAAAGCTGTTCGGCGCGGTTGTTTTCGGCTGTTCGGCGCATACTTTTTGCCTATGTTCATTCGTGTAATATATATAATAGTATAGCCGTGCGCAGTCGGCTTAAATATTAATGAAAAGGCGATTTTTGTCGGGCTAGTGAAAAAGAATGATCGATTTTTGGCTTTTGCGCGCAAAAAAAGACTGCCTTTGAAAGATATCAAAAGCAGTCTTGTGTGATTTAAATATTAGTCGCTGGTGTAGGGGAGAAGAGCGACGTGACGTGCGCGCTTGATAGCGGTGGTAAGCTCGCGCTGATGATGAGCGCAGGTACCTGTAACACGTCTGGGAAGGATCTTTGCGCGCTCGGAAATGAAGCGGCGAAGCTTGGCTACATCCTTATAATCGATTTCGCCAACGTTGTCAACGCAGAAATTGCAAACCTTTTTGCGTCCCTTGCGGCGTACGCGGTCGCGTTCCGGTCTTTCGGGTCTGTCTGCCATCTATGTTAGCCTCCTGTCAGTTAAAATGGAAGATCGTCATCGGGGATGGGGGTAAAATCGCCGGTATCTCCGTTAGAGAAGGCGGCGGGCTCCTCCTTTACCTCAGACGGGGTATTATCGTAGTAGCGGCTGGGAGCGGCATCGCCGGAGGATCTTTTGGGTTCGGCGAAGAAAACCTGATCGGCCTGAACCTCATAAACGCGGCGTTTGTTGCCGTCCTTATCCTCATAGCTTCTTACCTGCAGCGAGCCCTGAACAGCGACGAGCTGTCCCTTTTTGAAGTAACGTACAACAAAATCTGCTGTACTTCTCCATGCTACGATGTCGATAAAATCTGTTGTTCTTTCACCGTTCTGCTTGTTTGCGTAATTGCGCTCCACCGCGAGGGTGAAGGTGGTTACGGAAAGGTTGCTTGCGGTGGTGCGAGCTTCGGGGTCGGCAGTAAGTCTGCCCATAAGAACTACACTGTTAAGCATAATGTGTTCCTCCTCCGATTAAGCTTCCTTCTTGATTATGAGCGAACGCAGAACGCCGTCCGTGATCTTGTAAACACGGTCGAGCTCAGCGGGGAAATCAGCTGCTGCGGTGAAGTTGAACAGCACATAATAACCCTCGCTCTCTTTGTTGATGAGATAAGCGAGCTTTCTTGCTCCCCACTCGTCAACGCTGTCGAGTGTAGCGTTAGCCTCGATAAGCTCCTTGAACTTTGCGACAACGCCTGCGACGAATTCTTCACCGTTCTTTGTGGAAACGACGAGTATGGATTCGTAAGCACTCTTCTGGATTTCTGTTGACATTTCTTTGCACCTCCTTGTGGACTTATGGCCTGAATTTTGCATCAGGCAAGGGATGTATGCCGCGCCAATAAAAAAGGCGCATAGCAGATGTATTATAACACCTGAAAATGCGCCCGTCAATATTTTTTTACAATTTATTCCCTGAAATGTGGTTAAAATATCTTATAGAATAAGGTTGCCGAGGTAATAGGTAGCGACGTAGTATATTCCGAAATAAAGGATAGCGCCCGCGACGGTGGCGATGGTAGCGACGCCGCCCTTTTTGGCAAGGCTGGAATTGAACTGCTCGGCGGTGGTCGACTGCTGGTTGAGCTGCTTTGTTTTTTTGACGCAGTGGCGCATATATATCCAGTTGCCAAACAAACCGCTAAGCAGGGTAATTGATATCTGCAATCCGGTGCAGAGCAGCATACCGATAACAAGCAGCGGCTTTTCGGCAAGGAAGTTTACCGAAATGGACATCATGTCCATCGTATCGCTGCTCGATTTGAGCATCAGGCTTTCGACATAGAGCTGGAAGATGTTGGTTCCGGTCATGACGATAAGTATTGCGATACCGAGAAGGTACATTTTGCGCGATATGAACCAAAGGCCGTTTGTAAGCATCGCGATGAAATTAAGGCTGACCTTTTTGGCGTTTCTGGTAAAATAGAGAAATTGCGGGATATAATAGTACCATGAGGTACCGATGAATTTTTTAAGATCGCCCACGGGAACGTCGTTTATCAGCTCGCCGTCGGATATAGCGCCGCCGGTGCTTCCGACGGAAAAGAAAACATCCTGCGAGGAGCCGAAATTACGGGAAGCATCGGAATCGAAGAGCGGCATTTCGCAATAGGTGCAGTAAAGGGTGTCGGCGTTGTTTTTTGCGCCGCAGTTTCTGCATATACGGATATCGCCCGCACCCTCAAAGGAAGAACGGGTGTCCTCATCCTTGTTCGGTGCGGCGGGCTGCCATTCAAAGCCGTCGCCGTGGCGCTCGTCATATGCGCATTTGTTTTCGATTTTGTAGCATTCGCGGTGATGGGGAGCCCCGCAGGAGGGACATACGATTACATCATCGCGCTCGCCGAAGGTACGGCCGCAGACCGCACAGGCTTCGCCGCAAAAATCAAACATTTCAGCGGTCATTCCTTTCCCGTAAATAGAGTGTATTTAATTTTACCCCTCAAAAAACGATAATACAATAATAACCGCTCAATTTTTACAAAATGTTAAACGCTGTTCAGCTTTTGTTAATATTTGCAAGCCCTCTGAGCATATAAAATGATATCCTGTTACGGAAAGAGGATGGTCATAACGAAAATGAAAAGCGGCGCGAAAGTGTTTTTATTATCAATTCTTGGCGGTTATCTGATATCGTTGTCGGCGATAAGGGCGGCAGGTATGTGCGTATGGCTTATGACGGGGGAATACGGCGAGGATTTAGGCACGATGCTTTGTGTTCTGCTTTTCTTCGCGGTGCTGATCTCATCGGTCAGCGTCCTTGCCGATGAAAAAACGGGCAGGGCGATAAGGGTGATATTGCTCTGGGTGTCGGTTTGTGTGCCGATGCTCGGCTTTTTGCCGATATCGGGAAGAGGGGGCGCGATAATTTCGTGCATCGCGGCGGCTTTAGGCGCAGGCTATGGGATATATCTTACCGCCGCCGAGCGGTCGTCGGGCGGTATGGCAGTCGGCATAACGCTTGGGGTGTTGCTTTGCGCGGTGTGAATACATATATAATATGTAAAATATTTTAATTTTGCGGCGCCGATGGGCGTTGTGTCCATGGTCGCTATTGACATTGGGTTTAATAAATTGGTATAATAACTTTGTATGTAAAAATTTTACTGGAGGTCTTTTAGTGCAGAAAAATGCAGTAGAAACAGATAACAAAAATAAAAAGTCAAATACAGCGAAGAATACAAAGAATACGTCGAAGACCGCAAAAAAGCCTGCACAGAAATCGTCACAGCAGGGCTCAAAGAAAAAGTCGGCTCAAAGCACAAGATCACAGAGCCCAAAGCAGCCGTCAAAAAAGCAGACCCAGCAGCCGGCAAAAAGATCGTCTGCGAAGGCTTCGTCAAAAGGCGCGGCTTCAAAGAGCTCGTCGGCTAAAAATTCGGCCGCAAAGAGCCGCCAGCCGTCACAGCGCAGAAAGAATAAGATAAGCGCGACCCCTGTGCGTATATCCTTTATCGGCGGCCTCAACGAGATCGGCAAGAATATCACGATGTACGAATACGGCGATGATGCGATACTGGTCGACTGCGGAATGGCCTTCCCCGATGATACCATGCTGGGTATCGACCTTGTCATCCCCGATTTTACGCACGTCATAAAAAATAAGGATAAGCTGCGCGGTATCGTGCTGACCCACGGACATGAGGATCATATCGGCGCGATACCCTATCTTCTCAAACAGCTTTCCTGCCCGATCTACGGTACCCAGCTTACCCTCGGACTTGTAAAGGGCAAGCTCAAGGAGCATAATATCCTCTCTTCGGCAAACCTTATCCCTGTCGCACCGGGCGAGACGGTAAAGCTTGGCGGAATGTCGGTCGAATTCATCAACGTCAACCATTCCATCCCCGGCGCGGTCGCGCTTGCGATAAGAACCGATGCCGGAACAATAGTCCAGACGGGCGACTTCAAAATAGACATGACCCCGATATCGGGCGATATAATCGACCTCGGCCGCCTTGCGGAGATCGGAAACGAAGGCGTTTTATGCCTGCTTTCCGATTCGACCAACGCCGAACGACCGGGCTATACCTCAAGCGAGCGCACGGTCGGTGATTCCTTCAACACGCTATTTGCATCGGCAACGGCAACCGACCGAAGGATAATAATAGCCACCTTTGCGTCAAACGTCCACCGCGTTCAGCAGATAATCGACTGTGCCCACCGTTTCGGGCGCAAGGTCGCCGTAAGCGGCAGGAGCATGATAAACACCGTGGCCATCGGTCAGGAGCTGGGATATCTCAAGGTGCCGGACGGCGTGCTTGTTGATATGTCGATGATAAACAAATATCCGAAAAATCAGATGGTGCTTATCACAACGGGCAGCCAGGGCGAGCCGATGAGCGCGCTTACAAGAATGGCCTTTGCCGACCATCGGCAGGTATCCATCGGCAGCGACGATTTCATCATAATCTCCGCGACTCCAATCCCCGGCAACGAAAAGACGGTTGCAAACGTCGTCAATGAGCTGCTGCGTCACGGGTGCGAGGTCGTTTATGAAAAGATGTACGATGTACACGTTTCGGGTCACGCCTGTCAGGAGGAGCTTAAAATAATGCTGGGACTTACAAAGCCTCAGTATTTTATCCCCGTCCACGGTGAACAGAAGCATCTTCAGAAGCACGCCGGACTTGCCCATGCGATGGGTATGCCGAAGGAGAATGTCCTTATAGCCGACCTTGGCGATTGTGTCGAGCTGTCTGCCGATAAGGGGATAAAGATAGTCGATAACGTGCCGAGCGGCCGCGTGCTTGTTGACGGTCTCGGCGTAGGCGATGTCGGAAGCATCGTGTTAAGGGATCGAAAGCATCTTGGTCAGGACGGCCTTATAATCGCGTGTGTCGCCATCGATTCGGTAACGGGCGAGGTTGTTTCGGGTCCCGATGTCATATCGCGCGGATTTGTCTATGTAAGGGACGCCGAACCGCTCATGGCGCAGGCGCGCGAGATGCTTGCCGATGTGCTTGACGGTCTTGCGGCGGCGGGCGTGCGCGATTGGGGCGCGATAAAGAACCGTATGCGCGACGAGCTTTCAAAGATGATGTTCGAGCGCACAAGAAGAAGCCCAATGATACTTCCCGTTATCATGGAGGTATAATGTTTTCTGTCATACGGAAAATGTATTTTTTTAGAAAGAGGAGGGCGGAAAAATGAAAAGAATGTAAAAATTCTGGATAGTCACGCCTGTACTCATAGGATTGATAGCTCTGATAGTGCTGATGACCGTTTTCACCGCAACGGTGGAAAACCGGGGCAAGCTTCTTATCGTCCATGCGACGATAGCGGTCTTTGCGCTGCTTGCGGTGCTTCTGCTCAATGAATATACCAACCGGTCGGTCTTCGGATATCTCAAGCGGCTGTCGGGCTCGCTTGCACCAAGGGAGCGCGATGCCCTTTCTGGTATGCCCTCGCCGATGGTCTCGGTCGACGGCGGCGGTGAGATAATATGGTATAACCGGCAGTTCCGCGATATAGTGCTTGAGGGAACCGATGCTTATGGCAGCTCGATAACCAAGGTTTTTCCGCGGTTCAATTTAACAAAGCTTCGGTCGGAGGAACCCTTTCAGGTAAAGCAGAACAAGCGCTGGTTTCAATGCAGCGTTACCGAATGTCGGCATGAGGACAAGGGTAAATTCAACCTCTTTTTCAGCGAGATAACGTCGCTTAAGGAGATTGAGCAGAAGTATGCCGATACCCGTCCGGCGGTCATACTTGTCGTTTTCGATAATGAAGAGGAGCTTTTGAAGGAGCGCGAAAGCGAGCGTATGCAGGTCATGGCGCAGATAGATACGCTGATAAACGACTGGGTGGCCGATACCACCGGTATATGCTGGGCGGATACCCGTGAAAAGAGCCTTATAATCCTTGAAAATTCAGATTTTGAAAAGATAGTCGAAAATAAATTCTCCATTCTTTCCGAAGCGCGCCGGATAATGGTAAAGGATAATGTAGCCGTTACCCTTTCAATCGGTGTCGGCTGCGGCGGAAAGGATATTTCCGAATGTGAAGCGTGGGCGCGTCAGGCGCTTGATATGGCGCTTGGCCGCGGCGGCGATCAGGCCGTTGTAAAGAATGAGGAGGGCTATACCTTCTACGGCGGTGTTACAAATTCCTCCGAACGCCAGAGCCGCGTACGGATGAGAATGTCGGCATCGGCGCTTGCCGAGCTTTTTGAGCAATGCACCAACTGCTTCATCACCGGCCATAAATATTCCGACCTTGACGTTGTCGGTGCGGCGATAGGTGTTTATTCACTTGTGCGCTCCTTCGGCAAGGAGGCGTATATCGCCATCAACCGCGAAACATCGCTTGCAAAGGAGCTTATCGACAATTACGAAAAAACGACCGGGCTTGACTGCTTTATGGATGTTTCCGATGCGCTCGACCGTGTGCGCGAGGGTACGCTCGTTGTGGTCGTCGATACCCATTCGACCAACATCATCGAAAGCCTTGCGCTTTACGAAAGAGCTACCAAAACGGCGGTCATCGACCACCACAGAATGCTGGTCGACCGCGTCGAAAAGGCAAACCTCTTTATTCATGAATCGTATGCGTCGTCGGCGTCCGAGCTGGTTACCGAGCTTGCCACCTACATAGAGCCAAAAACCATCGGCCGACCGGAGGCGGAAGCTCTTTTGGCGGGCATAATGCTCGATACAAAAAGCTTTGTGCTTAAAACGGGCGTGCGTACCTTTGAAGCGTCGGCATTCCTTCGCCGAAGAGGTGCCGATACGGTGGAGGTCAAGCGGTTCTTTGCCGGTACGCTTGACGTTTACAAGGAAAAATCAAAGATCATCGCGGCGGCATCGCTTTATAAAAAATGCGCCATCTCGGTGGTCGAGAGAACCTTTGACAACATAAGGATAGTATCCTCGCAGGCGGCGGAGGAGATGCTGTCGCTCGATGGGGTGGATGCCTCCTTTGTGCTTTACGATTCGGACGGTCAGATAAATATTTCGGCACGTTCGCTCGGAAAGATAAATGTTCAGATAATAACCGAAAAGCTGGGCGGCGGCGGTCACCTTACGATGGCCGGTGCGCAGCTCAAGGGTGAAACGGTCGAAAACGCCGTCAAGCGCATCAAGGCGGCTGTCGACGAATTAGGCTTATAAAATAATAGAAAGGATAAATTAAAAATGAAGGTAGTATTGTTGCAGGATGTAAAAGGAACGGGCAAAAAGGACGAGATTGTAAACGTATCCGACGGTTACGGAAGAAACTTTCTGCTTCCGCGCAAGCTGGCAAAGGAGGCAAATGCCCAGGCGGTAAACGATATTAAGAATAAGGAGCGCGCCGAGCAGTACAGGATCGAGCAGGAAAAGAAGGCGACAACCGAGCTTGCCAAAAAGCTTGAGGGCGTAACGATCAAGCTTTTCGCAAAGGCCGGCCAGTCGGGCAAGCTTTTCGGCTCCATCACCTCCAAGGAGATCGCCGAGGAGGTTTCAAAAATCGCCGGTGTGCAGATCGACAAGCGTAAGATAACGCTCGATTCCGACATAAAATCGTTTGGTACATTCCAGTCCGAAGTCAAGCTTTACACAGGCATTTCGGCAAAATTCTTTGTCCTTGTCGGCGAAGAAAAGTAAGAGCGGCAAAGTTTAAAGATAGTTCATCTGTTTGACGGATGATATAGGGCAGCAGGGCTTTTATATTGCTGCCCCCTCTCTTTTAATCGAGGAAGGGAATTATTAAAGAAATGGATAACCAAAGCTTTACCCCGGGGTTCGATAATATACAGATGCCCTACAGCATCGAGGCGGAGCAGGCGGTGCTGGGTGCGGTGCTTTTTGACCAGAGCTGCCTTAACACTCTGCTTGAAATGCTTCGTCCCGAATGTTTCTATGTAGATGAGCATCGCGAGATATTCTCGGCAATGAACCGCCTCTTCAAAACGGGCGCACCGGTCGATTTTGTAACGGTGCTCAATGAAACTGTAGCGGTGGGTGCATTTTCGGAGGATACCGGTAAAAAATACCTGTATAACCTGACACAGGCCGTTCCCCAGATACGCAATTATGAAGCCTATGCAAAAATAATAAGGGATAAGTTTGAGCTTCGGTCGCTTGTTAATGCGTCGAGGGAGATCATCGCCGATGCTGTTGACGAATCGAACGAGGCATCGGTGGTGCTTGACCGCGCCGAGCAGCGTATTTATGAGATTGCTCATCTTCGCGCGTCACAGGGACTTGTGCCGATAAGCGAGGTTATTATGGACGCTTATGATAAGCTGTCCATACTCGATTCCGACCGCCGTGATGAGATGCTCGGTACGCCGTCGGGCATAAAGGCGCTTGACGATATGATAACCGGACTCAACCGTTCCGACTTAATCATTCTTGCCGCCCGACCCGGTATGGGCAAAACCAGCTTTGCACTCAATATCGCGCGCAATGTCGCCATCAATTCGCATAAAAAGGTTGCCTTCTTCTCGCTGGAAATGTCGAGGGAGCAGCTTGCACTTCGTATCCTTTCGTCCGAATCGGGCGTTTCGGGTAAAAAGCTGCGTTCGGGCAAATTTGAAAACGGCGATTGGCCTGCGCTTGCAAACGCCGCCGTTTCGCTTCACGCCGCGCCGATATATCTTGACGAAAAGAGTAATATATCGGTAACCGAAATGAAGGCAAAGGTGCGAAGACTGGGCGATGTCGAGCTGGTCGTTATCGACTATCTCCAGCTCATGAGCGGCTCCAACGTTGCCAACCGAGTGCAGGATATTTCCGATATCACCCGTTCGCTGAAAATTATGGCAAAGGAGCTTAACGTCACCGTTATCTGCCTTTCACAGCTCAACCGTGCGGCCGATAACCGTGTCGGTCACCGACCGGCGCTTGCCGACCTGCGTGATTCCGGTTCCATCGAGCAGGACGCCGATATAGTAATGTTCCTCTTCCGCGAGGGATATTATGAAAAGGACGACCGCAAACCGGGCGAGGAAGCGCCAAACGTCAATAAGAATCAGGCGATATGCATCGTTGCAACAAACCGTCACGGCGAGGTGGGCGATGTAAACCTCCATTGGTCGGGCGAAACGACGCGCTTTACTGCGCTTGAGGAACGGCGCGATGCTAACTAAAGTAAAGGCGGCCATCGCTCGGTACGGTATGCTCGATGATGGCTGTGATGTTATCTGCGGACTTTCGGGCGGTGCCGATTCTGTGTCGCTCGTCCATGCGCTCCACACGCTCGGTTACCGTGTGCGCGCCGTTCATGTCAACCACATGATAAGGGGCGCCGAAGCACAGTCCGATTGTGATTTTGCAAAGGATTTCTGCCTGCGGCTGGGTATCCCATTTGAAGCCTATGAGGTCGACGTCCCCAAAAGATCGCGCGAGCTCGGCATAGGGCTGGAGGAATGCGGACGGCAGGTTCGGTATGAGATATTCGAGCGGCTGTCTTCTGAGTACGGCTGCAAAATTGCGACAGCGCACACCCTTTCGGACAGCGCCGAAACGGTGCTTTTCAATATCGCGCGCGGAAGCTCGGTTTCGGGGCTGAGGGGCATACCGCCCGTGCGCGGCGATATCGTTCGTCCGCTTATCCTTGCCTCGCGTGAGGATGTCGAGGGCTACTGTGCGGCAAACGGGCTTTGCTATGTTACCGATTCGACCAACAGCGATACCGCATATACGCGCAATATGATAAGAAAAGAGATAGTACCGCGTTTTCGCGGCATCAACACATCCTTTCTTTCGGCGGTGGCGCGGCTTTCGGAATGTGCCGCGTCGGACGATGAATATCTGGGTACGCTGGCGGCCGATTTTCTTCGCGATAATAGGGAAGAGGGCGGCTGGCGGATTGAGCGGCTAAGGGAGCTTGCCGACCCGATAAAGCGCCGCGCGATAAATATGATAGCCGGCGGCTGTGACAGCAGGCATATCGACCTGATAAGCGAGCTTATCGACAACGGCAGCGGCGCTGTCGAGATCGACGGCGAGCGAAGAGCGGTGATTTATAGAGGTATGCTTTCGGTCGGCGGTAAAAATACCGGGATCCCCGAATGGAGCCGCGAGCTTCGCGAGGGACGCATATCACTTCCCGATTCACGGGAGCTTTTATGTGAAATAGTGCGAATCGGCGACCTTAAAACGCAGGAAAATTATGACAATTTATTGTTTACTGAGGTTGTCGATTATGATATAATATCTGAAAGGCTGCAAAATGGCGATACCGCCCTTTTGCGCAACCGTCGGCAGGGGGATCGTTTTTCACCCGCCGGACGAAAAATAACAAAACAGGTAAGGCGGCTTTTTGTCGAAAGCGGCATTCCGGCCGATCGGCGGTCGGTGCCGGTCATGATCGAGCTCGGCGGCGAGCTTGTATGGCTGGAGGGTTTCGGCGCGGCACAGGGCTTTGCCGTTGGAAAAAGCACTCAGCGTGTGCTTGTGTTGAGGATGTACAAAGGAGATGAAGCATCTTGAAAAATGATATCAAAAAGATCTTGTTGAGCGAAAAGGATATCGCCAAAATGATTAAAAGGCTGGGTAAGGCCATAAGCGAGGATTACAAGGACAAAAACCTGATGATTGTCAGCATACTTAAAGGCTCTGTCGTTACAATGGCCGACCTTATGCGTGCGATAACCATTCCCTGCGTTATCGATTTCATGGTCGTCTCCAGCTATGGCAGCGGAACCCAGACCAGCGGCTCGGTAAAGATAATCAAGGATCTTGATGTTGATATCCGCGATTACGATCTTCTTATCGTCGAGGATATCCTTGATTCGGGCGTAACCTTGAGCAATCTGCTTGAAATGCTTTCCAGCCGTGAGCCGGCAAGCATAAAGATATGCACTCTGCTTGATAAGCCGGAGCGCAGAAAGGTCGATATCAAGCCGGATTATGTGGGAGCGACCGTACCCGATGAGTTCATAGTCGGCTACGGACTTGATTATGCCGAAAAATACCGCAATCTTCCGTATATCGGCGTACTTAAAGAGGAAGCAATTTTAGGATAGATAATCAAACCAAGGAGTGAATGATTAGTTGAACAATAAGAAACGGACGATCAGAAGCCTCATACTGGGTATAGGCGTGCCTGTGCTCATCATATTGATATTCTTTCTGATATCGTCAAACACATCGACCGATACGGTCAAGACCTATTCCGAAGCGCTTACCTATTTTGATGTGGATGAGGAAAACTCGGAAAAGGTAAAATCCTATGACCTTTCATTCGATTCAAGCGTTCTTAAAATAACGCTTCTGGAAGAATATGCCGACCCGAAAAAGCCGGTGGTATACACCGTGCCGAGCGTCAATCTTTTTGTTGACGAGGTAAGGCAGCTTCGCGACAAGTTCTTTGAGCGAAAGGATGCGGCAATCGCACTTGCGGCATCGACCGGCAACGTCAGCGCGACCGACGTTTACGGAATGACCGCGGCCGATTATGAAAAGCATCCTCTCAATAACATCAGCTGGAATTACGAGCCGATGCACGAAGCATCATGGCTTGAAAGCATGATCCCCACGCTGCTGATGCTTGGCTTCATGGTCGTTATATGGGTGCTTCTGATGCGCCGTATCAACGCCAGCATGGGCGACGGCGGCAAGCAGATGAGCTTTGGCAAGGCAAAGATAAAGAACGTATCCGACGAAAAGCGCAAGACTACGTTTGATGACGTAGCCGGTGCTGATGAGGAAAAGGAAGAGCTTGAGGAGATAGTCGAATTCCTCAAGAGCCCGAAGAAGTTCAACGATCTCGGCGCGCATATCCCCAAGGGCGTGCTGCTTGTAGGCCCTCCGGGTACCGGTAAGACCCTGCTTGCAAGAGCGGTAGCCGGTGAGGCGGGTGTCCCGTTCTTCTCCATCTCCGGTTCCGACTTTGTCGAAATGTTCGTCGGTGTCGGCGCTTCGCGTGTGCGTGATCTTTTCGATCAGGCAAAGAAGAATTCCCCCTGTATCGTGTTCATCGATGAGATCGATGCTGTCGGCCGTCACAGAGGTGCCGGTCTGGGCGGCGGCCACGATGAGCGTGAGCAGACCCTC
>JAGBFS010000030.1 GCA_017936365.1 Clostridia bacterium
AAAATTATATGATATTTCAGAAAAAATAATACTTTTCAAAATATAATTAAAAACACCGCAAATGGCTATACAGCGCCGTTTGCGGTGTTTTTTTATGGCGCGCTTGAAGGGATTCGAACCCCTGACCTTTTGGTTCGTAGCCAAACACTCTATCCGGCTGAGCTACAAGCGCATTTCTTATTGCCGAATTATAATAACACAAATCTTTTGATTTTGCAAGAGTAAAATGCAAATTTTATAAAAAAATTTTTGGAGTATCAGGCTGTAGGTTATTACAGAGTTTTATGAGTCCAGATATTCTAACAGATAAGCTGTATCAGGCGTGATTTTTGTGCCGCTTTTATAAATACACCAATCGGTTATTTGATCGGCGGTGTATGTACCTATATCACCTTCGTGCATGTTTTTAATATAGTACGGCTCCTGTGATAGTTTGGCGATAAATTTGCTATCACTATATTCTAAAAGAACAAACCAGATGTTTTCAAACCGATCGGTAAGGTTAGAGTATTCATCGTCAACGGTCAATCCGATTTTTAGCATGATTTTGCAGTCTTCGGTGCCGATATAATCCTTTACAAAATTTATGCGTTCAGCCGCCATAGCTCTCATTCTGTTGGTTTCAGCGGTTGATATCATATAAATTGGATTGTCCTTCATAACGCCGTCGTATATAGACAACTTTGAATATCTCTTTTTGTCTGCATCTTTTTTTGTCGGGTAGACAAATATCACACTTGAGCGGGTGTTGTGACTGTCTCCGCGGTCGTTAATTCCGCCCAATACATCCTTGTCAAATCCGCAAAGAGCTTCGTTCCACGGAACAGTTGTACAAACAAGCGTGACGTTATCATTCAGATCACCGACAAAGAGAGGTTCCTTTGATTTTAAATCTGAACAATCGTCAATACAGCGCCCTGCGATGATGTTGATTATATTTGCGTGATCGCCGTAGACCTCTTTATTAGATTCAAGTATTTCCAACTCAGAAAGACCACATCTGCATAAACCGTGTGTGTGCAGCCATATACTGCTGTCGTCACTGGTTACGGCATGAATGGTGTATAGATATGACGGTGCAGGGGGAACGCTGGATGCAGCGACCATAGATACCCATTTCCCGGAAAGGAGCTTTTCTGCACTTTCATCGTAAACGGCAAGAGCATCGTGTACCAAAGCATCGGATAGCTTTAACTGAAGGTGATATGCGTCAAGGATATTGCCGTTGATCTTCATTGAAAAATAAAGAGCAGCGGTGGATTTTTCGATAAGCTCTATGTCGATATCGGGGAAGAAATGGTTGGAGCGACATATATTCGGCAGGGAAAAATCCATCGGGTAGAAGCTGATATTTAACCTTTTATCAAAATGCGCTATTTCAATAGAGAGGTTTCCGGTTTCTTCTGAAAAATCCTGAGATATAAACTTGACTCCCGGAATAGCCTCTATACGGTCACAAAGAGCGGCAGGATCGCTTATATCGTCCTCATTTCGAGGTATGATGATAAAAACCGATTGCTCTTCCCAGTAATTAAGGGGAGCGACTACCGCGGCAGCTTCTCTTTTTTTACCAAACAGCATAATAACACCCTGTTTCAATGGTTGTTTTTTATTGATCTAATTATACCCAAGCTTCAGAATGTAATCAATAAATAATTATAAATAAGTATATTTGTATTGAAAAAATGCGTTAAGATATGTAAAATGTAATATAATAGCAATATTTTATTGAGAGGAGAACGGCACATGGACTATAATGCTACGGTTTTCAATCAAAACAATACATATAGCACACAGCATGGTGTAAAGTATACCCTGCTTATAATCGAACCCGGCAACAATATAAGGGTGCATACCATCAATAAAAATAATCTCACTATCGGGCGTCAGGGCCCCGATGCCCAGAGTGAGCTGACGCTTGGGTCAAAGATCGTATCGCGCAGACACGGTTTCTTTTCGCTTACCGACGGTCAGCTGTATTATACCGATCTTCCCAATCTTAACGGTACCTATATCAACGGTGTGAAGATACAAAGACCGGCCGAGGTCCAGTCGCAGCCGATAAGGCTCAAGGACGGTGATATTCTCAGAATAGATTCGGGCGATCTCAGCAAACCGCACAGCGACGGTATCATTATATTGATTTCATGCACTGCGTCCAATATGGAGCGGTGGTGTACGACTCCTCTTTCTGCCTGCGGACAGGTCATACAGATCGGCCGTAATGTTCCGGCGGGCAATATATGTATCCCGAAGGTTACCGTTTCGCGTCAGCACGCAAAGATAACAAGAACCCAGACCGGACTTGTTGTTGAGGATTGCGGAAGCCAGAACGGAACGCTGCTTAACGGCAAGCCTCTCAAAGGACGTCAGCCGCTCAATGACAGAGATATACTTACCATCTGTGCCACCAAGATAGTCTTTACCGGCGGTGTCTTTGTTTATAATGTCCCGCCGATGAATCAGGCACCGGGACAGGTTCCGCCGCAGCAGCCGGCAAGGGGACGCAATGCGGGACCCGTCAATTTCCGACCGCAGATAGGCTGTACAATCCGCGTGGAGCGTATTAGCCGTGACGTTAAGTCAAAAGAGGGCGTAAAGCGCATTCTTGAGATGAGCAACAATTCAATTACGATAAATCCGGGTGAGCTTGTTGCGATAATCGGCGGTTCCGGTGCGGGTAAAACCACATTTATGAACTGCATAAACGGTTATGAGCCTGCGACGGCAGGAAGAGTACTTGTAAACGGAATCGACCTTTACCAGAACTACAACAATTTCAGAATGCAGATAGGTTATGTTCCGCAGCAGGATATCGTACATAATGACCTGACGGTCGAGAGCATGCTTAAATATACCGCAAAGCTTCGTCTTCCGCGTGACCTCAGCGCGGCGGAGATCGAGCATCGAGTTACCGATGTTCTCGGTATGATCGGTCTGCA
>JAGBFS010000031.1 GCA_017936365.1 Clostridia bacterium
GGTTTCAAACCGCGTAAACCTTACCGCGATGCAGGCCGGTACCATCTGTCTTGCGCTCAACTGCGGTGCGTATATGGCGGAAATCATCCGCGGCGGTATCCAGTCGGTCGATATCGGTCAGATGGAGGCTGCACGCAGCCTTGGTCTTCCTTACTGGAGAGCTATGCAGAGGGTCGTTCTTCCCCAGGCTATCAAGACTATGATCCCCAGCATCATCAACCAGTTCATAATCACCCTTAAGGATACATCAATTCTTTCGGTTATCGGTTTCCCCGAGCTGGTAAACAGCGCAAAGAACGTTGTTGCAAACACCTTTATGTCCTTCCAGACATGGGGAATAGTTGCGGTTATGTACCTTATCGTCATCACTTTACTGTCGGTGGCTGCAAAGATTCTTGAAAGGAAATTGAGTTATGGCCGTAAATAAGAATAACGTAAAGATACATATTACCGATCTTGAAAAAAGCTTTGGAAACCTTGATGTATTAAAGGGCATTTCCACCGATATTTACGAAGGCGAAGTTGTTGTTATAATCGGTCCTTCCGGAAGCGGTAAATCGACCTTCCTTCGCTGCATGAACAAGCTGGAGGATATTACCGCGGGACAGATAATCGTAGACGGCTACGATATTTCCAACAAGGAAACCGACATCAACGCGGTTCGCGAAAACATCGGAATGGTGTTCCAGCATTTCAATCTTTTCAATAATCTCAACGTCCTTAAAAATCTTATGCTTGCCCCGGTCGACCTTAAAAAGGCCGATAAGGAACAGGCTAAGGAGCAGGCTCTTGCCATGCTGAGAAAGGTCGGACTTGAGGACAAGGCGAACGCATATCCGTCCCAGCTTTCGGGCGGTCAGAAACAGCGTGTTGCTATCGCCCGTGCGCTTTGCATGAACCCCGATATCATGCTGTTTGACGAACCGACATCGGCTCTTGACCCCGAAATGGTCGGCGAGGTTCTTCAGGTTATGAAGCAGCTTGCGGCCGACGGTATGACCATGGCTATCGTTACCCATGAGATCGGCTTTGCCCGCGAGGTTGCCGACCGTGTTATATTCATGGACGACGGCTGCATCGTAGAGGAAGGCACTCCGCAGGAGGTTATAGGCAACCCGAAGGAGCAGAGAACAATTGACTTCCTCAACAAGGTTCTTTAATAAATTATCAATAGCATAATTTTAAAAGCCCGGCACCGTAAATTCGGTGCCGGGCTTTGCGCGTGATTTGGCTGTATTTTATTTTGCGAAGTTATTCGATTCCAAGCCCGCTGATGGGGTCGGTATGCGCGCCGTCCTTTGTCATAGCAAGATGCAGATGGATACCGTCGGCGGCTTCGCACGGGACTATACCGATTGTGCCGATACTATCACCGGCCTTTAACACCTGTCCCTTTTTGACGGTGATCGAAGAGCTTTCAAGACCGCAGTAGTAAAGGGTTTTGTTGCCGGGAAGCTCGACAATGACGGTGGTGCCATAAAGCGGGTCTTCGGTAATGTCGTAGACCGTTCCGCTGCCGGACGATGCTATCGCAGTACCTGCGGCACATTCGATATCAACGCCCTGATGTACACGCCAATCGCACATGGTTTTGCTGTAGATAAGCTCGGTGCCGGAAAATTTGGTTATAATTCCGCCCGAAACGGGAAGCTGATAATATGCCGGTTCGGCTATGGGTGCGGTATCGGTCGGGGTGACCGTCGCGATTACCGGCACTATCGATGTGTCGATGGGCTGGGTCGGTACGGTGGTTGGGATCGTTTCCTCCGCAATTGTGGTGGAAATGGGCGAGGTGGGCTCCTGTTCGTGGAAAACCGCCTCCGAATCGCTGTCGTACCATTCGATCGGTTCGTCGGTATGCTCCTGCATGGGGAGATCCTCCACCTTATAATCAGCAGGCTTTTTGCTGTTGTTTATGGCGGAAGACCAGGCGACAAGTCCGACCGCCGCACAGCAGAGCGCCACGGCGGTAAGAAATGCTCTGTTTTTGCCCGATGTCTTTGTTTTCTTTTTGGAAAAGCTTATAGCCATGATATATTTCTCCTTATCTATAGTGGTACACCATTGGTGTTCAATAGAATTGTTGCCAGTGTTTGGGAGAAATATACAGGTTTTATACGATTTGATTTACGCCCGGCGGCGAAAGGTGTTTTTTTGCGGCCTTTAGGCTTTCCTGGTTACGGGTATCCATATCTCGCTTTGATAGTCGGCATCGGTTGTGTTTCCTGCGGAGGAATACCACTCGATATTATACCGCCCGGCAAGCTCATATTCCTTATTTCCGGGAAGCCATTCTTTCCATATCTGGGTGTTTACCGACTGCATGGAGTCGGGCATGGGGCCGATACATCTGAATCTTGCCCATTCCATATCGGGAAGCTCGTAAATTTCCATGCCCTCCGGCACATTGCCGCCCATGTACTTTCCGGCGATCATATAGCGAAACTGGCCGTTCTCGCCGATATCATCGATGCATACTCCGAATTCGCCGATCCTGTTATCGATCACGGCCTGCTCTGTTTCATTGGTTGGTGCATTTCCCGAATATAAGGTTTGGGCATACTTTTTGAAAACCTCGTCCCAGAACAATGGGATATCTGCGTAACTGCTGTCAAAGGAGAAATTTCTTGCGAATCCTATCACCTTGAAGCCGGCCATTTTTTTGACTGAAAAATCCATTTTTGCTCCTCCCTGTATTACAATACTTATTCTCAGAGGATGGAAGGCTTTTATCAGATATCGGTTTTTGCGGATATCCGACGGTGAGGCATCGTGGTAACGGGTGAATGCTTTTGTAAAGCTCTCCGGAGTTTCGTACCCGTATTTGTAGGCGATATCAATTATTTTATCTGCGCTTCCCGCGATATCCAGAGCCGCGTTGTATAGCCTTCGGTTGCGGATATATTCACCGATAGTATATCCGGTCATTATCTGAAAGCCCTTTTGCAGATACATGGGTGAAATATGTACATGCTGCGCTACTTCCTCCACGATGCAAATATCAGTAAGATGGTCTTCGATATAGCCTATCGCGCTTTTGATACAAGTAAGCCATTCCATCGGTGCTGCCTCCATTCATCTGATGATATGATAATAACAGGTTTTAAATTTTGCGTCCTGTCATTTTGGAGAATGATTTGTCAGTAAAAGAAGCCTATATTACCATAAAAACTCCCACAGAACGCTACTTGCAGTATTCTGCGGGAGTTTGATGCTGTTAAAAAAAGATTATCAGCCTTTGGCTTCAAGCCATGTTTTGCCGGTGTGGGCGTCAGCGACGAGCGGAACGTCAAGCTGAGCCGCGCAGGACATTTCCTCGACAAGTATCAGAAGAGCCTTTTCGGCGTCCGCTTCGGCGGCCTCGACGATAAGCTCATCATGCACCTGCATTATAAGGCGTGCGTCAAGTCCTTCGGCGTCAAGACGGCTGAAGACCTTGACCATCGCGATTTTTATTATATCAGCTGCTGTTCCCTGAATGGGCATATTTCGTGCAACGCGCTCGCCGAACGACCGCATATTGAAATTGGAGGAGGCAAGCTCGGGCAAAGGACGGCGGCGGCCGTAAAGCGTCTTTGCATAGCCGTTTGCCTTTGCTTCATCGACAACGCGCTTCATATAATCGGAAACGGCTTTGTAGCGCGACATATAGCCACTTATATATGCGTCGGCGTCGGCGCGCGAAACGCCGATATCCTTGGCGAGTGAGAATGCGGAGATTCCGTATACTATGCCGAAATTGACCGCCTTTGCGTTGGAGCGCATACGCGGTGTGACGTCCTGAGGTGCAACGCCGAAGACCTGTGAGGCCGTTATAGTGTGGATGTCGGCATCGTTGCGGAAGGCGTCTATCATCGTTGCATCGCCGGCGATATGGGCAAGTACACGAAGCTCGATCTGGCTGTAGTCGGCATCAATAAGCACCCGTCCCTTCGGCGCGGTGAAAAATCCCCTCATCTCGCGGCCAAGCTCGGTTCGCACCGGAATGTTCTGCAGATTGGGTTCGGTCGAGCTTATTCGGCCGGTGCGCGTTTCGGTTTGCCTGAAGCTGGTTCTGATGCGCCCGTCCGGCTCGATGGCCTTTACAAGACCGACACAGTAGGTGGAATAGAGCTTGGAGAGGGTGCGGTATTCAAGTATCCGGTCGATGACCTCATGCTGACCGCGCAGTCCCTCAAGCACCTCGGCGCTGGTGGAATAGCCGGTCTTGGTCTTTTTGCCGCCGGGAAGCATAAGCTTTTCAAACAAAGCCTGTCCCATCTGCTTCGGGCTGTTGAGGTTGAATTCATATCCCACCGTTTCGTAAATGCTTTCGGCGATAAGATCGATCTTTTCCGAAAGCCGTACGCCGAAATCCTCGATACCTTCCGCATCGGCGGCAAAGCCGATCTCCTCCATATCGGAAAGCACTATCGCAAGAGGGATTTCCACATCGCGCAAAAGCATGGAAACTCCGCCCTCGTCCACAGCTTTTTGGAGCGCGTCGGCTATTTCACAGAATCGAACAGCCTCGGCGGCATCGGCAAGAAACGGCGGAAGCTCGTCACACGGGGCAGAGTAAAGAGCCGAAAGGCGGGAAAGGGAATAATCGTTTGCGGTCGGGTTTACAAGGTATGCGGCAAGCATGGTATCCATAACAAAGCCGGCCGGACGCTTTGTGCATCCGTTTGCGCGCACGAATTTATCAAGCGATTTGATATCGTGGGTGCGCTTTGTTATGCTCTCATCCGACCATATACCGCATACGAACTTGGCGGCATCATCGGCCGCGATAAGGCGCACGGCGGTGCCGTCGCACAGCGCGGCAGAGCCGGAGGGACAAAGCACAAAATCGGCGCGGCGCGATTTTTTTGCCGCGTCTAAAGCGTCTTTGTACGAAACGAAATCAACGCTGATATTCCGGCGCTCCTTTTTGTCCTCCTGCTTTTTTAGCGGCTCGGAAGAGCCCACAGGAAGATTCATCTTTTCAAGAAGCGAAAAAAGCTCCAGCGATACCATAAGACGGCGAAGCTCGGCGCTGTTTGCATCTTTCGGCACATATTCGGAAATATCGGTTTCGACGGGGGCATCGGTTCGCACCGTTCCCAGCCAGTAGCTGAGATATGCGCTGTCCCTGCCGTTTTCAAGCTTTGTGCGCATACCGGCCTTTATTGAAGGGTCGTCGATATTTTCATATACCGAATCGAGCGAGCCGAATTTTTTTATAAGCTCGCCTGCGCCTTTTTCGCCGATACCGGGAACGCCGGGGATATTATCGCTCGAATCGCCCTGTATCGCCTTGATGTCTATAAGCTGGCGCGGTGCAACGCCATATTTTTCCATTATCGCGTCTTCGTCGTAGAGCGTTGCCTCCGGACGTCCGTTGTGGCTTGCGAGAAGACGGACGGTTACACCGTCGCCGATAAGCTGGAGAGTGTCGCGGTCACCGGTCGCGATGATGCATTGATGACCGTTTTTGCGGCAGCTTTCGGCAAGCGTGCCAAGGATATCATCGGCTTCCCAGCCCTCGGCCGTTATTATGTGCAGTCCCATTGCCGAAAGGATATCCTTGAGCGGCTGCATCTGGGAAGCGAGCTCTTCGGGCATGCCTTTTCTTTTGGCCTTGTAGCCGGAATATTTGAGATGGCGGAAGGTGGGCGCACGCATATCAA
>JAGBFS010000032.1 GCA_017936365.1 Clostridia bacterium
AAGTGAAGATCTTCCGCTCGCAGATGCGCGGAGTCCGCGACCGCGATTTCTTCATCTTCCGGCTCGTCAAACTATATGCCTGAAGATTTAACACTCTGTCATTCCAGATTTAACAAATGCACCGGGATTTCGGATTGAGCCTCATTTTGCCGGATTTTGCCGTGGTGGACGAAAAAGAAAAGTTCCGAAAATCGCTGATTTTCAGAACTTTTCTTCATTTTGCTTTCGCTATGAGTGGTCCCACTTGGAGTTGTAATTATGAATCTCGTTGAATCTGATTGAATCTAAGGCGCAAATTAACCATATCTAATAATGGTTGATTATCAGTGTATTATGACGATGTTTGTGTACTAACTGTTGCACCTGTGATTTCAATGAAGCGCAAGTAGTGGCAAAGGATGTGGACAAAACGTGGACAGAAATTTTGGCGCGTGGACAAATTTTCGTAATTTTGTACCTATAATCAAAACCTCTCTCAATATGGCTACTATAACAAGGTCTCTTTCCTCTAAGGTAAACGGCAATGGCGAGTCCGAAATCATGCTCCGACTATCGGTGTCGCGCGATTTGCGCCTCAGGCTCAAAAGCGGTATATTCGTTGACCCGTCCCGATTTCGTGACGGGAAATTCATAATGCCGCGAGCCGACCGCAAGACGCTTGCAAATTTACAAACAATCAGCGATAATCTTGTCTCACTTGAGAGCAGATTGGTATCTCTATGCGTAAATACTCCTCAGAATCTTCTTTCAAAGGAATTCTTCGAGGACGCGATAATGCGCCACAATCATCCGGAACTGTTTGAGACGACACCGGCAAGCAGGAGTTTCTTCGACACCTTCAACGAATATCTTACGACAACACAAGACGGCACGAAGCTGTCGAGCCATTACCGCGTATTGGCGAGATTGCTGGAGAGATATGAGAAATACAAACGGAAATCAACGCGACAGAATTTCTCTCTCAAACTTGAAGAGTTTACGGGTGAAGTGGTGGATGCTTTCAAACAGTTCGTAATTGACGAACCGAAGATATACGAAAGATTCCCTTCCATATATAAGGATGTGTCTGAGGTTGTAAAGACCAAACGCAAGCCCCGCAAACCTGAGCAGCGGGGTCATAACGCAGTCATCGCAATCATGAAAAGACTGAGGGCGTTCTTCAACTGGTGTGTCAAACGTGGCTACATCACCCGCACTCCTTTCGCATCATGCACAAGCATAGGGGCGGAAAAATATGGCACTCCATATTATATCAGCATCGAGGAGCGAGATAAAATTGCCGATTTTGATTTTTCTGATAAAGCGGCATTGGCGGTTCAACGTGATATTTTTATATTTCAATGTCTTATCGGCTGTCGCGTATCTGACCTGATAGAAATAACGCCGGAGAGCATCATAGACGGAGCCGTGGAATATATGCCCAACAAGACAAAGGGAGAACGGCCTGAGGTTATTCGCGTTCCATTGAATAAGCGGGCATTGGCACTGGTCGAGAAATATAAAGGTATCGACAAGAAAGGTCGGTTGTTCCCGTTTATCAGTACGCAGAAGTACAACGACGCAATCAAAAGCATTTTTACGGCCTGTGGAATAACGCGAATCGTTACCGTTCTCAACCCAAAAACCGGAGAAGAGGAACGTCGCCCAATAAATGAGATAGCCAGCAGCCACATGGCTCGCCGCACCTTTGTCGGCAATCTTTATAAGAAGGTAAAAGACCCCAGTCTTGTCGGTGCTTTGTCCGGACATAAGGAGGGTAGCAAAGCATTCGCCCGCTACCGTGAGATTGACGAGGACATCAAAAAGGAACTTGTCGGGCTGCTGGATTGACAATAGCCGGTAATAGGATTAATTATGCTCTCAGTATCAGAATATTTTTGTAATTTTGTAATAGGATAGTTTCAAGAATGTAAAGCATGAGCAAGCTGATAAAAACCGATGCCGAATACTCCCGGTGGATACAGGAGTTGAAAGAACGAT
>JAGBFS010000033.1 GCA_017936365.1 Clostridia bacterium
CCGCGCGGAAAAATCCTATACACAGCGTCATGCGGCCGAATTCTGGATGATAGAGCCGGAGATGGCATTTGCCGATCTTGCTGATGATATGGAAGTCGCCAAGGATATGATCCAGTATGTAATATCCTATGTGCTTGAAACCTGTCCGCAGGATATCGATTTTTTCAATCAGTTTGTTGATAAGGGACTGCGTGAGCGTCTTGAATCGCTTGTTTCGGCCGAGTTTGCACATGTTACCTATACCGAGGCTGTCGAGCTTCTTGAAAAGAACAACGACAACTTCGATTATAAAGTCAGCTGGGGAAGCGATCTTCAGACCGAGCATGAGCGTTATCTTACCGAGCAGATTTTCAAATGCCCGGTTTTCGTAACCGATTATCCGAAGGAGATAAAATCCTTCTATATGCGAATGAACGATGACGGAAAGACCGTTGCGGCGATGGATATGCTTGTTCCCGGAATCGGCGAGATCATCGGCGGCAGCCAGAGAGAGGAACGTCTTGACCTTCTGCTTGAAAGAATGGCGGAGCTCGGTCTGGAGGAAAAGGATTACTGGTGGTATCTTGAGCTGAGAAAGTACGGCGGAGCAAAGCATTCCGGCTTCGGTCTCGGTTTTGAAAGACTTGTTATGTATCTTACCGGTATCAGCAACATAAGGGACGTCATTCCCTTCCCGAGAACCACCGGCACAGCTGAATTCTAATCGGCGGTAATAAAAATCTATAATGAAAGGCGGGACGTATTTTCAAAAGCGAAAATACGGATATGATATGTTATATTCTGAAATGTCAAAGGTACAGCTTGAAGAGGAGATTTCGGCGCTGAGAGAGGAGTTTGAAAATCTCAAATCGATGAACCTCAAGCTCAATATGAGCCGCGGAATACCGAGCAAAGATCAGCTTGAGCTTTCCCATCCGATGCTCGATATACTCAACAGCAGTTCCGATTTTATATCGGCCGACGGTGCCGATTGCCGCAACTACGGCGGTATCGACGGTATCGGCGAAGCAAAGCAGCTTTTTGCCGATCTTTTTGAGGTTTCCACCGATGAGATCATTGTTGGCGGAAACTCCAGCCTTTCGATGATGTTTGATACCATAACATCGGCTATGGCGCACGGTCTTCTCGGAAGCACTCCGTGGGCAAGACAGAATGTAAAATTCCTCTGTCCCTGTCCGGGATATGACAGACATTTTGCGATAACCGAATATTACGGCATAGAGATGATTCCGGTTCAGATGTTTGATGACGGCCCCGATATGGACTTTATCGAAAAGGCTGTTGCATCCGATCCGCTTATCAAGGGTATATGGTGCGTGCCGAAGTATTCCAACCCGACGGGAGTTACATACTCTGACGAAACGGTCAGAAGATTTGCGGCTCTTCGTCCGGCGGCGGAGGATTTCAGAATTTTCTGGGATAATGCCTATTTTGTACATCATCTTTTCGGTGATGACCGCAAACTGCTCAATCTTCTTGATGAATGTAAAAAGACTGGCAACACCAACATGGTCTATATGTATTTTTCAACCTCCAAGATCACCTTTGCCGGTGCCGGTCTTGCCGGTATGGCATCGTCGGTTGAAAACGTAAAGGCCATCAAGGACAGAATAAGAATTCAGATGGTCGGCCCCGATAAGATGAATCAGCTTCGTCACATGAGATTTATAAAGGATCTTGACGGACTGCTTGCCCACATGGATAAGCACGCAGCGCTGATGCGTCCCAAGTTCGAGGCGGTTGAGGAAACGCTTGTAAGCGAGCTTTCCGAAGCCGGATTTGCAAAATGGACCAAGCCGGCGGGCGGATACTTTGTTTCGCTTGATGTTATGGACGGCTGTGCAAAGCGTGTTGTTAAGATGTGCGCCGAAGCCGGAGTTGTGCTTACCGAAGCCGGTGCGACATTCCCGTACCATAACGACCCGAACGACAGAAACATCAGAATTGCGCCCACATCTCCGGGAGTCGAAGAGCTCAAGGCAGCGATACACGTTCTTGGCGTTTGCGCAAAGCTTGCGGCGGCTGAAAAGCTTGCAGGCATACAGTAAATTGAATTTTTAATGCAGGGAGGGAGAAGCAATGAAACGTACGGTTATGCCATGGTTTTTTATATTGACCGTGCTTATCGCTGCTTTTTCCGTCTTTGCTTTTGCCGGTTCCTCGTGGCTTCCCGGTTCTCCGGATTATATAAGGGGGATAAGGGATGTTGTATGGGAGCATGACAGCGGCGGCGGAATGAGTATAACCTTTTTTGCCGTTTCGGCCGATGAAGCATCGCACGATGCGGCAAAGCGTTCGGCGGATATAATCAGAAGCCGTACGGAGATTTTCGATATCGTATCGGCAAGCGTTGATTACGACGAAAAGGAAAAGAAGGTTTTTGTCGATCTCGCGTGGGGTGAGGGACAGGAAGGAATCCTGCCCGAAACGCTGATGACCGAGCTGAGCCGTCCGGCGGATGTTATGTTTATCATGGGTACGCCGCAGTCGCCGGACAATATGACCGATTCCGACCAGTTTGTGCTGGGCGGCGGAAATATTCTTTCAGCGAAAGTCGAAATGATGCCCGAAAGCACACAGAAGCTGATAATGGTAGGTCTTAACGGTGCCGGTATTATGGCCGCCGAAAGTCTCAGATCCGATTTTTCGGATAAAACCGTGACGGTATGGATGGACAATGAGTGTATCTGCATCGCGGCGGCAGGCGAGCTTTTTGACGATGCGGGAAATGTTCGACTGTGCGCTGATGGCGGAGGATATTCTTCGGACGAAGCGGACAGGATAGCGCTTTATCTTTCTAACGGTGTTCTTCCGCTCGAGCTGGAGGCGCAGAGCTTTGAATATACCTCGCCGCGCAGCGAGAATGTGCCGCAAAAGGTAATGCTTTGGGCGGGCGGCATATCGCTGACGGTTATATGCCTCTTTATGATACTTTACTACAGGCTTCCCGGCATGGTGGCCTGCGTTTCGATGATAGGTCAGGCGGCCGGAATAATTGCGTGTGTTACCGGATTTTTGAATTTTGATTTTATAAAGGGCGTAAAGATGTCCGTTCCCGGTGTAGTCGGCGTTATAATGTGTATCGGGATAGGGTATTATACAAACGTCATAATCAATGAACGTATAATCGAAGAGATAAAAAAGGGCAAATCGCTTGACGGGGCGATAGAGGCCGGCTGTTCGCACAGCATTATTTCCGCATTCGACGGCAATATTACCGCTGTTCTGGCTGGTCTTATAATAATGGGACTTTCCGAAAATTCGGGAAGAGTTACCACATGGCTTATGAAGCCGTTTGTATGGATGTTCCCGTCGGTAAGTATTGAAAGCCTGTATGCCCTCGGATTTGTGCTTGTGGTAGGCAGCCTGCTCAATATAGTGTTCGGAATGCTGGCCACAAGACCGATGCTCAAATCGCTTTCCGGCTATTCTGTTTTCCATAACAGATGGCTGTTCGGCGGACAGCGCAGCCGAAAGGAGGGCTTAAGATGAGCATAAGCGAAGAAAAGAACTTCATGTCAAACCGTAAGATATACTGGCTCATCTCGCTTGCGGTCGTTGCCGCCGGAATTATAATAACGGTTCTTTCGGGCGTTGTAAAAGCCGGCCGGCTCGATTCCGGTGCGCTGTATGAATACAAAACAAAAGAAGCGGTATCCGTTTCCGATGCCGAGCCGGTAACATATACCGATGCGGCGCAATATCTTAAAGCGGTAACCGGTTACGAATTTTCTGCTCTGAAAAACGATGATGCAATCGTTGTGACAATGCCGTCGACTGAAGGCTTTGAAAGCATCACCGCAGGACAGATAGAACAGCATCTTGAACGTTTTTACCCCGCGCTCGATATGGAGCTTGTAAGAGGGGAGATGCATGAGCAAAGCACATCAAAAGGTATTGCCGGAAGAGCGTTGGTTCTGCTTGCGGTTGCGTTTCTTGCCATGGCGGTCTACATCGGAAGAAGATTCAGAAGCATCGGCGGCTGGGTCACCGCGATTTCGTGCGCGGCGGCACTTTTCCTTGATTGCTTTGCGGCGTTTGTTTCGATAGTTATTTTTGCCTTCCCGATGGATGAGACCGTTGCGGCCGCGGTAATTGCCGCGATGGGCTGTTCGGTCAATGCGGCGATAATAGTCTTTGACTGTATCCGCGAAAATTACCGCTTTTTCGGTGAAAGCGTTGAGATAGCAAGGATAGCCGACCGAAGCATCGAAGAAACGGGCAGGCGTGTTATTGTCACCAACAGCTGCCTTATATGCGCCATGCTTATTCTGGCGATAGTTGCGGCAGTGATGGGCGTGGAGGGGATAGCAAAAATGTGTGTGCCTATCCTTTTTGCGGTTTTTTCTTCATGCTTTACGTCTTTGTTTACAGCAAGCTCTCTTTGGGTATCCTTCAAGGAAAAACAAAATAAAAAATAATCGCTTGTGTAATCCCGATATGCGCCACGCTGTCGGGATTATAAATTTTTTATAAAAACATTATTTTGTACTTTACGAGAGGGAATTAATATAGTAAAATAAAATGGTAAATTTGTCTTTTGCCGCGGTCGGCTGCGCAGGGCAGCCGATGTGCGTCGATCGGTATCGGCGGTATGTCGCGGCTCTTTGCGAAAGGAATGGTAGTTTTATGGAACCGAAATACAAAAGGGTCCTGCTTAAGCTGAGCGGCGAGGCTCTTGCCGGCAGCGCACAGCACGGACTGGACGGAGCAACAATATCGTCAATCTGCTCGGCAATCAAGGATTGTGCCGATCTCGGCGTCGAGATCGCCATCGTCGTCGGCGGCGGCAATTTCTGGCGCGGAAGAAGCTCGGGCGAAATGGAAAGAACAAGAGCCGACCACATCGGTATGCTGGCAACGGCAATGAACGCATTGGCGGTTGCCGATTCGCTTGAATCCTTTGGTCTTGATGTAAGGGTACAGACCGCTATACCGATGCCGTCGGTTGCCGAGCCCTATATCCGCAACAAGGCTGTAAGACATCTTGAAAAGGGTCGTGTCGTAATTTTCGGCTGCGGTACGGGAAACCCGTTCTTCTCCACCGATACTGCCGCATCGCTTCGTGCGGCGGAGATCGAGGCGGACGTTATCCTCAAGGCTTCCATAGTCGATGGCGTTTACGACAGCGATCCCAAAAAGAATCCCGATGCAAAGATGTACGATGTCCTTACCTTCAGCGAGGTGCTTGAACAGGGTCTCAAGGTTATGGACGGAACAGCCGCTTCTATGTGTAAGGATAATAACATACCCATTCTTGTATTCAGCATTGAACAGCCGGAAAATCTTGTTCTGGCTATGAAAGGCGAAAAAATCGGTACAATAGTTAAGGAGGATTAACCCATGGAAATGAAGGATATTTTTAAAGACGCCGAAGAGCGCATGGAGAAAACAATAAACGTTCTCAAGAGCGATTACAAAACCATAAGAGCAGGTCGAGCCAATGCCGCTGTGCTTGACAAGATCATGGTCGATTATTACGGCGTTCCGACCCCCATCAAGCAGATGGCCGCTATAAGCGTTCCGGAGCCCACTGTTCTTACAATTCAGCCGTGGGATGCAACCTCTCTCAAGGCTATTGAGAAGGCTATAAGCTCGTCCGATCTCGGTATCAATCCGCAGAACGACGGCAAGATCATCAGACTTAATTTCCCGACCCTTACCGAGGACAGACGTAAGGAGCTCTGCAAGGATATAAGAAAGATGGCCGAGGACAGCAAGGTCGCAGTCCGTTCCATCAGAAGAGATGCTATTGAAAAGCTTAAGGCTCTTAAGAAGGATTCCGTCATTACAGAGGACGATCTTAAGGACGGCGAAAAGAAGACCCAGGATATTACCGACAAATTCGTCAAGAGAATTGACGAAGAGAGCGCTGTCAAAGAAAAGGAAATCATGGAGATATAACGAATTATCTTATTTGATAATTCGGTTATCCGGCATCTGCGGGCGGAGCGGTTCTCCGCCCGTTTTGCAGATTATCAGGAGGTGAAATATCGGTGGGCATCATCGGCAGATCGAAAAATACAAAGGCTGAACGTCTTCTTCCGGAGCATATCGGTATAATAATGGACGGCAACGGAAGATGGGCAAAGAAGCGCGGTATGCCGCGCATGGCCGGTCATCGTGCCGGTGCTCAGCGGTTCAGGGTCATCACAAGATATTGCAATAAGATCGGGATAAAATATCTTACGGTCTATGCGTTTTCCACCGAAAACTGGAAACGCCCCAAAGAAGAGGTTGACGCACTTATGGGTCTCTTCTTCGATTATCTTGAGGAAGCCCTTCGTGATTTTCGCGAGGAAAATATCCGTACCCGCTTTATCGGCGACAGAAGCGCGTTCAGCGACAAGATACAGGCGCTGATGGGCGAGGCGGAGGAGCTTTCCTCCGACAAGACCGGACTTGTGCTTAATATCGCGATGAACTACGGCGGAAAGCCGGAGCTTGTAACGGCGTTTAGGAACATTGCGGCAAAGATATCAGCAGGTGAGGTTTCGCCCGAAGATATTGACGAACAGATGATCTCCGATCATCTCTATACCGCCGGTCAGCCGGAGCCTGATCTGATAATCCGTCCCAGCGGCGAATACAGAACTTCCAATTTTATGGTATGGCAGTCGGCCTACAGTGAATATGTGTTTATGGATAATATTTTGTGGCCTGATTTTTCCGAAAAGGATCTTGAAAAGGCTATAGATATCTATAATCATCGCAACAGACGTTACGGCGGAGTGTGATTTTCAGCGGTGCTGAAACGGTTTATTTTATGTGCAGTTAATTTTTGATGTATATAATCGGAGCAAAAAAGGAGATTACGCTTTATGAAGACAAGGATAATTTCAGCGTTGGTCGGAATCGCGCTGGCAGTGGTCGTAATGACGCTTAACGTCACCTATCCGTGGGTGTTGTGCGTTGCCATAGCGGCGATCGCGTCGATTTGCCTGTTCGAACTGCTCGTATCAACAAAGTATATCAAGAATCCGGCGGTTATAGCCGTGTCGTTTATTTATACGGTGGTTGTCCTCTTTATCCCGTATTTTGCTCCGGCAATACTCGGAAGACTTGTAATTACCGCAAGCGTGTGCTATGGACTTTTGATGTTCTTTATTCTCATGTTGAGCTATAAAACCTTCTCGCTTGAGAAGCTGGCGCTTGCAATCCTAAGCACGGTAATGATAGTGCTGCCCTTCCTCAGCGCGATATATATGTATCTTCAGAATTTCCCCGGCGCATTTTCGGGCGAGGCGGTCGTTGATAAAGCAAATGCTTTTACCGGCCAGTCGATGATACTTTTCTGCTTTATCGCCGCGTGGGGAACGGATACAGGCGCACTCTTTTCGGGAATGCTTTTCGGCAAACATAAGCTTGCGCCGGAAATAAGCCCGAAGAAGACGGTCGAAGGTGCTGTAGGCGGCGTGATTATCGGAGTCGGACTTTGCGCTCTTGCGGCGTATCTTTGTGTTGACGTATTCAAAGCCGCTCCCTTTGAGGTCAACTGGCTTAACCTTATAATTACAGCCGCGGTATGCTCGGTTATCTCGATGATAGGCGACCTTTCCTTCTCGATGTTCAAGCGCGCCTGCAATATCAAGGATTTTGGAAACATCATGCCCGGTCACGGCGGTATTCTTGACCGCTTCGACAGCGTTATTTTCGTATGTCCGACGGCGCTTATGATGAATATGTTCCTGCCGATGATCGTAAGATAGGATATTAGATTATGGAAATTAAAGATATAAAATTATCAATACTTGGTTCGACCGGCTCGATCGGTACACAGTCGCTTGACGTTGCAAGAGCAGCCGGTATCAGCGTTACGGCCCTTGCCGCCAGAAGGAGCATAAAGCTTCTTGAAGAGCAGATACGCGAATTCAAGCCGAAAATTGCCGCCGTTATGGATGAAGACGCGGCAAAGGAGCTTAAAATCAAAATAGCCGATACCGAAACAAAGGTGCTTTCCGGAATGGAGGGCTTTGAGCAGGCGGCATCCTTTGACGGATGCAACACCGTGCTCAATTCGGTTGTCGGTATGGTCGGTCTGCGTCCGACGATGGCGGCGGTATGCTCCGGCAAAAGGCTTGCGCTTGCAAACAAGGAAACCCTTGTTGCCGGCGGCGAGCTTGTTATGAATGCGGTAAAGGAGCATAATACCGTTCTCACTCCCGTAGACAGCGAACATTCGGCGATATTCCAGTGCCTTCAGGGCTCGCCGGGCAAGGGGGCGCTCAAAAAGATAATACTTACCGCATCGGGCGGCCCGTTTTTCGGCAAGAGCAGGCAGGAGCTTGAAAACGTAACGCCGCAGCAGGCGCTCAAGCATCCAAACTGGTCAATGGGCGCAAAAATAACCATTGACTCTGCTACGCTTATGAATAAAGGACTGGAAGTAATCGAAGCGGCATGGCTTTTTGATGTTTCGGTTGACGATATCGAAGTGGTTGTTCACAGAGAGAGCATCATACATTCCGCTGTCGAATTCAGCGATAATTCGGTGATAGCACAGCTGGGTGTGCCCGATATGCGTATTCCTATCCAGTACGCCCTTACATGGCCGCAGCGCATGACCTGTCCGGTAAAGCCGCTCAGCCTTACCGAGGTCGGCAAGCTTACCTTCTTTGAGCCGGATACCGATACCTTCCGCTGCCTTGAAATATGCAAAGAGGCAATGAGAAGGGGCGGACTTGCTCCCGCGGCGGCAAACGGAGCCAATGAGGCGGCCGTTGCTCTGTTCCTTGACGGAAAAATCGGATTCAATGATATTTCGAAACTTGTCGGCGAAGCGATGCAAAGACAGGCCGTTTCGGGGAACTATACATTGGAAGATGTATTTATGGCGGATAACGCGGCTCGCGAATATGTCCGCGCAAATGCTTGATCGAGGTGATTTTTTATGTCCGGTGGATTGATAACTGCACTGGTAGTGGTAGTAGCGCTGGTGCTTTTCTTGTCGGTTATAATGATACATGAGTTCGGCCATTTCCTTTTTGCAAAGCTCTTTGGCGTAAAGGTCAATGAGTTTTCTGTAGGTATGGGTCCGCGCCTTTTCAAAAAGAAGGGCAAGGAAACGGTTTATTCCTTCCGTCTTTTGCCGATTGGCGGATTCTGCGCCATGGAGGGCGAGGATGAGGACAGCAGCGATGAACGCGCCTTTAATAAGAAAAAGGTGTGGAAAAGGATAATAATTGTTGCCGCCGGTGCTATCTTCAATATAATCCTCGGCTTTATTTTCATGTTCATCATCACCGCGCAGGAGGACGCGTATGTTTCCAATACCATTGCGTATACCCTTACGCCGGTTTCCGCCGCGGACGTGGAAATGCTTTCCGAAGCGGAGATACCTCTGCTTCAGTCTACCGATATAAACGGCGGTGTGCGCTATTTCTGCC
>JAGBFS010000034.1 GCA_017936365.1 Clostridia bacterium
CCGGTGGATTTTTTATGCCTGTATTTTTCCGCTCCCCACTTTGCATCAATGCATATCGCTGTTCATTTTTTGCGATAGTACTTTTGCGGTATATATCACCGTTTATTTCTCTTCCGGCTCTTATATGCATAGAAAAGACCCGCGAAACCGATCATCAATTTCGCAGGTCTTTCATTATTACTCTTTATTCTTTTTTGATTTTAACGAAAATGGAAGATACATTACCGTCCATAACACCGCAGCGCATATCGGAAATCCAAGAAGATATCCCGGATTGCCCCAAAGCTTTTCAAACCATTCCAGCGGACTTCCCGCCGACGGACGCACCGTAAACATGAAGTTGGTGGAAAATTTCAGGTTAATTGGGTGTATCAGCAGCGCAAACGCAAGCAGAACTAAAGCGCATTTCCATAGGTTGCGCACATTCGGTTTGATATCGCCAGCGCATACCAGCATAAGCGGCATGGCTACGATAAGCACATGGATAAGTATGCTGTATAAATTGAAATAGTTGAAAAACGGATAAATCTCTATCCAGTTTGGAAAAAGCAGCGCCATCAGCGCACCCGGCATACAGACGCAGTACATCAGCTCCGATGCTGTCTTTATCGGGAAAAACGCACGGAAAGCGCAGATAAATATCGATATTCCGCAAAGATGAAGCGGAAGATAGGACACATCCATCGAATCGCCCAGATAAAGAATGAGTATCTTGAGCGCCTCCAGCACCACCATCGAACAGCCTATTATCTTTTCGGTCAGCCTGCGCGATTCCGGCTTAAGCCGACGAAACCACAGGCACAGCAGAAAGATCATAAGCGCGCTTGCTAAAAGCCATCCGATATGCACCGCGCCGAAGATACCGTAGCCCGGTACATCGTCAAGCTTGTGGTATTCGGTGAAAAATTCCGGCATTTGCTCTCCCCCTTTGTCTTTTAATCAGCAATAGAGCATGCCGACTATTCTGTTAGAAAGGCGCGCCGGCAAAATCTTTGCAAGCACAACGAAAATCTTGTATTTTCCGCCTGCTGTATAAAGCGGCTTGGGATGCTTTCTGCGCGATGCCTTATAGATCGTCTTTGCGACAACCAGCGGAGACATTCCGCCGCGCTCGTCCTTTTCCATAACGGCTACCGATTTTTTGATGGTATCGCCGTACAATGTTCCGTCGTCCTGCGACTTTTCGCGCGCATCGGTAAAACCGGTGCTTACATCACCCGGCATAACGGCGCAAACCGATATGCCAAACGGACGAAGCTCATTTGCAAGAGCCAAGGTCAGCGCGTTTATCGCCGATTTTGAGCAGGAATAAAATGCCTGAAACGGTATTGACAGCGGTGCCGCCACCGAGCTGAGATTGATTATCTTGCCGCCGCCCGTTTTGCGGATAAAGGGAAGCGCCTGCTGGATACTTCTTACCGTACCGAAGAAGTTGACATCAAGCTGTTTTTTTGCTTCATCTATCCCCGTCAGCTCAACGGCACCGGAAATTCCGAAGCCAGCATTGTTTACAAGAAGATCCAGTCTTCCCTCGCGGCTGTAAATGCTCTCAAACGCCGCTTTGAGCGACTGCTCATCGGTAACATCGGCCGTAATATGGGTCACGCGGTCGTTATCACATTCGCGGCGGCTGAGCTCATAGACCACCCAGCCCTTATCGGCAAAATATTCGGCTGTGGCTTTGCCGATTCCGCTGCTGCCGCCGGTGACGACAGCTACCTTCTTATTCGCCTTTTTCATATATTATTTCTCCGCAACTACAGATGCTATTATATCCATTGCCTCGTCAAGCAGCGCCTCGGTATGGGTTGCCATATAGCTCGTTCTCAGCAGACAATCGGTCGGCGGTGTTGCAGGCGGAAGAACCGGGTTGACATACACTCCGCCCTCGTAAAGCTTTTTCGCCGTTATCAGCGTATTTTCCTGATCGTATGTATATATAGGCACTATCGGTGTATCAACCGGTGCGCCGCTCTCTCTTATTCTGACACCTCTTGCGGTAAAGCCTTCCCTTACATAATGAGAAAGCTCGGAAAGCCTTATGACGAGCTCCGGTCGTGTGCGAAGCTGGTTGAGCGCTTCAAGAGCGGTTGCACAGCTCGCCGGAGTTATTGATGCCGAGAAGATGAAGGGACGCGAGATATGACGGACATATTCGGCAACTACCTTGCTCGATGCCATATAGCCGCCAAGGCTTGCAAGAGATTTGGAGAAGGTTCCCATATAGATATCGACCTCATCCTCAAGCCCGAAATGGCTCGCCGTTCCGCGGCCGCCCTCGCCTATTACGCCAAGGCCGTGGGCATCGTCCACCATTACCCTTGCGCCGTATTTTTTAGCAAGCGCAACGATTTCGGGAAGCTTTGCCACATCGCCGCCCATGCTGAAAACGCCGTCGGTTACGATAAGGCAGCCGGCTGTTTCGGGAACCTTTTTAAGACATTTTTCAAGCGACTCCATATCGCTGTGGTCATAACGAAGCATTGTACCCCAGCTCAATCTGCAGCCATCATAAATACTTGCGTGGTTTTCCTTATCGCAGATAACGTAATCGTTTCGGCCGACTATTGCGCTGATTATGCCAAGGTTTGACTGGAATCCGGTGGAAAAGGTCACAACAGCCTCTTTGTTGAGGAATTTTGCAAGCTCGTCCTCAAGCTGAAGATGCATTTCAAGCGTACCGTTTAAAAAGCGCGATCCGGAACAGCCCGAACCGTATTTTTCAAACGCCTTTATTCCTGCCTCGATAACCGCATCGCATGTGGTAAGTCCGAGATAATTGTTGGAGCCAAGCATTATGCGGCGCTTGCCCTCCATAACAACCTCTACATCCTGCCTTGTCTGAAGCGCATGGAAATAAGGATATATCCCCTTTGCCTGGATATCCTTTACCAGCGTAAATCTTTCAGCTTTTTCAAAAATGTCCAATTTTTCTCCTCCTTATTAACTAATTGCCAGTTTATCGCACCCCTGCCACAGGGTGCTTTTTATCGGGCTGCCACACCCGACTTTACTATTATAAAGTATTAACGTCAAATAAATCAAGATGTTATCGACTATTTTATACAAAAACAATGTATTGTATGATTCATATTAAAATAAAGGCGCAGTATTTCATATAACACTCTTCCGTTGCCTGCAAAAATCACGATTTGATAATTCTATAAAAATAATTTCTTGACTGCATAACACTTGTTATGTTATAATCGTATCCAAAGGTGGTTTTCAGCTATGGAAAGGGAAACAGACGTAAAATCAAGACTTATAAATGCCGCAAAAGCTGAATTTCTTCAAAATGGATATGATAAGGCATCTTTGCGAAAAATCTGCAAAAATGCCGACGTCACAACCGGCGCGCTTTATTTTTTCTTTAAGAATAAAGAAGATCTGTTTACCAATATCGTTGCAGAAAAAGCCCACAGATTGATGGAGCTCGTCAAAAGACAGACACAATCCGAACTGAATTTCTCCAACAACGCGGGCGAGCATCAGAGGGAGCTCAACGAATATCTCTGCTCAAATAAGGACGAGGTACAGATTCTGCTTGACAAATCCGCAGGAACCCGTTATCAAGACTTTAAAAATGAATACGGACGCGAGATCGCCCGCGGTTTTTTCGCCTTTTACGATAAATATGGCGGCACAGACGAGTATCGCGACATAATGAAATTGATTGTCAAAATGCGTGTGCAGGGATATATTGAAATGCTGAAGGGAGATTATGATATGGATAAAATGATGAAATTTTCGGCATTGATGGAAGTATACGGCGACCACGGCTTTTTAGGGATGATGAAACAATTTAATAGTATTACAAAAGGCTCGGTGTAAATACCGAGCCTTTTTACATAACAAAAATAAACAACTGTTATCAAGGAGGAAACCACATGCTTTTCAACGAATTCGGCTCAAAGGAAAAACCTACCCTGCTTTTGATGCACGGTATGATGCAGGACTGGCACAGCGAATATAAATATCTCAAGCCTCTGGAGGAGCACTATCGTCTCATAATCCCCGCAATGGATGGATTTTATGATGGATGCAAGGATTTTACAAGCTTTGCTGATCAGGCACGACAGATTGAAGAATATGTTCAAAAGAATTACGACGGCAAGCTCGACGGCATATACGGCGCATCGCAGGGCGCACTTATGATAGTTGAGATACTTTCTCGAAACAAAATCAGGATAAAGACCGCGATTCTTGACGGTGTATATGTTGCACATCAGGGTAAGATTGCCGGTTGGTGTACATACAAAATGTTCCTGTCAATAAAGAAAAACGGTGGAAAACTGCCAAAGGCAATGAACATAATGCTGGCACTTACGGGAATGAAAAAAGAGGATTTTAACAAAGAAATAAACGCCTTATATCTTAACGCAAGTGAGGAATCAATAAAGCGCAACTTTATGGAAACCTACACCTATCGCACCAATCCCGAAATCACCAAAACTGACGCCAAAGTTTATCTGTGGTGCGGCAGCAAAGAGCCTTACGCTCTGAAATCACACAGGATACTAAAAAAGTATCTAAAAAACTATGATGAAGAAATCTTCCAAGGATATGGTCACGGAGAATTACTGATGAACCATCAAGAAGAAAACTGCCAAAAGATCCACAATGTTCTGAAATAAAGTTAATCCTGCATAAAATAGCTCCCGGCATTTTCACGCCGGGAGCTGCTGTGTTTATATATCCTGTATAACCATTTTGTCAAGCATTGCATTTTTCTTCATTTTGCTTCGGCACACGAAATAGATTATGAGATAAACTACCGTCGGAATATTCAATTCAATGAACAGCAGACCAGCGACACCGAAAATATCGCTGCTTCCCTCTTCGGCTTCTGCAATGGGCGCCTGCATAATGTACTCATCGTTGCTTGCGTTAAACATACAGGGTTCACCGTCAACATCCGAGATATAATAATCAACCGGCTTGCCGCTTTCCATTTCCGTAACCGTTATATTGCCGTCGGTATCCACCGCCACTCTGTAATCATCACTTTCAAAGCCCATCGACGGCGTTGTATACGAAAAGCTGAAAAGCGATATCATTGCGACAAGTCCGAAAACGATATTTACTATCGGAAGGATAAGACCGGGGATTTTGCTTTCCTTTTTTGAAAGGCGAACCTGCAAAAAGCACAAGCCGACCGCGGCACCGATCATTATTACATAAAAGATCAACGAACCTAACATCTGCATAAAATAACATCCTTTCTCAAATCAAATTGACCCCTATTTCTGTTCGTTTTTTGAGTTCCTGTATTCATTTATCAGCAGCTTTGCTGTATCAAGATCTATCTTCTCATTTACCGCCAGCTTCTTTATCAGCGCGACATAGGGTTCCGCCGCCGACTCCTGGCTGACATTTATCCTCTGAATCAGACGGTCAAGCCGAAGCCTGACAGTGGGATAGGTCACGCCGTACTTTTCGGCGACCTCTTTCAGCGAACCGCTCGCAAGGATAAAATTGCGGATAAAGGCAAGGTCATCCTGCTCCAGTTCCTGCATCCATTCGGGTACATATTCTATAGGCACACAAACAACTCCTTTCATTTTTTTACCGGCAGGTTTATTATAATGTTGAATTTTATAAAAGTCAAGCTTTAATTTTATTAAATATAAAGTTTATACAAAATTAAAGAGCGACCATGCAAGGCACAGCCGCTCTGTTGATTAATTTTAAAGCCTAATTATAAAGCATAGAACCGACAAACAGACAGATACAAGCGAAATCACAAAACCTGTTTTTGTACTGCCAGTAGACTTTTTCTTTTTTACATTATGAGAAATAATACTACCTATAATACCAAAGACAACAGCCTAAACAAAAATGACTAAGAAAGAGAACACCGCCGGCGTTATAAACATCCCTATAAGACACAAGAAAGACAAAATCCCAAAGACTAATCCAGTAGTTCCCAATGAAGTAGTTCGCTTAGTTTTAGGCTGCTGCGTATCAGATTGCGGATACTGATGCAATGGCTGTGTCACCGTTGACGGCATCGGCTGCGCCAAAGGCTGTGTTACTGTGTATGATGTTGAGTTCTGCAAAGGCTGCGTTACGATAGACGGAGCCGACGGCGGTATCGGATATCCGCTATCACGCCACCAGTTATCCGCCTTTCCCGGCTGCTGTGCCTGTGCCGGATTTGCATCGAAAACTGCATTTATAGGTGTGGTGTTGTCCTCATCCACCTTAACGGTATCTTCAGAAACAGCGGGTACTTGCTCGACGTATTTTCCAAGATAGGCGTCGTTGAGTGCCTTTTTGAATTCGCCCAGGGTCTGGAAACGGTTGCGCATATTGAAGCTGCACGCCTTTAATATGACCGCCGCAAGCTGCGGCGTCGCATTCCTTGGCGGCGGCATCGGCTGACCGGTCATCGTCTTGACAAGCGCCGCCTCCTGATGCTCAAGGAGAATCGTGCCGTTTGTCGGCATGAAGGGCAGACAGTTATCGTTCAATATACGATAAAGAACTATGCCGAGCGAATATATATCGGAGGTGAAATTCGCCGGCTCACATTTGTATATTTCGGGAGCCATATAGAAATATGTACCCTTTTTGCTCATTCCTACCGTTGCCGAATTGAGTACCTTTGCTATGCCGAAATCGCCCAGCTTGTAATCGCCGTTGGCATTTACAAAAATGTTGGAAGGCTTGATGTCGCGGTGGACTATACGCGATTTTGCGCAAACCTCAAGCGCGCTGCAGATATCAGAGCCGATCTTTATCGCATCTTCAACGGTAAGATTGCTTTTTATAATGCTGTTAAGACTGCGAAGCAGCTCCATTCGGATGAATATATCGCACCCGATGCCGTCCTCCTTTGGGACGATGAGATGATCCTCATAGGAAACGATATTGGCGTTGCCTTTCAGCGTGTACATAAAATCGACTTCACGCTGAACATCCTCTACAATGCCGCCGAAATATTTGCTTATTTCAGCGTCGCTGTTGTAAAATCCGGAGGAGCGCACCTCGTTGAGCTGCTGCTGATTTGCCGGCACGGAAATGTGCTTGACCGCTGAATAGTACACGCGCTCGCCTTCTTTTCGTACAGCACGGTACACCCGTCCGAACGAACCCTCGCCGAGAACCGCGTCACATTCCCACACACCCCACAGCGGTTCGAATTTTTTGATCCTGTCCATAAACGACACTCCAAACTCTCATTAAACTAAAAATAAGACACGCTATATAGTTTCAGTATAAATGCATAAAAGTTTTCTGTCAATAAAAATAATTTCAGTTATTACATTGAAGCGTAAAAAAATCTGCCGTCGGTTTGTGACAGACGGCAGACCATTCATTTTTATTCGGCCGATTTAAGACTTTCGACCATATCGATGTTCTTGAACTTTTTGTGCATTACGAGGTTGACTATAAGCGAGAATACTATCGTCAGCAGCGCGGCCCAGACAAAGCTCTGGGGGCTTATATCGCGGCCGAACATGACGGCGTTGACCTCGACCGTTTTTGCAACAAAGCGATGCATTATCACGCCAAGCCCAAGCCCAAGCCCGCAGCCCAAAAGGGTAAGTATCGCCGTTTCGCGGTAGATATAGGCCGAAACCTCGTTATCGTAAAAACCAAGCACCTTGATCGTTGCAAGCTCGCGTTTTCTTTCGGTAACATTGATATTGGTAAGATTATAGAGAACGACAAAGGCAAGCGCTCCGGCGCATATTATCAGCACAAGCACGACATAGTTGATGCTGGTTATCATGTCATTGAACTGCGACACGAGCGAGTCGGTAAACTGAACCATACCGATGCTTCCGCAATTCATCAGCTTGTCGGAAACGGCATCTCTTGCGGCTCCGTCCACGGCGCATTTTGCCGTTATCATCGTATATTCCGTTTCAAGCCCCGTGACGCTGTCCCACATTTCGGGCGATATATATAGGTAATGATAGACATAGTTTTCGGTAACGCCCGTGACGGTAAAATCACAATAACGTCCGCTTTCCACCTCTACCGAAACGGTGTCACCCACCGTCGCACCCATTATATCGGCCGCTTTCTTTGTCAGTACAACCGAATCGGCACCAAAGGCGATCGGTTTATCTGTGTCCATATCTTTAAGCTCGATGAAATCGGCAAGCCTGTCTGTTTCGGACGGGATAAAGACGTAACCGGAAACTATCTCCCCTCCGCCCTTTATCTCGGCCGCCTTCTGGCTGACGGGAAGCCAGCCGTCAAAATTGCCGCTGTCATCAAGTATGCGCTTTGCATCATCCGAAAGCTCGTCTTCGGCAAGCGCCATCATCGTATCATATTTATATATCACCTTAAACTGGCGATTGACGATATCGGAAACCGAATCCTTTACGCCAAAGCCGGTAAGCAGCAGACCGGTACAGCCGGCTATGCCGATAAGGGTCATATAAAACCGCTTTTTGTATCGGAAAAGATTGCGGCAGGTCACCTTTTGGGTGAATTTAAGCCGGTTCCACAAAAAGCCTATTCTTTCGAGGAATATTCGCTTGCCCGATTTGGGCGCACGCGGACGAAGCAGAGCGCTCGGCTGTTCGCGCAGAGCACTTGCGCAGGCAAAATATGTAGAAAGCATCGTACAGGCTGTGGCGGAAAGTACGCCGCCCAGCACAAGGACGATATTATACGGCGTCTGGATAGGCGGCGCATTATAGAGTATTCCGTAGGCCGCCCAAACAACCATCGGAAGCACCTTCATCAGAACAGCGATACCGGCAAGTGAGCCGGACACGCTTGCCGCAAAGGCGTAGCCGAGATATTTTGACATTATACGCGCGTTGCTGTAGCCAAGCGCCTTGTAG
>JAGBFS010000035.1 GCA_017936365.1 Clostridia bacterium
CCTAAGCTGCGCCGTACCCCCCTACGGCGCAGCTTTTTTATACTTTTTCAACGTCAAGTTGCTCGGTTTTATATTTTTTCGTAAATTTGCAGCGCAGACCGTCCGGAAGCCCCGGCTGTGGGTAAGAGGGCGGTGAGCAGACATAATGAAAAGCGTTTATCCGCGCTGATTCTTGACCTTTCGAAATTCTCGCAAGAGTCAAGAGGATTATTTGAAGATCCGCCGTCGTTTGCTTTCGGCTGCTAATCAGCAAATTATACAATTCTAAATTTGATTGTTTTTGGGGCGATTTGAGGTAATTTTCGCATTCAGTACACAATTTGTACGATTCAGTTGTTAATAGTTGTATAGGGCGATTTTTGCGAATTATAAGTTCGCACTAACTTTGCGTATAAACACAAAATTAGTCTCTTATGGCAAAAATCGAAACGAAGAACAAACAGAATCCGAAACTCGTCCAGACTGTCCTCAAAGACGGTCGCGCGAGCCTTGCGCTTGAATATTATCTCGGACGCTCAGAAACGCCGGTCATAGATGACGAAGGAAATCCGGTATTCTATACAGAGGGGGCGATGGCCGGGAAACCGAAATACAAAATCAAGCATAACCGCAAACGGGAAAACCTCAATCTATATATCTGGCAACATCCTCGCTCACAACAGGAAAGGACACAGAACCGTAATACACTTGCCCTCGCCGAGAAAATCAGATTTGAGCGGGAGCAGGAGTTTCTTGAAGACCGCGAAGGATACCGGCTCAAAAAGGATAAGGAGGTGGATTTGCTCCGTTACTTCCGCAAACACCGGGAGGATGAGGTCTATGCCCGTTCAACCCGCATCGGCTTCGGCACGGCTTATCGCCGTTTTATAGACTTCCTCGGCAGTATCCCTAAATACAGAAAGTATGTTGAGTTCCTCCGCATGGATCTGCTGACGCCTGAAATAGTCGGCGGTTATGTGGAGTATCTGAAGAAGGTATCTGTCGGAGACGGCGGCGCACGGACATACGGACTGTTCAAGAAAGTCATCACTACAGCCGTCGATGAAGGGCTGATGAAGAAAAATCCGTGCAAAGGTATCGTAATGCGCAAGGATGCTTATGCAATCAAGAAACAGATACTGACACTTGATGAGATAAGGCGGCTTGCCGCGACTCCTTTCCCGGGTAGTTATCCCGACATAAGACGTGCATTCCTTTTCAGTCTCTATACCGGCATCCGATGGCGTGACGTAAGCCGGCTCACATACGAGAATGTGGATTTTGCTTCCGGCTTGCTTAAATTCGAGCAGAGCAAGATTGCCGGGCGAAGTAAAAGCAGCAGTGTAGTGACTCCGTTAAGTCCGATGTTGCATAAGATTATCGGAAAGCCGGAGATACAAGGAGATTACAGGCAGATGATTTTCTCGTTGCCCACATGGACTACTTGCGTGAAGCAGTTGGACGCCTGGGTAAAGACAGCCGGCATAGGGAAACATATAACATGGCATTGCGCCCGACATTCTTTCGCAGTCAATATACTCAACGGCGGTGCAAATATCAAGACAGTACAGTCGTTGATGGGACACGCAAGCATCGAAATGACGGAAAAATATCTGCGAGTAGTCGATGAGCTGAAACACAAAGCAATCAACAGTCTTCCGGATATTGAGGTGTAACCTATCAGGCGTTGGCATAATTATGGCGTATATGTGACATGGTATTGACAGGGCATCTTTTTTCTCTCGTTGTTCTATTTCTGAAATCGCCCTATTATAAGCTGTCCTCTGATATAAACAGGAATAACGGTCCTCCAAAAACGTGGATAGGATAAACTCCGTCCAATCTTCATTTTCAACAATGAGGTTGGACGGTTATTTTTTTCCTTTTCGCAACTCACGATGAAAAACAAAAAGAAAAAATCGGAGAGTGAAATCGACAATGGGGATTACGACTTTGGAGTAAGACCAACCTAACATGCGGCAAGGGTTTTGAGCTGCGAAATCAGTTTCGTGCAGCTCAAAACATACCTTGCCGAATCTTGTGATTCCGTTAGTATTGACAGGTTTACAAGAAAAATTGAAGCTGCTAAGACAATGTATAAAGG
>JAGBFS010000036.1 GCA_017936365.1 Clostridia bacterium
GCAGACGGGAATGCTGCAGCGATGTATTTGACCTCACCCTGGGGATTTTCAAGACCGAGGATGAGCATATGCTCAGCCATCCAGCCTTCCTGCTTGCCCTGATAGGAAGCTATACGAAGAGCGAAGCACTTCTTGCCGAGAAGAACGTTTCCGCCGTAACCGGAGTTGACGGAGATGATGGTGTTGTCCTCGGGAAAATGAGCGATGTATCTCTTTTCCTTGTCGATGTCGCACTTTGCATGAAGACCGCGAACCCAATCGTCGCTGTCGCCGAGAGCATCAAGAACATCGAAGCCGACTCTTGTCATGATGAGCATGTTGAGAACAACATAGATGGAGTCGGTAAGCTCGATACCGGCCTTGGAAAATTCGGAACCGACAGGACCCATGGAATAGGGGATGACGTACATTGTACGGCCGGCATATCTTCCGCGTGCGATATCATAAAGCATTTTATAAGCAGCCTGGGGCTCCATCCAATGGTTTGTGGGGCCGCAGTCTTCTTCTTTTCTGGAGCAGATGAAGGTTCTGTCCTCTACACGGGCAACGTCGTTTTCCGCTGTTCTGTGGAGGTAGCAATCGGGAAGAAGTTCTTCGTTGAGCTTTTCCATCTCGCCTGTAGCGCAAGCTTCGGCGCGAAGAGCTTCGGCCTGCTCTTTGGAGCCGTCGATCCAGACGATCTTATCCGGAGTCATGAGGGCTTCCATTTCATCGAGCCATTTGTTGATTGTAGGATTTTTTGTAGGTCTCATATAATCAAATCTCCTTTATAGAATATACGATGTGAAAAATATAATCCAATACATTATATACCATAGTGTTCCATTTTGCAAGAAGATAAACCGAGAAATTCATTTAATTGAAGGGTTTATTTTGCGCTATGGATGCTTTTTTGCCGAAGACCGGCAGTAAGACAATCTATAGATGAAAGTAATATAATAGATAAAATGTATTTGTTACAAAGTCTTGCCCATTGCAAGCGCAATATAACGGGCGCTGTCGATGAGCTTCCCAAGCTGTTCAAAATTGAGCTGCTGTGCGCAGTCGCTCAAAGCTGCGGCAGGATTTGTGTGGGCATCTATCATAAGTCCGTCCGCACCGGCGGCAATGGCGGCAAGAGCCAGCGGCGGCACGAAGCGTCCGTGACCGGCAGCGCGGGAGGGGTCGACAATGACCGGCAGACCGCTTTTTTCGCGTACAGCGGCGATTGCGGCGATGTCGAGAGTGTTTTTGGTGGCGGTTTCAAAGGTTCTTATTCCGCGCTCGCAAAGGATAATGCGGCTGTTGCCCTCGCTGATAATGTATTCGGCGCAGTCGAGCCATTCGTCTACCGTAGCCGCAACACCTCTTTTAAGCAGGACGGGTTTATCGGTACGTCCAACAGCCTGAAGCAGACGGTAATTCTGCATATTGCGGGCACCTATCTGAAGTATATCGCAGTATTTTTCGGCTTCGGCGAGCTCCGAAAGACCGACAACCTCGCTTACGGTAAGCAGACCGTACTGGTCGGCCGCCGAACGGAGCATGCGAAGGCCGTCGGCCTCAAGCCCCTTGAAAGCGTAAGGGGAGGTGTTTGGTTTATATGAACCGCCGCGCATTATGGGGATACCGCATTTGTGCAGTTCGCGCGCGGTGGCAAATATACGCTCTTCACTTTCGACAACATAAGGTCCGGCGATCATGCAGAGCTTGTTTCCGCCGATCTTTTCGGTGCCGACATCTATTATCTGCTTTTCGGGGAGGACATGCTCGTCATCAAGCACATAAGATTCCACTCCGGGCATGTTTCGCGGAGTCCATGTGCCGAAATGGTCGTCGCTGCCTGTGACCGAAATGATAGTGTGCCCGTCGGATACGGTCATGCGTATTCCAAGACCGAATTCACCGATACGGTTTATGACTGAGCTAATCTGTTCACCGGTAGCATCGCGTTTCATTTTGATAAGCATTAAAAATTACCTCCTTTTCGATCTTTCAGGCGGTTATTTCAACCGTGTTGCCGTCGGGGTCGAGTATTACACATTCATAATACCCGTCGCCTGTGGTTCTCGGTTCGGATTTTATCGTTACTCCTTCGCGGCGGAGCTTTTCGCACAGCGCACGCACGGCATCTTCATTTTCCACCTTGAAGGCAAGATGAGCCCAGCCGCATTGCTCGTCCGAGGGATGGCGGCCTGTAAGGGAGGGGCGGGTCATTACTTCGATGCTGATACCGTCATCGAACCGTATAAAATATGAGCTGAAGCCGGAACGGCTGTTCGAATATTTTACACCGGCGGTTCCGCCGAAGTATCGGGTATAAAAATTCTTTATACGCTCAAGGTCGTTTGTGTAGAGAGCAAAGTGTGAAATGGTCATTTTGTCCTCCGATCATATTTATTTTATCAAAAGCAGACTAAAGGATTATATCAAGACATTCGGTTAGGCTCTTTATGATGTATGTCGGGGAAAGGTTTCCGGCCGATTTGCCGGTCGGGTTTACCCAGCAGGTGTCGGTACCGGCCGCGATTCCTCCGGCAATATCACTTGTAAGCGAATCGCCGACAATAAGCACACGGTCTTTCGGCGGGTTTCCTATCGCGGAAAAGACATAATCGAAATATTCCGGCCGTGGCTTTTGATATCCTATAGCTTCCGATATAAAAAGGCCATCGAACATATCCTTTATGGCGGTACGGTTCCAGCGGCTTTCCTGGACCTTTTGGATGCCGTTGGTTATTATATACATACGGCATTTTCCGTAAAGCGCGCGGCAGACCTCCATAGCGCCGTCCACGAGCTTAGCACCCTCGCCAAGACGGTCGATGTAATATCCCGACAGGTCGTTTGGGTCGCAGTTAAGCCCGAGAGCGTCACAGGTGTCGGCAAAACGTCCGACGGTCAGCTGTGCCTTGGTGGCCTCGCCGTGTTCAAAACGCCGCCACCATTCGGCATTTATTTTCTTGTAAACCGTTTTTTCATCGTCCGAAGCCTTGCCGCCGGCGTAGAGCAAAAGAGCGTGCAGCGCATGCTCCTCACAATCCTGAAAATCAAGCAGGGTATCATCGGCATCGAAAAGAATGTATTCGTATTTCATAGGTCACCGCCTTTCAGACAATTATACATTATGACGGGATCAATATCAATAAAAATTGATAGGCGAGACCGCGAAAACGATTGCTTTTTTGGGAAAATGCGTGTATTATCGTATATAAAGAGAAAAGAAAGGATGGTTTATAAACATGAAAAGAAAATATATTATGATAGCCGCGGTGCTTTTAGCAATCATATCTCTGTTTGCCGGCTGTTCGCAGGAAAGCGATGTACAGCCACAGACACCTGCGCCGCAGGAAACGCTCAATACCGAGCTGAAGATAATTTGGTATGATGAAATGACAGACGGCCAGTTTTCAAAGCTTTACCCCTACGGCCAGGGAATGGAGCATTATGTTTTCTTTTGTGAAAGCGAAATGACCAACGCCGGATTCTTCGATATCCTGTACGACTATGACGGTATTACCGGCAGGGGAGAAACCGTTACTGTCGCTCCGGTCGTGGCAAAGGGCGAAGGTATTGATGTGAGCATTGACGTACCGGAGGGATTCCCGAATCGTGGTTTTACATATACCGTGGGCGGTATGACTTTTGAGTATGCTATATGCTACAACGGCAGAGACGGCGGAATCAGCCTGGTTGATTATAACGAGATGGTCGAAGCACAGAGCAGCACCGATATTGACAGCGTTTTTGAGGCTGACATTGTCGGGGCGGCAGCACAGACACTTTTCGGAAGTTACAGCACGATAGAAGCAGATGGCGTATGTACGCTTGACGGGTATGCCTGCAATCGGTACCGCGTTATGACCGATGGCACTGCGGCGGCATATATCGCGATTGATTCGACGCTTATGCATACCTTTGTCGATATGGGGTGCACAGGAACATATTACTACACTCTGCCGGATGAAGACGGCTTTTACTACGTCAATCTTGATGTTCCCCTGATGCCGCAGTAACAAACCGGGCAATTCAAATTCTGATGCTGGGAGTGATTGGCGTTGAAAAATCGCGGTTGGAGGCTGGTTTTTAAAACAGCGGTCTCATTTACCGTACTGATGGTCATCATGCTTGTATACACATTAATAAAAACCGGGACGTTGGTAGCTGAGCTGCTCACGGTTACGCTGGTAGCGCTGGCTGTCACGGTGGTTTCGGCTGTGTTGCTGAAGTCGAAGAATAAAAAACAATAAAATCGATCAAAGACGGAGGGCATTATCGATGCATAATGCCGCCGTCTTTTTTTACCTGTGTTAAATATCGAATTTCTATTGCATATCCCAAAACTTGTGCTATACTTCGCATGACAATGTGTGTGCGGAGGTGGAAGCAATGTCTGCGTTTACAAGAGATCTTACGAAAGGAAATGTCTGGAAACAGCTTATACTTTTTGCGATTCCGTTTTTTGCAAGCAATCTTATCCAATCGGTTTACAGTTTAGCGGATATGATGATCCTTGGTAATTTTTGCGGCAAGGACAGTATTTCCGGAGTCAATACGAGCAGCCAGATCGCCGTTATAGTAACGAATCTTGCGATGGGGCTTTCGACCGGCGGTACGGTAATGATAGGTCAGTATCTTGGCGCAGGACGGCAGGACAGGATAAAAAAGACCATCAGCACGCTTCTCATTACACTTATGGTTCTTGCGGTAATTATGAGCGTCGGCCTGCTTCTTACAACAGATATTGTGCTCGGCTGGCTCAATGTGCCGACACAGGCTTTCTGGGATGCAAAAATATATCTGATAATCAATGCGGCAGGTCTTGTTTTTGTTTTCGGATATAATGCTTTGAGCGCGATAATGCGCGGTATGGGCGACAGCAAAACACCGCTTAGGTTTGTGACTATAGCGTGTGTTGTAAACATCGTTCTTGATTTTGTACTTATCGGGCTGTTTGATATGGGCTCGGGCGGCGCGGCGGCGGCAACCGTATTTTCCCAGGCGCTTTCGATGTTTTTGTGCATTATATATCTTACAAAGCGTGATTTCATATTTGATTTCAAATTATCTTCGTTTAAGTTTGACAGGTCAAGTTTTGCGACCCTTATGAAGGTGGGACTTCCGACAGGTATCCAGCATGTGGCGACCAACTTTTCCTTTTTGATCCTGACCGGTCTTATCAACGATATTGGCGGTGTTGCGGCAGGTGCGGCATCGGGAATAGTCAACAAATTCAACGGCTTTGCTATTTTGCCGGATGTTGCGGTAAGTACGTCCGTTTCGGCCATGATATCACAGAATATGGGCGCGAAAAAGGAAGACAGAGTAAAAAAGGCTACATGGTGCGGTTTGTTTTTGGTGTGCTGCATAAGCGCGGTGATATTTATCATAGCAAATCTTTTCCCGAAGGAGATATTCCGGCTTTTCGGTTCGGATAAAGAGCTTATAGATATCGGTGTTGTCTATATGAGAGCCTTTTCGTTTGAATATGTTTTCCTCCCCTTTATCGTCAGCTTCAACGCTGTGTTTACGGGGACGGGCAACGGCTGGATAACCCTTGTTACCAATACGATTTCCTCCTTTGCGGTTCGTATTCCGCTTGCCTTCTGTCTTGGCTCTGCGGCAGGACTGGGCGTTTTCGGTATCGGATGCTCGATACCTGCGGCCACCTTTGTCGGTTCTTCCATTGCTGCGATATTCTATTTTTCAGGTATATGGAAGAGAAATGCTGTAATAAGGGAAGAAAACACAAAACAAAAAACTTAACAGATATTTTCGGCCATGCCTTCGCTGATGTCGGGGCATGGCTTTTTTATATTCTTTTTTGGGGTGCCCCGATATGACAGATTATTTCCCGCATGGCGGATATAATCGTTGAGGGAGGTGGATATGAGACCGGTTATATATGTGGATGTGCTTCTTTGCGTAAACTTTTTCATCGACTGTATGCTTTTGTACATAAGCGGACGTCTTGCCGGGGGAAGGCTTTCGAGGACACGAATGTGTCTTGGAGCGGTCGTGGGAGCGGTCGATTCGCTTGTTCTGCTTCTGCCCGATATCGGCAAATTTTTATCTCTGATCAATACCGTTGCCGCGGCCGGACTGATGAGCCTTACCGCTTATGGGATAAAGGACAGGCGACGGCTGGCAAGAGGGTATATGTGGCTGATGCTTACAACGCTGTGCTACGGCGGACTGATGACGGCGCTGTGGCTGTATGTGTCACCTCCTGCGCTTACGGTGACCAACGGAGTCGTGTATGTCAATATTTCTCCGCTCATGCTTATCGGCGGAACGGTTCTCTGCTATGCGGTAATGTCGGTGGGAGCAAGGGCGGCAAGGCGGAAAAATGAGATAAACAGCGTATGTTCGGTAAAGGTGACATTTCGCGGTATGAGCGTTATGGGGCTGGGGATTGTCGATACGGGAAATCTGCTCAGGGAACCGTTTTCAGGATACCCTGTTCTGATTGCGGAAAGGGGCTTTGTCGAACCGATTCTTGATGATGAATTTGTATACGCACTTGACGGAAAAGGCGGCTCTAACGTGAGGGTTATACCCTATTCCAGCGTTGGCGGAAAAGGGGTGATTTTTGCTTTCCGTCCCGATTTTGTGGAGATAGAAGCCGATGGTGAAAGGCACGAATGTGACAGGGTATATATCGGGGTACTAAAGAGCGGAAAGGTCAGCTCGTCGGCGAGCATCATAATCAATCCGGATATTCTTGAATAAGGGGAGTGACCAAAGATGGGGATCAAATCTTTTTTTAATAAACTGCGGCAGAGGATAGCGCTGTTTTTTGCAAAAAATCCGGTTCATTATATAAATGGACCCGAAACGCTACCGCCGCCGCTTGAAAAGGAGGAGGAAGCGAAAATTTTTGCGCGGATTGAATCGGGTGATTCTTCGGCAAGGGAACCTCTGATAACGCATAATCTGCGCCTTGTGGTGTACATAGCCAAGAAGTTTGAAACCTGCGGCGCGGGGCTTGAGGATCTGATATCAATCGGAACGATAGGACTTATCAAGGCGGTCAATACATTCTGTCCGGCAAGAAATATCAAGCTTGCTACCTACGCTTCGCGGTGTATAGAAAATGAAATACTTATGTTTTTAAGGAAATCCTCACAGCTTCAAAAGGAAACATCTATCGATGAACCGCTTAATATTGACTGGGACGGAAACGAGCTGCTTTTGTCCGATGTTCTCGGCTCTGACCCCGATATGGTGGGAAGAGAGATAGAAGACGAAACGGAGAGAGGTCTTTTGATAGATGCCGTAAAAAGGCTTGGCGACAGGGAACGCCATATAATTTCGCTGCGTTTCGGTCTTTTTGGGTACAAGGAGCATACCCAGAAGGAGGTTGCCGATACCCTTGGAATATCGCAATCGTACATATCAAGGCTGGAAAAAAGAGTGGTCGAGCGGCTGAAACGGGAAATGGAAAAAACATATTAAAAAAGCAGAAGGTGTTGTTATTGAAATTATTATGTGGTAGAATACAGCTTGAATAAAGTGGTTGTATGAAAAGGGGTGACAGAATGTCATCGAAGGTGACGATGCGTGATATCGCGCACGAGATGGGCGTCAGCGCCGTAACGGTATCAAAGGCGATATCGGGAAAAGACGGTGTGGGCAGCGAGCTGCGCGCCGCAATAATAAGACGGGCGGAAGAGATGGGCTATGTTTACAAACCGGGCTCGTCATCTGCAGGCAAGTCTGATTTAAAAAGCAATATCGGCATAGTTGTTGCGGAGCGCTTTGTTTCGGACGATGCGTTCTACACCAAGCTTTACCGCGCTGTACTTATGAGTGCGGCCGAAAAGGGGTTTTCCGCCATACTGGAAATAGTTACCCGCGAATGTGAAGAGCAATGCGTTATTCCCAATATCGTTCGCGACAATAAGGTTGACGGTATAATTTTCCTCGGTCAGATAAAGCGCGATTATATTGTATCTGTCGTGTCATCGGGACTGCCTTTTGTTTTTCTTGATTTTTATGATGACAAATATCTCGACGATTCGGTCGTGACTGATAATCAGCATGGTGCTTATATTCTGGCAAAACATCTGATCGAAAAGGGACACAGACGTATCGGCTTTGTCGGCAGCGTTGCGATGACAAGCAGTATCCTTGACCGATATCTCGGAGTATACAAGGCACTGCTGAAAAACGGATTTCGGATGGAGGGAAACTGGCTTTTGGAAGACCGGACGGATGACGGTAAGCTGCTTGAAAAATTTGAGATACCAAAGGGCGATATGCCCGATGCTTTTGTGTGCAACAACGACCAGACGGCGCTTCGGCTGGTCAATCAGCTCAAGGCGGAGGGGTACAGCGTACCGGGTGATGTTTCGGTCGTCGGGTTTGATGACCATGTTTATGCATCAATGTGTAATCCGCCGCTGACCACCTATCGTGTTGATATGCAGAGCATGGCCGATGCGGCGGTATCCATAATGATAAGAAAGATAAAAGGCAAAAGATGCGCAAAGGGAATGACGTCTGTGAGCGGAAGTCTGATCGAACGCGATTCGGTAGCAGACCGAAGCTGATGATATGCCTTTGTGATATTTTTGCTATGTTAATTTACAGGCTCTTCGCAAATGCGGTGGGTCTGTTTTTGTTTGCATCGAAAAAATTATAAAGATGGTCTTGACACCGCGGCGGCAGAGTAATATAATTTTTGTAAACCATTTTGTTAAGTTACAAAATCATAAATTAATTAACGAACGTATATGAAAGGAGTAACAGAAAATGAAAAAAGCTGAGTTTAGGGGCGTTTCATCCCTTCAGAATATTCCGTGGCAGGAGCGTCCGGCAAATGCGGGGGAGCTTCCCATTTGGCGATATAACGCAAATCCCATCATCGGCCGCAATCCCGTAAAGGACGTTGCGCGTATATTCAATAGTGCGGTGATTCCTTACAACGGCGGTTTTATCGGTGTGTTCCGCGGTGAACGCATAAACGGTATTCCTTATATATATCTTGGCCGAAGTGCAGACGGCATCTGCTGGAATTTTGATGAGGAACCTGTTTCTTTTGTTGATGAGGACGGCAATCCGTATATGCCGAACTATGCCTATGATCCGCGTCTGGTCGAGATAGACGGAGTTTACTATATAATCTGGTGTACCGATTTCTTCGGTGCGGCTATCGGTATGGCAAGAACGACCGATTTCAAAACCTTTATACGCATGGAAAATCCTTTCATACCCTTTAACCGCAATGCCGTCCTGTTACCGAGACGAGTAAACGGCAATTATATGATGCTTTCGCGACCGAGCGACAGCGGCCATACACCCTTTGGCGATATTTTCATAAGCGAAAGCCCGGATATGATCTATTGGGGTAGACACCGTCATGTCATGAGCAGAAGCAAAAACTGGTGGGAATCGGTAAAAATCGGTGCAGGTGCCGCACCTATCGAAACCAGCGAGGGCTGGCTGCTGCTCTATCACGGTGTTTCAAGCACCTGCAACGGCTTTGTTTACAGCATAGGCGGTGCGATACTCGATATCGATCGGCCGTCGGTGGTCAAATACCGCTGTGAAAACTTCCTGCTTACACCCGAGGAGAGCTATGAAGAGCGCGGCTTTGTGCCGAATGTATGCTTCCCCTGTGCAACGCTTCAGGACGCGGATACGGGAAGGATAGCGATATATTACGGCGCGGCCGACAGCTATGTTGCGCTCGCCTTCGCTCAGCTTGATGAGCTTGTGGCGTATATAAAGGAGCATAGTAAGCTTTCGGTTTCAGATACCGAAATTGGCAGATAAGGGTGATTATGATGAAAATTGAATTTACACCTGACAGCTTTCGCAAAGAGCTGACCGAAAGGATAATACCCTACTGGAACGCACTCAAGGATGAGAAAAACGGCGGCTGGTGCGGCTATGTCGGGTTGGATCTGACTCGTGACTGGATGGCCGATAAGGGCTGTATACTGCACAGCAGGATATTATGGTTTTATTCAAACGCATATATGCTGCTGGGCGATAAAAGCCTGCTTGAAAACGCACAGCATGCTTACAGGTTTGTGCGCGAAAATTGCATCGACCGCGAAAACGGCGGAATTTACTGGTCGGTGACCTATGACGGCGCGCCGTCCGACACAACAAAGCATACCTACAATCAGGCATTTTCGGTTTATGCGCTGTCGTCCTATTACATCGCAAGCGGCGATGAAAATGCCTTAAATGAAGCAAAAGCGCTTTTTGAAACCATCGAGAGCCGCTGCAGGGATGACGGAGGATATCTTGAAGCCTTTGACCGCGAATGGAACACCGATTCAAACGAGAAGCTTTCGGAAAACGGCGTAATGGCGACAAGGACGATGAATACCCTGCTGCATATTATCGAAGCTTACACAGAGCTTTTGCGTGCCGGGTGCGGTGATGCGGAAAAGCCTTTGCGCAAAGCGCTTGATATTGCGGCAAATAAGCTTTATAATCCCGAAAAGAAACGGCTTGAGGTATTCTTTGACGGTGATATGAATTCTATTATAGATCTTCATTCATACGGACATGACATCGAGGCGGCATGGCTTATCGACCGTGCGTGCGAGGTGCTGGGAGATGACGGCGTGAGCACGGCAATGCGTCCCATCTGTGCCGCGCTGGAGGACACGATTATAAATACCGCGTTTGACGGCAGGTGCCTTCTCAACGAATGCTGTAACGGCGAGGTTGATAAATGGCGTATATGGTGGGGTCAGGCAGAGGGCGTTGTGGGCTTCTGCAACGCATGGCAGAAACGCCCCGATCGCACCGATTTTATCGAAGCGGCAGGCGTTATCTGGCAATATATCAACGATACCATCATCGATAAGCGTCCGGGCTCCGAATGGTTGTGGGAGGTCGATAAGGATGCAAATCCCAACGAAAAAAGAGAGATGTCCGGTGAATGGAAATGCCCCTATCATAACGGGCGTATGTGCATTGAAATAATCAGGAGGTTGGAAAAATGATTCACAGCCGGTACTATGAAGAATTAAAAAAATACGAGCAGCTTATAAACCTTAAAAATGAAAAGGCAGATAGCTATAACGGAATATACGATCGCTGGAAAAATCCGGTATTGACGGCCGCTCATGCTCCGCTGATATGGCGTTACGACCTCAATGCAGAAACCAATCCCAATTTTATGGAGAGGTTGGGCATAAATGCGGTATTCAACGCCGGCGCGATAGAACACGATGGCAAGTTTGTGCTTGTCGCAAGAGTGGAGGGCAGCGACAGAAAGTCCTTTTTTGCCGTTGCCGAAAGCGACAGCCCGGTAGACGGCTTCCGCTTCCGTGACTATCCTGTAATACTGCCCGATACCTGCCTCGAGGAAACGAATGTTTACGATATGCGTCTGACCAAGCATGAGGACGGATACATATACGGTGTGTTCTGCTCCGAGAGCAAGGATACGCAGGCAAATGATCTTTCCGCGGCGGTTGCCGCCGCAGGTATCGTGCGCACAAAGGATCTTGTTACATGGGAGCGCCTGCCCAACCTTATAACAAAAAGATCGCCGCAGCAAAGAAATGTTTGTCTGCATCCGGAATTTGTCGACGGTAAATATGCGTTCTGGACAAGGCCGATGGATGGATTTATCGAGACCGGTTCGGGCGGAGGAATAGGCTTTGGACTGTGCGAGGATATAACCAACGCGGTTATAGACGAGGAGCGTATCACCAGTATGCGCCGCTATCACACCATAACCGAAGCAAAGAACGGTGCGGGTGCGGTGCCGATAAAGACGCCGAAGGGCTGGATACATATAGCGCATGGCGTGCGCAATACCGCGGCCGGACTGCGCTATGTTATCTACGCCTTTGCAACAGACCTTGAGGATCCGGCAAAGGTGATTGCCGAGCCTTCCGGACTGCTTATTGCCCCGATGGGTGATGAGCGCGTTGGAGATGTTTCCAATGTTGTCTTCACAAACGGAGCCATCGCCCGCGAAAACGGCGAGGTATATATTTATTATGCATCGTCCGATACAAGGATGCATGTTGCCTCCACTACCATAGACCGACTTACCGATTATGTGTTCAATACCCCGACCGATCCGCTTCGTTCGGTCGACTGCGTAAAGCAGAGATGTTCGCTTATAGAGGCTAATCTTCGTTTGCTGGGCGAGAAAAATTGAGGTAAAAAGCGTTGCTGAAAAGAATAGAATGTGCAGAAAACGAGAATATACGTGTGCATGGACGTACTGCGCCGCACGCCACAAAAGCGGTGCCGCTTTTATGGACAGCGTCGGCAATAGAGCTGAATGTCACCGGAACGGAGCTGTGGCTGGAGTATGAATGCATATATAACGGCGCAGAGGCTTATCTTCGGGTGGAGATAGACGGTGCCGATATGCTGCGGTTTATGCTTGAAGAGGGCATTCATAAGGTGTGCCTGATGCGTGGATTCGAGCCGCAGATGGTAAAAAATATATGTATATACAGGGAAAGTCAGGCGTCCGAAACGATCGTTAATGCGATAGCTGTTTATTCGGACGGCGAACTGCTTTGCGTGCCGGAAAAGAGATTGATGATCGAATTCCTTGGTGACAGCGTAACCAGCGGAGAAGGGCTTCTTGGAGCGAAGCAGATGATGACCTGGATTCCGTGCATTTTTGGCACAAAGGATAATTATGCGCTGCTGACCGCAAAAAGGATGGATGCTGATTGGAGTATAGTTTCGCAGAGCGGATGGGGGATATACTGTTCATGGGATAACAATATCCACCACAATATACCGGAAATCTACGAATATGTGTGTGCGGCAGCGAAAGCCCCCGAGCAGATAAGCTGCGGTTCGCAGGAAAGGTATGATTTTTCAAAAAGAAAAACAGATTTTACCGTTGTGAATCTCGGAGCCAACGATTGCGGCGCTTTCAATAACGCTCAATGGGTCGACGAAGACGGAACGGTTTACAAGCAGCGGCTGGACGATGCGGGATATCCGTATGAGCAGGACGCCGCGCGCGTGACCGAAAGTGTGCGCAGATTTTGCACCATGATAAGAAAAAATAATCCTGAGACGATTATTCTGTGGTGTTATAATATGCTTGGAGATATGCTTGAGGATGCGATCGTTCGCGGCGTGAATCAGTACATTGAATACAGCGGTGATGACAGGGTGTATCTGCTGGAGCTTCCGCAGGTTGACGAGTCGATGAACGGTTCCAGAGTTCATCCGGGGCCGCCTGCGCATAGGCTATATTCGGAGCTTATTACCAATAAACTCAACGAGATTGCCGACGGCAGAAAAATGAATTTTTAAAATAACATTTGAAAAAGACTTGAAGCGGCAAAAAGGCTTCAAGTCTTTTTATCTGTTTAAAGGGGAATTTATATCAGCTCGAAATGTTTGCGATTGCTTTCAATGATACCCTCGTTTCGCAGTTTGCTTATTTCTGCCGAAAGACCGCTTCGGTCAACCTCAAGATAATCGGCGAGCTCCTGACGGTCAAAAGGTATGTCAAAGCTGTTTGAGCCGGACTTTTTTGCCTGATATGCAAGATAGGTAAGCAGCTTTTCTCTTGTGGAGCGTCTTGAGGTGATCTCTATCTTTTGATGGAACATTATGTTTTTGGTCGCAAGATTCTTCATCAGATTAAATATGAGCTGCTGATGGAATCCGCAGTTGTTTTTGCAGGTGTGCAGAATGTGTCCGCAGTCGATGAGCATTACCTCGCACGGTTCGGTCGAGATTATTGTAACGGGCAGCGAGCTAACTTCGGCGCAGGCGAAATCTTCGCCGAAAACATCGCCGGGTTCGATACCGGATAATATGCTTCGGTTGCCATAGTAATCGACTCGGGTTATCTGAGCGGCACCCGAAAGCAGTATGCCGATGAATTTTGCAGGATGGCCATCGGCAAATATCGTATATTTCTTGTCAAAAGCGATGATCTTTGCGCCGAGACAGTCGAGCATAACCAAAAGGTTTTCTTCATTTATATTATTAAAAAGCGGGCATCGACTTAAAATATCAAGATATTTTTTCATAAAAATTCTCCGTTTGTTGAAATTTCAACAGACTTATTGAGCTGATTATAATATAATGAGCCCATAAAAGCAAGGGGGTTACATTATATGAAGATAGCATTTTTTGACACAAAGCCTTACGATAGAGAGGCTTTTGAAAAATACGGAAAAGAATACAATATAAAATTCAAATATTTTGAAACAAAGCTCAATGAGGACACCGTTGACCTGGCACAGGGCTATGACGGCGTGTGCGCGTTTGTAAATGATACGGTAAACGAAGCGGTCATTGACCGTATGGCACAGATGGGCGTTAAGGTGCTTGCGCTTCGGTGCGCCGGTTTTAACAATGTCGATATGAAATACGCTTTTGGTAAGATCCATGTTCTGCGTGTTCCGGCATATTCGCCCTATGCGGTTGCCGAGCATACCATGGCGCTGCTGCTGACATCTATCCGCCGTATCCATAAGGCGTATATCAGAACCAAGGATTTTAATTTCAGCCTGTCGGGGCTTACCGGTTTTGATCTTTATGGTAAAACGGTCGGCGTTATCGGTACCGGACGCATCGGAAGGGTGTTTATCGATATATGCCGCGGATTTGGGATGAAGGTGCTGGCTTACGACAAGTTTCCTGCGGCAGGACTTGATAACGGCGATACGATAAGATATGTCGAATTGAACGAGTTGTTTGAGAAGAGCGATATCATATCCCTGCATTGTCCGCTGACCGAGGATACCCATCACATCATCAACGGGGATGCACTTGATGTGTGCAAGCGAGGTGTTGTAATTCTCAACACTTCAAGAGGTGCGCTGGTCGATGCTGAGGCACTTCTTGCCGGGATCAAATCCCGCAAGGTTGGGGCGGCGTGCCTTGATGTTTACGAGGAGGAATCGGACTTCTTCTTTGAGGACTTTTCGGGACACATCATGGAAGACGACACTCTTGCACGGCTTATATCCATGCCCAACGTCATAGTGACGTCCCATCAGGCGTTCCTGACGCAGGAGGCTCTGGAGAACATAGCGGAAACAACGGTAAAAAATATCGTGGGATTTTTCGAGACCGGGCAGTGCCCGAACGAATTATGCTACCGCTGCGGCACGGCAGAGGACTGCAGGGACGGCAAGTGCTTCTGATATATAAGCACAGGAGGTAAGTATGATAAGAAAAATTATAAAAATAGATGAAGATAGATGCAACGGCTGCGGAGCGTGTGCCGCAGCCTGCCATGAAGGCGCGATAGAGATGATAAACGGTAAGGCGAAGCTGACCCGTGAGGACTACTGTGACGGATTGGGTGATTGCCTCCCGACCTGCCCGACAAATGCAATTTCATTTGAGCAGCGTGAGGCTCCGGCATACAATGAGGCGGCAGTACAGCAGGCAAAGCAGAAAAAAGCCGGCGAGGATTTACCCTGCGGCTGTCCCGGGACAAGGTCTAAAGCGATAAAACGCGATGTTTCCATGCCCTTTGGAAAATCGGTATCGGCCGCAAGCCAGCTTTCGCAATGGCCGTGCCAGATAAAGCTTGTGCCGGTTAATGCACCGTATTTTGAGGAAGCAAATCTTCTTATTGCGGCTGACTGCACCGCTTTTGCATACGGTAATTTTCACAACGATTTTATCCGCAACCACATAACGCTGATCGGTTGTCCGAAGCTGGATGAGGGCGATTATGCCGAAAAGCTTACACGGATAATAGCGGAAAATAACATAAAGAGTGTCAAGATAGTAAGGATGGAGGTTCCCTGCTGCGGCGGTATCGAGAACGCGGTCAAGCGTGCGCTGCAGGCGAGCGGGAAATTTATCCCGTGGCAGGTCGTAACAATTTCGACCGACGGAAAAATTTTGGAATAATATTTTGCCGTAAAGAAAAATTAACAATTTCGTGTTATTATTTGATATAATCGAATAAAGCAGAGGTGAAAGGTTATGTTTATAACAGAGGACATAAAATATATAGGCGTAAACGATCATAAGATAGATCTTTTTGAGGGTCAGTATATCGTGCCCAACGGAATGGCATATAATTCCTACGCTATTATCGATGAAAAAATCGCAATAATGGATACCGTTGATGCCGCATTTACGCACGAATGGCTCGATAATATTCAGAATGTTCTTGAAGGAAAGAATCCCGATTATCTGGTCGTTCAGCACATGGAACCGGATCATTCGGCCAACATAATGAATTTTGCAAAGGCCTATCCGGACGCAAAAATCGTTTCATCGGCAAAGGCCTTTGCCATGATGAAGAACTTTTTCGGAACCGATTTTGCCGACAGACAGATAGTTGTAGGCGAGGGCGATACCCTTTCGCTGGGAAGGCATGAGCTGACCTTTGTGACCGCGCCGATGGTGCATTGGCCGGAGGTTATCGTAACCTATGACAGCACGGATAAGGTGCTGTTTTCCGCCGATGGATTCGGTAAATTTGGTGCTTTGGATATCGAAGAGGACTGGGCGTGCGAGGCAAGACGCTATTATATAGGAATTGTCGGAAAATACGGTGTTCAGGTTCAGAATCTGCTTAAAAAAGCGGCCGGACTTGATATACAGATAATCTGTCCCTTGCATGGACCTGTACTGAATGAGAACCTGGGATATTATCTTAACCTTTACAACACGTGGTCAAGCTATCAGCCGGAGGAAGAGGGCATAGTTATCGCTTATACTTCCGTATACGGCAACACAAAAAAGGCTGTCATGCTTCTTGCCGATAAGCTCAGGGAAAAGGGCTGTCCCAAGGTTGTGGTGAACGATCTGGCACGCTGTGATATGGCAGAGGCTGTCGAGGATTCGTTCCGCTACAGCAAGACTGTTTTTGCAACAACGACCTATAATGCGGAGATATTCCCCTTCATGAGGGAGTTTATCAGCCATCTGACCGAGCGCAATTTCAGCAACCGCACCGTAGCATTTGTTGAAAACGGAAGCTGGGCACCTCTTGCAGCAAAGGTTATGAAAGGTATGCTTGAAAAGAGCAAAAATCTGACCTATGCCGATACCACGGTAAAAATCCTTTCGGCACTCAATGATGAAAGCACGGCGCAGATAGAGGCGCTTTCGGATGAGCTGTGCCGCGAATATCTTGCTCAGCAGGATTCCACAGCCAACAAAAACGACCTGTCGGCGCTGTTCAATATCGGTTACGGTCTGTATGTGGTAAC
>JAGBFS010000037.1 GCA_017936365.1 Clostridia bacterium
CTGCTCTCCCTGTATGTCCAGGGAGGGTAATTTAAAGCACCAGTCGAGGCTGATGCTTTAAATTATCCTTGGTGGACGATAACGGATTCGAACCGCTGACAACCTGCACGTCAAGCAGGTGCTCTACCAGCTGAGCTAAGCGTCCGTCTGTTTTATTTGCTTGTATATTATAACGTAATGAAACACTCATGTCAAGTGCTTTTTTCGATTAATTTGTGTTTTTCGCAAAAGGTGAGTTTCTATTGCTTTTTTATCTTTCGGTCATTATAATCGTAAAGTAGGGAATCCTCCGGCGCAGAGCGGCAATTTTCTCTGCGCCGGGAAACAATAAAACTACATTACTATTGCAAGCGTCATCATCTCGCAAAGCCGCGATACCGTATCTTCAAAAATCTCGATAGGGAGCGGATTTTCCCCTCTGCCGATCTCTATTGTGAATCCCGGACGGCCGTATTTTTCGATAAACCAATCCTTGAATCCGCCATGAGATGCAAGCCCTTGAGGCGAGGCAACCGCATATCCGCACGACGTTGCAAGGACGTTTGCCATAAGCGAAGATTTTGACGGGGTGCGCACACCGTATTTCCAATAAATCTCTTCACCCTGCGAATGAAAAGCCAAAATGTGCCGAAACTGATATTTCTCGCACAAAGCTACCATCGCCTGCGTCTCCGGCTCGCTTTCGGGATATGCCCCTCCATATTTTCCTGGGGACGGACCGTCAATCCCTGCCGAAATCTCAAGCTGTCTTAAAATATGCCAGCCCGCATTATAGTTATGATTGAGATCTACTCCTCTTGCGTTGGCGTTCCATTTTGACACATCGCCTCCCGATATTCTTTTCACCTCCCCCGAAAGATCCAGCGCCGCCGCTGTACCCTCCAAAGCTATCTCGATCCCATCCGGGTTGACCGCAGGGACTATTATTATCCCCCGACCAAGCAGCGCCTTGCGGCAATCCATGCCGGCGAGGGGCTCGCCGCTCTCCAGCGCTTCACAAAACAGCTCCGAAAAACGAAGCAGCAAAAGCGCCGTCATCCATTCCTGCGCGTGAAAAGCTCCGGCAAACAGCACGGCATTTTCCGTGCATCCGATTTTCAGCCCCTCTATATCCCGGCCTAATACGCTTTTGCCAACCGTAAATTTTGAAACGAAGGGATATTTTTCACTCAGCTTTCGCAACTGGCTCTGCCTTACCCTCTCTGTCGGGGGCAGGCTCACGGTGATTCTGTTCATCAGTGCATTCCTTCTTTCCCCCAATTAATATGACACAGCCGGTCGAATTATAATACATATATCATAAAAAACGATGAAAGGAACATCACGACATGGATTTAACCGAAAAAACTTTATCCAATAAAATAATCTACGATGGCGCTATTATCCGCGCCGAGCTCGATGAAGTACTGCTCCCTAACGGCAGCGCCGCAAAACGCGAAGTTGTGCGCCACCCCGGCGGAGTATGCGTAGCCGCTCTTAACGAAAAAAACGAGCTTGCTTTCGTTACTCAATACCGATATCCCTATGCCGAGCTTGTCCGCGAACTTCCCGCCGGAAAGCTTGAACGCGGCGAGGATCCTTTTGATGCACTAAAACGCGAACTGATGGAGGAAACCGGTGCTTCATCGGACACCTGGCGCGATATGGGAAAGCTCTATCCATCCCCGGGATATTGTGACGAAATAATACATCTTTATGCATGCCGCATACCATCTCATGGCAGCAGCTGTCCTGATGAGGACGAATTTTTGGAGGTTGAATATATTCCGCTTGAAGAGTCTGTTCGGCTGGTTATGGATGGTCAGCTTCGCGATTCAAAAACGCAGACGCTTATATTAAAGCTTGATAATGCACTGCGCAAAGACCCCGATTTTATCTAATAGCCATATACAAACGGACACGCCCCCGGAGGGATGATGAAAAGGATAGAGTTGTCCTTCACATTACATCATGACTGTAGCTGATTTGTGGCGAACAATCATAAACAAACCGAAACCGCAAGCCGGTCAAGGATTGCGGTTTCTTGTACCGCTATGATAGAACGAAAGCGAGAAACTTGAATTTGTAGGAACAGAAAATTTGAATTTGTAGAACTGTGGGAGGAAAATATGTCGGATTTAATAGTGAAATACAACGAATTAACAGCAGAGGAATTTATTGAATTATGGGAAACTGTGTGGGGAAATGGACCGTCACTTGAACAGACAAGGATAGCAATGAAACATACTTTATTTAGAGTTTCTATATGGGACGGAGATTATATCGTTGCTATGGCAAGAATGAATGGTGATATGGGGCTTAATTATTATATTAAGGATGTTGTTGTTAGACCTGAATATCAGGGAAAAGGTATTGGAAGGATGCTAATAAATGAATTGAGAAGATTCATAAATGACAATGGAGTTAAAGGAACGGATATTTTTGTGGAGTTATGTGCAGTTCCTGATAAGATTCCGTTCTATGCAAAATTTGGATTTGAGGCAAATGAGGCACAAAGATTGAAAATTTATCACCATGTCGAGTAATGCTAAATCTCATCCTTTTGTATTGTTAAGCGTAAAATTTCAGTTTGTCAGAGCGACAAACCCCAATTTGTCAAGCTGCCAAAAATCCACTCTCACACCATTTTAGGAGGGCGCAATTATACGCACTGTGCCAGTGCTTTGCATTTGTACAACCATATAAGCAAACGAGCATCCGGCATTATCACCGGATGCTCGTCTTTTCTCGTTGTGGGATAAATCCATCCTTAAGAATCCTCCCACCATCGCGTGTCCTTTTTTCTTCAGCTTTTATCCTTAGGTTTCGACACAAGTGAACATAGATAGCCGAACACCACCGCCGACGTTATTCCAGCCGCCGCGGATGTAAGGCTTCCCGTAAATACGCCAAGAAGCCCCTTTTCGGTAACTTCTTTTTTCACTCCCTCGGCCAAAAGATGTCCAAATCCCGTTATCGGGACGGATGCCCCTGCTCCGGCAAAATCAACAAGCGGCTTGTATATTCCAACAGCCGAAAGCACTACGCCCGAAACAACGAACAGCACAAGTATACGTCCCGGCGTCATTTTGGTTTTATCTATCAATATCTGACCAACGACACATATCGCTCCGCCAACAAGAAAGGCCTTTAAATATTCAAAAAATACACTCATTTCATTTCTTCCTCGATTTTAAGCAGACGATTGTATTTCGCAACGCGTTCACTTCGCGCCGGTGCACCGGTCTTTATCTGCCCTGCATTTACCGCAACCGCCAGATCGGCTATCGTGGTATCCTCCGTTTCTCCGCTTCGGTGGGATACTATGACTCCGTAACCGCTGCGCTGAGCCAGTCTGATGGTGTCAAGCGTTTCGGTAAGCGTTCCGGCCTGATTGGGCTTTATCAAAATTGCATTTGCGCTCTTTTGGCTTATTCCGTTCATAAGCCTTGCACAGTTGGTGACAAATAGATCGTCACCGACTATCTGTATCCCGGAAAGGCGTTTGGTTATCTCGGTGAATCCCTCCAAATCCTCCTCGCCAAGAGGATCTTCGATAGAGATTATCGGATAGGACGATACTAACTTTTCATAGTATTCTATAAGCTGTGCCGAAGAAAAGCCCCTTCCGCTTTTTGGCATCCTGTATCCGTCGACCTGCGCCCATTCGCTCGCCGCTGCGTCAAGCGCAATCGATACATCCGTTCCCGGCCTGTAGCCGGCGGCGGCTATTGCATCGCACAAAAGCTCCAGCGCTTCTTCATCGGAAGAAAGATCGGGCGCAAAACCACCCTCGTCTCCAACAGCCGTAGGAAGCCGTCTGTCGCGAAGAAGCTTTGAAAGCGACGCATAAACCGATGTCCCTATGCTCATCGTTTCAAAAAAGCTTCTTGCCCCCTTTGGCACTATCATAAACTCCTGTATATCCATATTATTGGAGGCATGAGCACCGCCGTTGAGGATATTCATCATAGGCATCGGCATTACCGTACCGTTTATACCACCGAGATAACGGTAAAGCGGTACACCATACGCGTTGGCCGCCGCCTTCGCACAGGCAAGAGATACAGCCAGTATCGCATTTGCCCCCAGATGGGATTTGTTTTCCGAACCGTCCAGCGCGATCATAATGGAATCTATCTCGCGCTGACGCTCCGCACGTTTTCCGCGAAGTGCTTCAGCAATCTCTCCGTTGACATTCGCCACCGCTTTGAGCACGCCCTTGCCACCGAACTGATCGCCCGAATCGCGCAGCTCATGTGCCTCATATTTTCCCGTGGAAGCGCCCGACGGTACTGCCGCTGTGCCTTTCGCTCCGCATGCCAGCTCTACATCGGCCGATACCGTCGGAATCCCGCGCGAATCAAATATCTGACGGGCCCGTACTTCGGCTATCAATGTTTCAATCACGATTTATCCTTCTTTCGTTTATGAAAAATAATCCGAGAGCAATATCCAAAATGTATCCGATACCACTCTTTCGGTACTGTTTTTCCCAAAAAGGACAAAAAAATCCCCCTGTACTATTGCACAGAGGAATTAAATTCGTATTTTACCAGAAGATGTCGCCGCCAAGACGGGCGATGGAGCTGCCAAGAAGGTTGCCGTATCTATCATACACCGCGCGCTCATAATGGGTCGCGCTTTCGATATCCTCGGCGATAAATTCACCCATCGGACCTTTACGGAAGTAATAATTCATCAAAAAGCATCCGTCACCCAGATCGCGGCGCGAAAATGTAACCTTCTTTTTGGTAGCGTCAATATGAACCACCGGCTTTTTTGTCGCCGTTACACGCCTTACTATAGGGGTGCAAACCTTTTTAACGCGAACCGTCATTTCATTCCCTCCTTGCTAAAACACCATCCACAATTCACAATTATTCCACAATTATTAACAATATATTCACATAATACCATGGATGTATAAAAATTGCAAGTCAATTTTTTGGGAATTTACATAAATTTTTATTTGAATACCGATTCTATAACCTTTGAACAACACTCCGGCGAATAAACAAAATGCGATATGTGGCTGCCGCTGAAGAAATATTCCGGCTGAGGCGGTGGGGTAAGTATGCGGAAGGTATCCACAAGAACCAGCTTTATCTTCATTCTTTCCGGAACGATAGATTTTATATACACGCTCGCGCCGCTGCCTATAGATATTCCGTCGCGATATTCGGCAAGTCCGGCAAGATTCGGCGTAAGCTCAACAAATATGCCGTATTCTTCTACCGAGCGAACCACCCCGGTGACCGTCTCGCCGGTACGGTAACGCGCCGCGTTCTGCTGCCATGTTCCAAGCAGCTCACGATGAGAAAGCGATATCCTGCCGTCCGATTCCACCGACCGCACCACCGCGCGTATATCCATTCCGACACAAAGCCTATCCCTTGGATGCGATATTCTTGACACCGATATGGCATCTATGCTTATCAGCGACGGCAAGCCGCAGCCGATGTCCACAAATGCGCCGAAAGGCTCAAGATGAGTAACTCGGGCGTCAATAATATCCCCTGCGGTAAGGGTTGATATGTATTCTTCGCTGCAGCGTTCCTGAACCGCTCTTCTTGAAAGTATTGCGCACGGTATTCCACGGTTATCAGAAATAATCCGCTGGACAACAAAACAAACCGGCTTTCCCACTCGCGATATTATGGCGATATCGCGCACCTTGCCCTCGGCGATGCCCTTTGCACCCTCCTCGCGCGGGATAACGCCTTTCATGCACCCCAGATCGACTATCAGATTGTGCGAATTGTCGCACAGCACAGCCTTTGCCTCAAGTATCTTTTCTTCATGCATAGCCTTTTCTATTGCATCCATACTGCTCAAGGCTTCACGATTTTCTGCGGATTCACACAGCCTGCCCTCCGGCAGATATCTGTTCATTTTTCATGCCTCCCCTTTGGTTTCCGTTCGATTTGTAAACTATATGCACCTATCCGGAAAAGTATGAAAAATTCGCTTTGTACAAGATATCGTATACGGATAACATATTCGTATAGAATAACCGACACGATGTACGCGGTGCGTTATGCCGGTTGTTTTGCTATAAGCAACTAAACAGCCGCGCCCTATCTGCAGGCTGCCTCCGTCGGCTCACTTTTCGACCGACCGAAAAGTGAGAAAAAGTTCGTTGGGGGATTTCGATCCCCCCCGTTTTGAAGCAATGCTTCAAAACTTAATCCCCTAAACAACCAAAGGGACTCACCGACCCTTTGGAATCCTGAAATTTGTTCAAAATAATGAGAACGACCCGATTCTCCTGAAAATATGATAAGACATATTTTCTTCGGAGAATCGGGTCTTGTGCGCAAGTAGGCTTGCGTTCCTATTAAATTTTGGAAAGTTGTTTTCAGATTGTAAGGATTAGTAACTACTCAGCCGTAGGCTGCCAGAAGAGATCGTCGAGGGTTTTGCCGAGGACGCGGCAGATGGCGATACAGAGGTTGATCGTGGGGTTATAATCGCCCTTTTCGATAGCGCTTATCGTCTGGCGAGAAACTCCCACAGCATCGGCAAGCTCCTGCTGGGAAATGTCCTTTGCCGCGCGTGCAGATTTCATCGCAAGATTTTTCATTATTCGTCCTCGCTTTCTGCTGCGTATCTGTTTTTGACAACAAGATGACGGATTAACGCTACGATACCGATTACTGTACACATTACGCCAACAACAAGATTCAGCGAACCGACAGACAGCAGACCGTCTTCTACCAACTCGCCATCGATAAGATTGCCTATGCCGACCAGGAGATTGAATCCGCCTGCAAGAATAAGCGTTACGACAAGCGACTTTTTGCTCTGGTTGACCGCAGTGTAGGCATCACCAAAGATGCAAATGGATGCGTAAACCGCGATCGATATGCATACGCAGATGAATACACCCGTCATTGTGTCGCAGAACTTTGCGTAGCTGTCAACAATCGCGTAGATAACAAGAAGTATCATAAGCAGATAATAGCTTACCTTGTGTGCCTTCGCCTGAACCTGCTTCTGACGCTCGTCGTATCGGGCAGGGTTCTTGCTCTTTAAGATAACTGCGAGCAGGCAGGCAACTACAACAGCGATACCGAAACCTAAAAAGTATGACTTGAAATCCATAATGTGTTCCTTCTTTCATAATATTAGCGCTCGGGTGATTTTGAGAAAAGCCTGCCGGCCGTGCGAGCTTTACCTCTCCCCTTTGCAAGCATAATATAACACACGTTATAGCATCTTGTCAAGTATATTTTACAAAATAATTATTATATTTTTATTTTTGATATTCTGCATAGCATTATGACATATGAAAGAAGCTATTTTATCGCCAGGATTATCGGCTGATAGAAGCCTGTTTCTTCGGGGAATTTCCACAAAACAGAGCTGCAGCCGCAGGAGAGCAGAAGGTCTGTAAGCTCGTCTCGGCGGGTTGCGCGGTATTCGCACTCGAATCGGCTGACCTGCGGTGTACCGCAGTCATCGATTATGTATTGAATGAGTCTGTAACGGTCGTCGTTCCATTCCCACGTCTGGAACGAAACGCGCTGACCGCTGTCGGTTTTGTGGATATATGGCGGAGAATAGGGCGGTTTTGTCTTGAGAAGCTCGTCGTAATCCCTCATGCTGGCAACAAACATACCGCCCTCGGCGAGCTGACTTGTGATGCTTCTGACTGCCGCCTGCAGGTCGCTTGCGGTGAGCATATGCGGCAGAGCGTTATCCATCGCAATGATGATATCAAAAGGCTCGGAAAAACTTTCCGACAGATGACAGAAATCCGCATTTTTAAAGGATATGCGCTGATTATCCTTTGCGGCTCTTGAACGTGCCTCGGCAAGCTCCGCGTCGCTTATGTCAGAGCCCGTGACGTCGTAGCCAAGCGAAGCAAGTCCTATCGCCTGAGTCCCGATTCCTCAGGCGCAGTCGAGAATGCGCGCGGCGGTGTCAAACCCGTTATCGCGAAAAATCCTGTCTAAAATTTCGGCCTGCTCGCGTGTTGTCGAATGCCAATCGAAAAAAAGCTTGTCATATTGAGAAGCCATATTGTCATAAAAGGTCTGTGTGATATTCATAGCGGTCTCCCCCATTTTGAGCTAAATTACTTTTATTATAATGATTTTTATAAAATAAGCAAATCATATATAAAGAAAAGACAGGACAACCCGATCGGATTATCCTGTCTTTTTATACAGATTAGTTTACACTGCAAGGTTTACCTGCCGTACAAAGCTTTCGCGGCACGAAACTCGTGCAGCTCTGCTGCTTAATAGCGGCTCTTTGCGGTGTAGGTAGTGTGAAGGATCTCATGAGCCTTGTGGCCGCCCGGCTCGCCGAGGAACTCGTCGTAAGCCATCTTGATAGCGGGGTTCTCATGGGACTTTCTGACTGCCTTGCCTGCATCCTCCTTGTAGAGAGCGGAAGCACGCAGAGCCTTGAGATCGACGTTGTTTCTGACAACTGCCGGCTGAACAGGCTGTCCGCCGCCGTTGATGCAGCCGCCCGGGCAGCACATGACTTCGATGAAGTGATA
>JAGBFS010000038.1 GCA_017936365.1 Clostridia bacterium
AATACTCTTCTCGGCACACAGTCCGGTGTCAGCGTTCCCCTCGCCTTCTCCACACTGCTTATCGCTTTTGCATTCGGTCTTGTTATCGTAGCTATGGCCTATTCGGTCGGCAATATTTCCGGCTGCCATATCAACCCGGCGGTTTCTCTTGCCATGTTTGCTTCCGGCAAAATGACCGCTATTGATTTCATTTTCTATGTTATCGCTCAATTTATCGGCGCTACAGCCGGTGCTGCACTTCTCTGGGCTATGGTTGGCAGCAACGAAAGCCTTGGCGTAAATGGCTACGGCGTCAACAGCGCACTTGGTGCAAATGTTATGCAGGCAGTCCTCGTTGAAATCGTGCTTACTTTCGTATTTGTTTTTGTAATCCTCGGTGTTACTTCCAAGAAAAGATTCAATTCCGTTTCCGGTCTTGTTATCGGATTTACTCTTACCCTTGTTCACATCCTCGGTATCCCCTTTACCGGCACATCGGTCAACCCTGCAAGAAGCTTCGGTCCGGCAATATTCCAGCGTCTTAACGGCGAAGCCGTAGCATGGAGCCAGCTTTGGGTCTTCATCCTTGCACCGGCTCTCGGCGCACTGATCGCAGCTCTTGTTTACAGACTTCTTGATACAAAATCCGAAAAGAAAAACGAAGAATAATTTACGGAGAGATAAATAATAATGAACATACTTGTAATAGGCTCCGGCGGCCGCGAACATGCCATCATTCGCTCTTTGAAAAAAAGCGCCCGCGTCGATAAGATTTACTGTGCTCCCGGAAACGGAGGCATTTCAATGGACGCCGAATGTTACCCTGTATCAGCTACAGATATAGAAGGCATGTGCGCTCTTGCCAAAAAGCTTTCGCCCGATCTCGTTTTTGTTGCTCCCGATGATCCTCTTGCTCTTGGCATGGTCGACGCTATGGAGGCAAACGGTTTCCGCGCGTTCGGCCCCAGCAAAAGCGCGGCTCGCATCGAAGCAAGCAAGGTCTTTTCCAAAAACCTTATGAAGAAATACGACATTCCCACAGCAGAGTATGAAACCTTCACCTCTGCTTCGGAGGCTGCCGCATATATTGAATCCAAAAATGAATTCCCCATCGTCATAAAGGCTGACGGACTCGCTCTGGGCAAGGGTGTCATAATCGCCCAGGATCTTGACGAAGCAAAATCCGCTATATCATCCATAATGGAGGATAAGATATTCGGTCAGTCGGGAAGCAGCATCGTAGTCGAGCAGTTCCTTACCGGCCCCGAGGTATCGGTTCTCTCCTTTACCGATGGCAAGACCGTCTGCCCGATGGTCTCGTCGATGGATCATAAGCCCGCATACGACGGCAACAAAGGCCCCAACACCGGCGGCATGGGTACAATAAGCCCCAACCCGCATTACAGCGATGAAATTGCACAGCGCTGCATGGATGAGATCTTCCTCCCCACCATCAAGGCGATGGCTGCGGAGGGTGCTCCCTTTAAAGGCTGCCTTTATTTCGGACTTATGATTACCAAAGACGGCCCCAAGGTCATTGAATACAACTGCCGTTTCGGCGACCCCGAAACTCAGGTCGTTCTCCCCCGTCTTAAGACAGATTTTGTCGATATTATCGATGCAATAATTGATGAATAGCTTGACACTCTTAACATCGAGTGGTCAGATGAGGCATGCGCCTGTGTCATTATAGCTTCGGGCGGATATCCAGGCTCTTACCAGAAGGGTTATCCCATTTCCGGTCTTGACGAAAAGGGACAGGTTTGCGGTGCAGATGTTTATCACGCCGGTACCAAATACGAAAACGGTCAGTTCCTTTCAAACGGCGGCCGCGTACTTGGCGTAACCACAACAGGCAGCACCGTCGAGCAGGCTGTTGACAACGCATACGAAGCTGTCAAGGGCATAAGCTTTACCGACTGTTTCAGCAGAAGCGATATCGGCAGACTTAAATTTTAATTAAGTCATTGTCGTCACAATCCGAATATTATATAGCAAAGGTATATCCCTTCCGCATATGTGAATTTTTTTACTTTGTGATTATTAAAGGGATTTATCGGCAAAGCTATTAATGCGGTAAAAAACCGTCAGAAACTCAAAATATCGGAGTGTGAATAACAATGAACGTCAGACGTGGAGATATTTATTATGCCGATTTAAGTCCGGTCGTTGGCAGCGAGCAAGGCGGAATCAGACCTGTACTTATCGTTCAGAATGATGTCGGGAACCGATTCAGCCCTACCGTCATTGCCGCCGCAATAACAAGCCAGACCGACAAGACAAAGCTTCCTACCCATATCACTCTCCCCTCGGTCGACTGCGGTCTTCACAAGGACTCGGTCGTACTGCTCGAGCAGATAAGAACGCTTGATAAGCGACGTCTTAAGGAGTGCATGGGGCGTCTTGAGGACAGCGTTATGGATCGTGTCAATCACGCAATATCGGTAAGCTTCGGTCTTGATTCCACCTCTTATTAAGAATTTACGACAAACGGGTAAAAGCTCCATTTCACGCGGAGCTTTTACCCATAATATTTTGCCCTACATTTTATTATAATGTCTTATTTCAAAAAATTACTGTATAATATCGGACTCTTTGTCAGCCGCAACGGCTTGCTTATCACAGCTTCTGCTGCGGCACTGACAGCATTTTCCCTTTTAGCTGCAATACTTTCGATCAATGCACAAAAGGCCGACCAATCACTTTTTATACCAGAGCCCCAAAATCAGATTATCAGCACATCGACAGTCTCTTCGCTGACATCATCTGAATTAAACACCACTACCCACACCACAACTGCACCAAAAATCGGATATAATGTCGCGGCACAGCCTGACAACGACAATGTCTTTGTTAAAGTTACCGATTATATACCGACCATTCACATCGAGCTGAAATACGCAACCACCGATAATATAAGCGGCAAGGTTATCTACGACTTCACCGACGCTTACCTGCGGTACGGCACGGTCAAAAAGCTCGCAAAAGTGCAGGAGCAGCTTTTAACCCAAGGCTGCAGCTTGAAAATATGGGATGCGTACCGTCCGCCCTATGCGCAGTTTGTTTTATGGGAGGCTTATCCCAACGCAAAATATGTCGCCAATCCATATTCAGGCTATTCAAGCCACAGCCGAGGCGGATGCGTAGATGTAACATTGGTCACCGCATCGGGAGAGGATATTGAAATGCCCACAGGTTTTGACGATTTTTCCTCCCGCGCAGACCGCGATTATTCAGATGTCACATCCGGCGCAAAATCTAACGCACTTCTGCTTGAGAACACCATGAAAGACAACGGCTTCAAGCCTTATTTCAGTGAATGGTGGCATTTTAATGACACCGTTACATACGATATAGAGGAGCAATTTATACCATAAAACTGTATACTCTCAGTTCATGGATAGTTTATTAATTCCACTTATAATTCGTAGCAATCACTAAATAAGGATCGTGTAATTTTGAAAGACGCTATCTTCAGTATCCTGCTCGGCTATTCTCTCGGCTGTATCAGCCCGGCAAAGCTAATATCAATGATAAAAAATATTGATCTTCGCAAAAATGGCACCGGAAACCTTGGCGGAACCAACGTTTTTGTTTCGGTTGGCAAAGGTCTTGGCGTATTGGTTATGCTGGTTGATATTTTAAAGGCATTCTTTGCTGTATACTTATCCCAAATACTTTTTGAAAGCTTTGCTTATTCCGGAGTTTTGGCCGGCGCATTTGCAATAGTGGGACATATTTTCCCTTTTTATCTGCGTTTCAAAGGCGGCAAGGGCACCGCATGCCTTGGCGGTATCATTTTAGCACTTGACTGGAGACTTTTTATCCCTGTCCTGCTTATAGCTCTTATCGCTGCCTTCATAACAAATTACACCTGCATGACCGCAATCACTGGCGCTACCGTCTTCCCCATCGCGTATGCATTGGTATCAAAATGCAGCGTATGTTTCTTTATACTCGCGTTAGCCTGCGGTCTTATTGTTTACAAGCACAAAGACAATTTAAGCCGAATAAAGAATAAAACCGAACCCACGCTTCGCAAATCGGTCGCCAATTAATCAAAAGGCCCGTATCAAAGCATGATTTCATGTTTTGATACGGGCTGTATTTTTATGCCAGAGATCACACCATGAATATATGATGTGATCTCCTTCGCAGCGATTTTTCACAGACGCAGTTGATTTTTGACCGCTGCAAAATTATTGTTTTCATCTTACTTTCATTTATTCATACCGCAAAATAATCCATCATAAATATTAGCTGCAAAACCTTTTTAAATGGAGGCAGCTATGAAAAAAACATACATCTCGATAAACAGGCGTCAGATAATATTATTTTTACTTTGTGCTGTAATAATCGTCGTCGCATTCTGCACCGCCATGGACGGCGCCGCCGGGTCGGCTGAAACTTCCGTGAGCAAAAAGCTCCCTATATACAGCGTCGGCCGTGACGAAAATGACAAGATAATCAGCATATCATTTGATGCCGCCTGGGGAAATGAAGATACTCAGATACTTATCGATATACTCGAAAAGTACAATATCAAGGCAACTTTTTTCCTCGTTGGCGAATGGGTTGATAAATATCCCGAATCGGTTAAGGCTTTGAGCGATGCAGGGCACGAAATCATGAACCATTCTGATACTCACCCACATATGTCGCAGCTTTCAGCGGAAGAAATGGCGTGGGAGATTGACAGCTGCAACGACAAAATCGAAAAAATCACCGGTGTTCGGCCGATGCTTTTCCGCGCACCTTACGGCGAATACAACAACACGCTGATCGAGGTTTTGGAAAAGAAGGGTATGTACTGCATACAATGGGACGTTGACAGCCTCGACTGGAAGGATCCTGCCCCTGCCGATATTTCTTCGCGTGTTTGCCGTCTTGCACAGCCGGGATCGATATGCCTTTTCCATAACGCCGCTAAAAACACACCTGAAGCTCTGCCCATATTATTAGAACAGCTATTGGCAGACGGCTACACATTTGTCCCAATCTCACAGGCAATCTACCGCAACAATTACAGAATCGCCCACGACGGCCGCCAATGACCTGTTTCGGCGAGCGATGCAAGTGCAAGCTGATACCTGCAATATGCCAGTATATTACGCGTTTTCCTTTTTTCTTAAGGTGCGCCACACAAGGTACATTCCTGCAGCACAAATGAACATGATATTTGAATCAATAATTACGATATTGTTCGAGTCACCTGTCTGAGGTGAATCGGTGTCCCCTGCTGAAGGAGCGACTACCTTGTATTCGGTCTCGACGGTGACGATGCCGCTTGTGACAACGTCACTCGGCGATACTGCGCCCGTGTCTGCCGAAGCTGTAAAGCCTACGGCAAACAGCGAGATCACAAGCGACGCAATGAGAAACATTGCAAAGCATTTTCTTGTCATGTTTGTGCGGATCGTCCTTCTGTTCATAAAAATCAGTTCCTTTCACCAAAAAATGTCACTTTCCAAGCTAATGTAATATATACTAAAATATATTTTGAGGAAAGTATATCACTTTGATAAAACGATTTCAATAGCAGCTTTCAGACACCTGCAATCCCTTTGCTGTATTGGAATATTAAGAAAATAATGAAGGATAAAAAAGCAAAAATTGCAAAACGGCCGAAACCGTTTGCAGGCGCGGATTTCAAATTATTTAAAAGCATTAAAAAACGCTCCCATTTTTGGCGCACTGCACAAAAACGGGAGCGAAATTTCTACATGTTTAAATTTATTTTAGCTTATCTTATTCCGTAATTTTCGATGATATAATCCATATCCTTGTCACCTCTGCCCGAAAGGTTGATAAGAATGGAGCCTTTGCCCATCTTCTTTGCCAGCTTCATCGCATAGGCCACAGCGTGTGAGCTTTCGATCGCAGGGATTATACCCTCAAGTCTGGAAAGTGTAAAGAAGGCATCAATGGTTTCTTCATCGTTTACAACATCATACTTTACCCTGCCAAGGTCATGCAGGAAGGCGTGCTCCGGGCCCGAGGAGGGATAATCAAGAC
>JAGBFS010000039.1 GCA_017936365.1 Clostridia bacterium
ACATTGCTTTCATCAATCTGATTTTGCATCTTATTTCAGTATATCTTTTTTCGCTCATGCTTATTGGAACAGTCGTTTCGCTTACAGCGCGTTTCAAAAATAAGGATTGGTACAGATATACTCTTATCCATGGCGCGTACCGGTTGGTGGAGTGGCTCCGCAGCAATATTTCCGATGTACTTTCGGTAATGCTTTGCTGTGTGGGATGGCTTGCATTAAACGTGGTTTTTGCTGTTACGGCGATAAGCAATGAGCGTCTTGGAATAGCCTTGCTTATTGCTTTCAATCTGGGAGTAATAATACATATTATAATTTTAGCGGCACAATGGCAGAATATCAGAAAAGCCGCGGAAAGTATTGCCGCCGGTGATACAGATGTCAATGTACGGACAAAAGGTATGCCGCGGTCGCTCAAAGCTCATGGAGAGAATGTCAATCGTATAAGTGAGGGCGTTGCGCAGGCGGTGGAAAAACAGCTGACCAGTGAGCGCATGAAGACCGATCTTATCACCAACGTTACGCATGATCTTAAAACGCCGCTTACCTCTATTATCAATTATGTCGATCTTCTTAAAAATCAGCCTATCGAAAATGAAACGGCTCAGGAGTACATAAATACGCTGGATCGTCAGGCAGTCCGTCTTGGGCGGCTTATTGAGGATCTTGTGGAGGCATCGAAGATTACAAGCGGAAATATTGCGGTGCGTGCTTCAAAGGTGGATATCGGAGAGCTGATTGAACAGGCGGTTTCCGAATACGAGCTGCGTTTTGAGCAAAGTAAGCTGGAACCCGTACTTACGATAAAGGACGATGACCTCGCGGTGTTTGCCGACGGCAGATTGATGTGGAGAGTTTTTGATAATCTGCTTTCAAATGCGTGCAAATACGCACTTTGCGATTCAAGGCTTTATATTGACGCGTACAGAAATGAAGATAATGTGGTTGTGATGTTCCGAAATATTTCCGCTTCTCAGCTTAATATACCGGCCGATGAGCTTATGGAACGGTTTGTGAGGGGCGATTCTTCGCGAACCACGCGCGGTAATGGGCTGGGACTCAGCATTGCAAAAAGTCTGGTGGAAATTCAGGGCGGAATGTTCAAGCTTGATATCGACGGTGATCTGTTCAAGGCAAGCGTTGTTCTGCCGGTGTATACCGAAACAGACGGCGAGCAGAGCGGAGAGCATCAACCGGAAGATATATAACTTATTTTAGTGTTATTTACTGCGATCGGATGCGGAAAATATCGTATCCTCCCCATCCGATCGCGGTGATATAGATATCCGTGTGCGCAGCGGGTATCAAAAAAATATTTATATGGAGGAAATTATGAAAAAAATATTCACAAAAAACATAGTGGCTGTAATTTGTATACTCGCCCTTATGCTGACCGCGCTTTTTGCCGGCTGCGGTGAAACAGCAAATGAGGTTGTTCAGGAGGACACACAGCAGATTTCAAGCAAGACAGCTGGCGGTTACATAACAAAAGAATATACGGAAATTGATACCGGTAATGTACTGCTCAAGATCGATGAGGGCGTTTATGTGCCCGTTTATACGGTGGAATACATCGAGACCATATATAAGGCTATCGAAGAGGTCAGCGGATTGACCTTTGACGGCGGAAGCAACAACCAGATCAAGGTCAACATTCACGTTGAAAAAAATGTAGACAACAGCAGTGAAAGCGAAGCATACCATGCTTATGCGTTCGGTGCAGAACGTGAGGTTGTAGTATCGCCGGGTGACCTTCTGCTTGGAAACAGTTACGCTATTGTACATGAACTTTCGCATATACTTAACGCATCGTATTCCGATAAGTGGATGTCGCAGGTAATATCTGAAGGTTTTGCGGAGTATGTATGCTATCGTGCAATACAGTATCTTGAAAAAAATTCCCCTGAAGTTGCCT
>JAGBFS010000040.1 GCA_017936365.1 Clostridia bacterium
CGTTGTTTAATTTTCAAGGTCCTATACTTTGAATCACTTTCGTGATCCTCAGTTTTTCCCGTAGATTCAAGCTTTTTGAGCTTTTCTCTTTCCGGTTTTTTCTGTGCTCTCTCTCGAGCGCTTTGTTATAATACCACACCTATTTTGAATTGTCAACACCTTTTTTCATTTTTTTCAAAAGTTTTTTTGCAGCAATACCTTCTGTTATTTCCCGCACGTTTTTGCCCCATTTTGCCCGCTGTTAATATACAATTCGGAATAAAAAAGGCTTATCGGGAATCCAATGCCCCCGACAAGCCTTTTACTCATTTATAATACTAAATAAAATTGATGAGCTGTTTTGCTATCACACAGAAAACCGTAAGCCAAATAAGCATAACGCCGGCAAACCAACCGAAGCAATGAACCTTCGCTGATATGCAGGCAAACTCTACACCCATATATAATAGTATAGAAAATATCATCATGCCAAGTGCTATCAGCGCCCCTGCCGCCTCCGGCAGGATAAACGACACGCCGGCTCCAATCAATGCAAGAACCGTCATAGGGGTCATAGCCGCACAAACAAGACTGGTAACAGAAGCCCCGCCCATTTTATTGTTCGCCGCCAGTGACATAAGCCGAAGCAATACCAAAAGAATAAGGAACTGCTCAAGCCACAGAAGACCAATCCTCAAAATAAGCTGACCGCCAAAATGCGCCTGTGTAAATATATTGCTGAAGCAGACACACAGTGCCAGTGGCAGCAGAAGCTGGATCGGAAGAAGAACTATCCAGCTTTTTCTTCCGCTGTCACTTACGCAGTAATGGATCGCTTTCCTCACCTTACCCATAAACATGAGCTTCAAAACATTCCATGCCTGTGCCGCAAATCCCGCCCGATCTTCTTCGGACAATATCGACGCTTTAATGGGGCGTCTTGATTCGCTTCTCTTGCTGTTGCTGCGGATCATATCCACACGACGTATGCTTTTTATTTCCCCTTGAGTATGCTCGTCGGCATCATTGTCCAAACGTTTAATTTTATTCTCGGACACTTTGCAACACCGTTCTTTCATTTATTAAAATATACCAGTGACGTATATTATAACGGCGTGCGGCATTTTAGTCAACGCAATCAATTATAAAAATTGTATGAAGTTTTTTTGCAAACCTTGATTTTACGCCGTTTTTGTTTTATCATACAATGGGAAAACTCCATATGCAGATCCGATAAAACGGTCAACTGCGATTATACATATCATATTATCGAAAGGAGAAGTTCATATGGCCGCATTCAACAGCGGATTCGGAACAGGCGGATATTCATTCGGCTCGGACGATTTCGACGATCCGCGCCGCTCAAGACCTCAGCGTCAGCCATCGCGTCCGACACCGCGCAGCTATAGCGATTTTGACGACGATTTCGAAGATGACTTCGATGACGATTTCGAAGACACCGTATTCCAGATGAGAACAACAAATTCGCTTAAGTCGGCATCCGACACCGCAAAGTCATATATGGAGCGTTACGCTAAGCTATACCGCGACGATTCCGATGATTACGACGATTTCGATGACGATTTTGACGATTACGACCGCCGCCCGAGTCAGCGTCGGGCACAAAGCACCGGATCATCCCGCTCCACAGGTCGTTTCTTCGACGAATTCGAGGATGATGACGATTTTGACGAGATGTTCGGTCCGCGTAAAAAAGCTGTCCGAAAAAGCGCAAGACCCTCAAGAAGCTCCTACGACGATTTCGAAGATGACTTCGGCGACGACGACGGCTATTACGGCCGCGCTTCAATGTCCGACCGCGGCGCATCAAACGGCGGCGGTGGCGGAGTTCCTGCTATTTTCGCAAATTACTTCAGCGATGATGATATGCCTGCGCAATCGCGTTCAAAAAAGAACCAGTCGACAACGCAGGCACAGCGCAAAACACGAAAGATCATCATCACATCCGTGCTGGCCGCTTCCCTCGTGCTGTGTCTCTCGGCTCTTATCTATTACCTGACATCGGTGCAGATAACACAGCCTTTGACCGTTACATCTGCCCTCGCATCGCTTGATGAGCAGAATTCCTATTCCATGCTTCGTTACAGCGTAGACGATCAGCTTGCGTCAAAATCATTTACGGTTTCGCTTGAAGGAAGCACGAGCACATTCCGCCTTTCCGATTACGGCTTTACCCTTGCTTCGCCAACCGCGAGCACAAAAGATACATATATAGAGGTATCAAGCGCGGATGGCCAGACAATAACACAAACCATCACAACCGAGGGCAAGTTCACATATAACGAAACACTCGTAAAGGACTTCCTTCAGAGCGTAGCGGCGTCAAGGGGCGGCACACCGATGATTGAGCCTTCGTACACAATAAAGAAGGATCAGCTCACCATCAAAGCCGGAAGCGATGGCTACGGTATTGATTACAACAAATTTATTACCGAGCTTTTCAATCGCATCGCAACCGACTCGACCGAGCCCATCAATGTCGAAATGCAGACAACGGTTGCTCCTGATGTCAACATCGACGAAATTTATTCGGAAGTTAAATGCACCGTTTCCGATGCGTATTCCACCACCGACTCGGCCGGTAATAAGATCTACACCGCTGATGTCGTCGGTAAGGACTTCGATCTCGAATCGGCACGCAGACAGATATCCGCAGGCGGCGATTCCTGGACTGTTACCTTGACCCTTACCCAGCCAAAGGTCACTCTCAAAGAGCTTCGCGCTCCCGATTGCCCCGACCTGCTGGCCGAATTCTCGACAAACTTCAACGCAACAAACAAGGCTCGTGCCCAAAACCTCGCACTTGCCGCAAACTTTATAAACGGTCTTGTTCTCCAGCCGGGTGAGGAGTTCTCTTATAACGACACCGTCGGTGAAAGAACTCCCGAACGCGGATTCTGTAAGGCTACCGTTTATTCCGGCGAAGGTACCGATGAGGACTACGGCGGCGGTATATGCCAGACTTCATCCACCCTCTATTATACAGCTATCAAGTGTAATCTTGAAATAACCGAAAGAACCAACCACCGCTATACCGTTGCATATCAGGACGCCGGCACCGACGCAACGGTCAACTGGGGTGTTTATGACCTCAAGTTCAAGAACAACAAGGAATACCCGATAAAGATATGCTTCACCGTCAAGGGCGGCACCATCACCTGCCAGATTTACGGCACCGAGGACGGCATAACCGCATACTTCGGATTCCTTGAGATGGAAGTCTTCAACTGGACTACAATTTACAAGAAAGCTCAGCCCGGCAAAAACAACCAGGCTCCGCAGCTCGGCAAAAAGGTCAAGACCTACCGTATCGTCGAAGAATACGGCGAGCGCGTTTCCAAGGAAGTAGAAAATGTAGATACCTATCTGCCGCTTAATAAGATAGTATACACCGACTCACTTCCTCCCGGAGCATCCTACAGCTAAAAACATCCTGTTAGCCGCATCCGTCCCCCGGACGCGGCTAACGTGTTTATGTACATCTTTATCCGTCATCTTGATGCTGGCTTTATCGATGCATAATGCAAGTCAATAAAGCTAACACCATATACAACAATTATTATGGAGGCATCATGCAACCAAACAACAGAAATTATATCGGCGGACCAAACAGACCGCGTGCGCGTTCTTCCGGCTCCGGCGGTTATATCGGTCAGCGGCGATCTTCGCCGCCTGTGCGCCGCACCTCCGGCGCACGGAAGCCTGCGTCACGCTTCGCCGCACAATCATACAACAGATCCCGTTCCTCACAATCGGATGCCGCCAGAAGCCGCGCGGCCGCAAAAGCGCGCGCAGCAAAGGCACGCGCGGCCGAACGCAAACGGCAGGCCGAGCTTGAGGAAAAGCGCAGACTTCGACGAAAACGCGCCGTTCTCGCCTTCTTTATAACTTTCTTTACTCTTACATCGGCAGTTGTCTGCTTCTTCTACTGGTGGAACTCAAAGCTTGAGCTTATAACCTATACCGCCGCAGACGACTTTGATATTGTAACCAGCCTGAGCGATGAAATTATGGCCGACGAGGCAGAGTATGCCCTTCAGATGGGCGGAACGGTCGAGGAAAATCCGGAGGCAGCCGGAAACGCCGGCGGCGTTCAATCGGCCTCTCATATCACAAATATTCTCCTTGTCGGTACCGATAATACGTCATGGAAAAACTCGCGGTCTGACAGTATGATACTGGTCTCTCTCAACGAAGACACAAAAACAATAAAGATGTGCTCTTTTATCCGGGACACATATTGTGATTTCCCAAGCTATAAAGGCAAAAGCTATGCCGACCAGAAGCTGACCCATGCATTCGCCTATGGCGGTGCCGGTCTTTGCATAGCTACAATCGAGCATAATTTCGGAATAAAAATCGACAATTATATCCGTGTTAACTTCAAATCATTCCCAAAGGTTATAAACTCGCTCGGCGGCGTAAAAATCAATCTCACCTCTGCCGAATCGGAATATCTGAATATGCAGGGCTTTGAAACCCATGCCGGCACACAAAGACTGACGGGCGAAGAGGCTCTGGCCTACTCGCGCATCAGATATATTGACAGCGATTTCAAACGCACACAGCGACAGCAGAAGGTTCTCACCTCCATAGCAGCCGCAGCAAAAAACTCAAGCCTGTCCGAGATCGACGATGCCGTTACAAAAATATGCGATATGATTCAGACGGATCTTACCAAAAGTCAGATAAATTCCCTTGTCACCGACATGCTCAGCTATCTTGACAACCTTGATTCAATGGAGTCAAAAACCTTCCCCGAGCAAGGAACGTATACCGGAAAAATAATCGATGATATGTGGGTTGCTGTAGCCGACATCCCCGCCACCGCCGAAAGCGTACAGCAATTCATCTACGGTTAAAGGAGGACACCCAAATGAATCGATCTTTTTCAGTCCTCGACATAGCTCACAGCTTTATCCGCGCCAATGTTCAGCCGGGGGATATTTGTATCGACGCAACCGCAGGCAAGGGCGGCGATATCGAGCTTTTGTGTTCTCTTGTCGGAGGCGAGGGCAAGGTTATCGCATTTGATATCCAGCCCGCCGCCATCGATTTTGCAAAAGAACGGCTCGCAAAAGCCTGGCTTCTTGATCGTGCTCAATTTCACCTTGCAGGACACGAAAATATGGACAAATACGCCGACAAGGGTACGGTTAAATGCATCGTATTCAATCTTGGCTGGCTGCCGGGAGGCGACCATAATATACACACCAGTACGGACACTACGCTGAAAGCGGTCGAAAGAGGACTTGAGCTTCTTTGCGACGACGGCGTAATGTGCATAAGCGTATATTACGGGCGCGAGACCGGTTATGAGGAAAAGGACGCATTGCTCGCATATTTGAAGGATATTGACAGCTCAGAATACACCGTTGTCGTGTGCGATTTTCTCAATCGCCGCAACTGTCCACCGTTCCCCATTCTTATAACAAAGGGCAGATAAGCTTTTTTGAGCCCGCTGAAAAACAAAAAGGATTGTCGTGTAAAAATACGGCAATCCTTTTTATATGCAATCCATCAAACATTTTCCTGTACAGTTTTTCTCTTGTATTCACAATGCAGATATTATATAATAGTATAGTTATTATTGTACATCGGAAGGGGGCTTGAATCATGCAGCAAAAGGGTCTTGGAAGCAAGGTGCTAATACCTGTTACCCTATTGTCTTTTCTTATACCGTGCGCTGCTTTGACGGCCATCTTCTACTTTTCCGGCATATATCCGTTCGGCGAAAATTCTATTTTCCTCGAATCCAACAGCCAGTGGTTTTCCGGCGTTGCTGCTGTTCATAAGGCCATGCTCGGGCAAGGAAATCTTTTTTACAGCTTTTCCGATTCGCTTGGCGGCGATTTTTATACACGTTTCGCATCGGGATTGTGCAGTCCGTTTTTGTTTATTACATTTTTCTTTAAAGAGGCCGCTATCCACGATGCCCTCACCCTTGTAATGTGTGTCAAGGCCGGATTTGCAGGATTGTTTTCTTTCCTTATGCTTTCGCGCATTGCCAAAGACCAGCCGCTTATCGCATTGCCGTTTTCGGTCGCTTACGGCGCGGGAAGCCTTATTTCGCTCGGATTCCTCGCACCGGAGCTTACCGACTGCGCTGTGTTTCTGCCTCTGGTCGGCGCCGGAATTGCCATGCTCGTAGATAAAGGCAGCGTCCTCGTTCTTTACGCTGCGCTTGTTATGTTTTTTATGTCTTCAAGCACCCTGTGGCCATGCTGTCTTATATTCTGCATTATTGTGCTAATATGGCTGCGGCAGGTTCGCGGCCGCCAATCGGCATCACTCATGAATCATCTTTCGCTGCTTCTGCTTTGTATCGCACTATCCGTCGGCGCAACGATGATAATGAGCATTCCGGCGTTTTCCGCAAATATTCACGCCGCAACGGCCGTTCATTCTCTTTCGGAAATCGATACCGTTCCCCTATTTGATCTTCTGTCTGCATTATTCCCCGGCGCAGCCGCACCGGGAACAGTTACTGCGCTGATATTTACATCGGCTCTGACACTAATAATGCTGCCCGTATATTTCCTGAACAAGGCCTTTTCCAAAAAGGAAAGACTTATTGGCTTTATTACTGTCGCCGTTGTCACCCTTTCCCTGATGCTTGCTCCTGTAGGTTGGGTTCTCCTGACATTTACACAGCCAAACGGCACAGTCGCCGCTTCATCCTTTGTCCTTGCGCTTCTTCTCTGCACAGCGGCGACCCGCGCATTTGTCAAGCCCATAGGATTAAAGGTCGGCACCGTTATAATCGCATGGATAAGCACCCTTTGTCTTTATCTTGCCGCGGTATTCTTCGGCAATATCGACTTTTCGACCGAGGCAATAATCTTCACGATCGCGTTCATGACTCTCTATGCAACGGTCACACTCGTTACCGTTTCCAAAAGCTCCGTAAACATCGGCTTCTGCGCAATGCTGACAATGTGCATATTATGCGAAACCGTATTTGGCGGAACACTTGCGGTCATGTCATACAGCCGCGGCGAAGGTGCTGTAAACTATTCCCGATACGCTGATTCCGTCTCGCTTAAAAACAACATGCGCTCAATGATAACCGCAAACGAAGCGTCAAACAGCGAATTTTTCCGTATCAGAGGCGCCGATATATCCGAGCTTAACAGCATATCTGCGCCATGTCCGTCCCAAACCGAACAAAGCTCGCTGCTGATGGATGTCCTCGGCATTTCCGACGGCCGCGGATATACACGTTTTACCGATGCACTTTTCTCGGTTCGCTACACAGTGGGCAAATCCGAACAGACCGGCTCCTATCAAACGATAGGCAATACCGTTTCAGGCGATGTTATTGCATACAATCAGAACGCCCTGCCTCTTTGCTTTGCCGCATCAAAAAATGTGCTGTCGCTCACCGAATACAGCTCGAACCCCTTTGATGCGCAAAACCAGCTTGCCAGCGCAATATGCGGTGCGGAGCGCGCGCTTTTCTGCAATACAGAATATCAGAGTTCCGGCAACGGCGTTTCCTTCGTTGACACCCTGGACGGAATCGAGCTTACACGCGGCGCAGAAACAGGATATGTGTCCTTTGCCGTTACAGCACCGTGCGACGGTACATTATATCTCTACATGGACTGCGATACCGGTCACAGCGAAACCATAACCGTCAACGGCGCGCAAATATGCACTCAGCCGCTTGACTCCATTATCCCTCTCGGATTTTTCTATCGCGGCGATACCGCATATATCGATGTTTCCATTCACAGCGAGCGCGCCATCCTCAACAGTCTCAGCTTTGCATCGCTTGACGAAAACCTGTTCTCCGCTGCAATTGCTGAGCTTTCTCAAGGTGCAGCACAGTATATCACCGCTGAGAACAATATTGTTACCGGAACCGTTTCATTGGGTGAGGGACAGGTGCTTCTTACCACTATCCCGTGGCAGGACGGCTGGACCTGCGAGCTTGACCGCGATACTGATTCTGATATCTCCTGCGCCGCAGGCGCGTTTATCGCACTTGAGCTTACACCGGATACCCACAGCTTCATACTTACCTATTCTCCCCCGGATTTCTCTGCCGCAGCAAGCCTCAGCATCATACTCGGACTGCTCGGTATGGTTCTTGTCATCGCCGTTGAATTAAGACGCCGCAAGCACGCCGCGTCAGGCGATCCGGATGCTCCGGATTTCGTCCCCTCCGACAGCTTCGCTCCTGCAGGCGGTGCCGTTTATCCCGCGCACGAAGTCGAAACACCGGAGCCTTATGTTGATTCGTTTGTCCAGCGTCAGCAGGAAATCCCGCAATATTATTATCAAAATCCAATGTATCCGACCGTTATGCCTTATATGGGGGTTATGCCCGACGGCAGCGATTTTGCCGCCGAGCCGGTTTACGAGGATTTTTCTTCCATGGCGGCCGCAAGAGGATACGATCCCAACGACACAGGCCACTATCAGCTCCCCACAGAGCTTGAGTCGATGGAGCCCGTATCACAGGAGCCCGATATCCCCGCCCCACACGTCCCAACCATTCCCGAACCTCCGTTTTATCCATCGGCTCCGGCAAACAAAAAAAGGTCCGCTAAAAAGCAGACCTCTTCAATCTATCCGGAATACACCAACTACGAATAATCTTCCGATTATTTTGTGTTTTTCAGCCAGTTTTTTGCCTTCGTCAAAACACTGCGGTCATTATTGAAGCGGAAGGTCTTCATCGCAAGTCCGTAATCGGCCCAGATGTATCGGTCGATTTCCGATTGCTGGAGCGATATAGCTCCGTCATCCGGCATCTCAGCCACAAAAAAGACGACCTGCTTGAAGATCTTTCCGTGCGGATAGTATTCGCTCAGTTCCCTGAATCCGTCCATCGGCTCTATTTTAAGCCCTGTTTCCTCAAGCACCTCACGCTTTGCGGTATCATGCTCCGATTCGCCGGCCTCAACATGACCTTTTGGGAATCCCCAGTTTCCGCCCTTTTTATTCTTGATAAGGAGAAACTCAACATTACCGCTATGGCGGCGAAAAACAATTGCACCGCAGGATTTTTCATATAAGCATACTATGCTGCAGCTTTCCAGATCGGTATAGGGCTTGAGCAGCGTTCTTATATCCGGCTCAAACACACGAACCTTGTCCGGAGCCGCAACATAGCCTGTCCGTTTCCCCTGATTGTCAGAAATAACGGCGACCACCCTTAATTTGACTATACCTTTCAGCGCTGTCGGGCTGATGATGTAGGCTCGTATCCCGGCGGAATTTCTTCCTCCGTTTTCGTTTGCTTTTCCACATATGACGCGCAGCCCATCCTTTTGCTGTTCCTGAGCGTCGGTATCATACACAGGGTCAACTGTTATGCGAACATAGCTTCCCAGCATTGACGCACCTCCCATAATCTATTTCATATCTGTAATATTATACAGCATTCCGCATTAAATTCAAGGGCGATATTACATATAATTTTTAAACATTAAAAAATAAATGGAAATTTTTCCGTTTACAGCATTATTTTTAATAAAACCCGAAAGGAGGAGCTGCCCCAAACAACGTAACGGGTCAGCAATCTTAAAATGCCAATCAACCTTATTGCCGCAGCGGTATCACCAACAAACGTCTCCCCCTCTGATGTGCAGCAGATCGAGCTTGACTCCAACATCCTTGGCGGACCGATACTGGTTATATTCGTCGCTATGTTCGTTCCTATACTTGCCTATTTTATCCTTGAGAGAGAAATAAAAATGGGCGTCTTCCCCTTCTTTTCAGGCGGAGTAGCCTATGTTATCCTTTATGCCGCATCCATGCTGATATCTTCGCTCATATCAATGCTTATCCCCGGCGATACCGCAGGACAGGTCATCAGCATTATTGTGTCGCTTATTCTCGAAGCCGCAATTATGTTAGGTGTTTTCGGCTATATGCATATTTTCAGAAACAAGCTGCCGCAAACAGCACACGGTGTCGGTGCCATGCTCGGCTATTCCTTCGGCGAACTCACATTCCTTGTCGCTACTCCGGCTATCGTCACACTTATGACGACATATTCCATGATAAACCTTGCTCAAAGCGGCACAAATCTTACCCAGACCGAGCTCATTGCTTTGGCAGGCGCTGGCTCTATCGGATTATCCGATTATATCGCAAGCTCATTAAACTGCATCGTATGGATAGTTGCACGCACAGGTGTCGGCGTTATGCTGTGGCTCGCCGCAACAAGACAGGACAGCAGCAAGGCTCTTATTGCGAGCCTTGTTTCCGGCGCACTTATTTCGCTCCCCTCAATACTTAATCAGACCGTTGGTATCGGAGTCTGGCCGTCGGTCGCAATACTCTCCGTCGTAGCTGCAGCGATATGGTTTGCCGCCATAAAGTTCCACGGAATGTTTATTGACAATCCTATTATTAAGAAATACAGCAAAAAACGCGCACGATAGCAAAAAATTCAAGCTCACAGCGAAGCACTTCGCTGTGAGCTTTTTAATTTACTGTATTCCTAATTTTGATTGAATCTCGGATATTTTTCCGCGGCATTCAGCTGCCTCTTTTTCCAGCTTCTGACGCTGAAGCATGTACTCTTCTTTTCGTCTGTCAACCCTCTGATAGAATTTTCTGTCGAAACGAAATTCCGATATAAGACGAAACCCAAAATATATACCTGCCGCAAGAAGCACAATGCCGACAAACTTTCGCCCGATAAGCAGAAAAATCAGACCCGGAAGCAACGTAATCGCTGTCGGAACGATCATCTTCCACGGGATATCCTTTTTCTTCCTTTCAAGATGCTCGTCACATTCAATAATCTTTGAATCGAGATGGGTAAGCTGATCGATAGCCATGGACAGCTTCTGCTTTTCCTCAAGAAGCTGCTGACGCAATACTCCGCTTCTGTTCTCTTCCATCGACCACTACTCCCTTCATTCCCACGATTTTACTCGCCTTCAGATATCACCGATGCCGCAAATGCCGCAGCAAACTGCGAGCACTCATACTGATTGCGGCCCTCTGCATCTGCGCACAGGTAGCCTGACAATGCCGCATCGCCGGCTCCAACGGTATTTATCCTGCCTTTTACGGGTGCCGGCGGAACGCGCACGACCTGATGCCTTGTGACAGATATCAGACCCTTATCACCTCGTGTAAGCAGAACCGTATCGACACCGCCCGTAATCAGCCCTTTGCAGGCCGCTATCATTTCATCCTCGTTTTCAAATTTGGTCGAGCATATGCGCTCAAGCTCAAACTCGTTCGGCTTGATAAGCCACGGCTTTATACGGAAATAGTGATCGGCACGCAGAACATCGGTATCCACTACGACCCTCATCCCCATTGCCGAAACATATTCCATAAGAGATGCGTATGCCTCAATGGATATACCCGGCGGACAGCTTCCGCCAAATATAACTGTATCATCCGGCGACGCTATCTGTGAAAAATATCCCCTCAGCTCCGCAAGAGCTGCCGATGTGCAGGTCGGACCGGCACGGTTTATCTTTACCGTCTTAACGTTGTTGCCCTTACCTGCAAGCAGCGTAATATTTTCCCTTATGCTGCCGGGCACCTTTATGAAGCTGCACGGAATATTTTCGCGGCACAGCTCGGCCATATATTCGCGAAGATTATTTTCGCCCGCAATACCCGCAACCGTTGCCGCAAGCTGCAGCCGATGAAGGTTTCTTGCTATATTGGTCGCCACACCGGCCGCCTCACGATATTCGCTGACCGCGCGATTGACAAATTCATCGCTAAGCTCATCAACGCTGATCGTCAGGTCAAATGACGGATTCAGCCCAATACATATAAACTTACCATTGTATTCCATACATACGCCCCTCTTTTCCTTGCTTTTATAAAAAGCAGAAACATCCGAGCGTGAAGAGCTTTAATGCTTCAGTGCCCAAAGCCTTTCACGCCAAGACACAAATTTATGCCTCGTATTTTATCTTTACACCCTGCGGTGTATCCTCCAATACGATGCCCTTGGATTTAAGAAGATCACGGATGCGGTCAGCCTCGGCGAAATTGCGAGCCTTTCTTGCAGCCTGACGCTGCTCAACAAGAGCTTCGATCTCCGGATCAACACTGTTTTCCTGCTTTGTATAAAGAAGACCAAGAACATCCGTAAGCTCTGTAAACACAGCCTTTGCTCCCTCACAAAGCTTCTTTGACGCGCCGCTTCCGACAGCACAGCAGGTGTTTATTTCGCGCACCAAGTCAAATACCGCCGAAAGGGCTCCGGCCGTATTGAAATCATCTTCCATAGCCTCGGTGAATTTTTCCTTGAATACAGCAAGCTTTTCGAGCTGTGCCGCATCGCCTTCGTTTTCATCTGCCGAAGCGGCAGAAAGCACAAAATCAAGATTTTCGCGACAGGTATAAAGACGCTGCAGCGCCGCTTTGCTCTGATTTATAACATCGAACGAATAATTGAGCGGGCTTCTGTAATGGCAACCCAGCATCATCATTCTGATAGGCTCGTATCCAAACTGTTCGGCAACATCACGTACGGTGAAGAAATTGCCGAGCGATTTGCTCATCTTTTCGTTATCAACGGTAATAAAACCGTTGTGCATCCAATAGCGTGCGAACTGCTTTCCGTTGCAGCATTCCGACTGGGCTATCTCATTTTCATGATGGGGGAAGATAAGATCCTGACCGCCGCAGTGGAGATCAAGAGTCTCGCCCAGATAACGGCGGCTCATCGCAGAACATTCGATATGCCAGCCGGGACGGCCGTTGCCCCACGGCGATTCCCAATATGGCTCGCCCGGTTTGGAGGACTTCCACAAAGCAAAATCTGCTCCGTCCTTCTTGAGGCCGGTGTCATCGGTACGGTTGCTTGCACCCTCAAGAAGCTCATCGAGCGGAGTGTGCGAAAGCTTTCCGTATTCATCAAAAGAACGGGTGGAAAAATAAACATCGCCGCCCGATGCATAAGCATGACCGTTTTCTATCAGCTTTTCGATTATAGCTATGATCTCATCCATGTTTTCGGTTGCCTTCGGATGAGTTGTTGCCGGGCGTACTCCAAGACCTTGTGCATCGGTCTTGTATTCCTCGATATACTTTTCGGAAACCGTCTTGTAATCGGTGCCTTCTTCATTTGCGCGCTTGATGATCTTATCATCGATATCGGTAAAATTCTGAACAAAATTAACCTTATAGCCGCGCCATTCAAAATATCTTCTCAGCGTATCAAAAATTATAAGAGGACGTGCATTTCCGATATGTATAAAGTTATATACCGTCGGTCCGCATGCGTACATACGGACTTCGCCCTCAACCTGCGGAATGAATTCATCCTTCTGACGAGTAAGTGTATTGAATATTTTCATTATGATCTCATGCCTTTCAAACCATTAACTTATTACATAGTAACCAAATCAAGCAAGTCTGTCGAAAAGCTCGGTTTCAACAGCCAGAGCGGAAATAAGCGATGTTTTATCGGTTCCGTTGGGGTATGTCTTGACAAGGAGATTCTTTTCCTCGCACTCAACAAAATCGATCGAGCGCTCAAAGTTTTCCGTGATGCCGTTGCGAACACATATAAGCTCAATGAGCATCTTGCGCAGAGTGTTTATTATCTCGGTGGCACGAATGTACGAGCCGCTGGCAATGGCGTGCTTTGCGCTGCGAACATTATCGGAAACAAATCGCCAATATGCATCTTCCTCGGACTCCTCTTCTTCCTGCTCCGGCTCTTCCTCTACCGGTGCAGGCGGCTCCTCAGGGTCGGGAACTATTTCAAAAATCGGTTCCTCATCGGCTTCTTCCTCTTCTTCGATGATATCATCCTCAAACTCATCGATTTCCTCTTCCGGCTCATCGGAAGGCTCATCTGCAAGCTTATCCTCTTCAACGCGGTTAGCCTCGTTCATTGCCTCACAAGCCTCGCCGGTAGTATCAAACACACATCTCCACCACGGAGCATCAAACAGCTCGGAGCAGGTGCATACAAGAGCCGTGAGAGTAATTCCGGACTCGAGATTGTATTCAATAAGCGCAAAATTATCTTCGCGGCGAAGTGTCTTCTTTGATTCGAAGTCCATTTCGTTTGAGATGAAATAATGCACTCTGCCATAAGTCTTTCGCACATTTTCAACATCGTTTACGACAATGGCAACATTGACCGAAAGACTCTCGGTTGAATCGTCGCCCAAAACAAGCAGTGCGGTAATATCCGAACCACCCTGAACAAAATCCGTCAACTCATCTATACATTTATTTCTCAGTTCAAGCTTTTCGACAAATTCCATATTAACTCCTCCGTTTTGTATTATCATATAAAAATATTACTTTACGTCTTTAAATATATCGCCGCTCTGCTTTGCATACACAACGCCGGATATTATTGTGGCCGCTGCGGAAATCCAGAGAGCCACATCACCTGCAACGGCAATTCCCTCTTTTATCGGTGCAGATACGGCTATGTTCAGCACATCACAAAGATAAAATGCATACTGAACGACAAAAACGATCACGATTGCCACCATCTGGGTTATCGTCTTCGCCTTACCCCACCAGTTAGCCGGGATAACGATTCCCTTTGCCGACGAGACCATGCGTATAGAGGTAACCAGAAATTCACGCAGAAGAACGATTATAGCTATCCACGGTGAACACAGGCCTTTTGCGATAAAAGCCACGAGCGTTGCTATGACCAGCATTTTATCGGCAACCGGATCCATAAGCTTGCCAAAATCGGTAACCAACCCGCGCGAACGTGCGATATGCCCGTCTATGGCATCGGTTATAGCAGCCGCGCCAAAAAGCAAACCCGCTATAAGCCAGCGATGGGGGGCAAAGTCATAAAGAATGAACGCCACAACTGCCGGCACCAGAAACATTCGCACAAGCGTAAGTTTATTTGGAAGATTCAATATACTGCCTCCTTATGGAAGATATATGTAATTTAAATATTTATTCCTCTTCGACAAGTGAGCCTATAAGGTCGCAGTCCATGCTGTCGCCTATCCCTACGGTAACTATCTCACCAGCGGTAAGCTTTTTCCCGTTTGTGGAGAAGAATATTTTTCCGTCAATATCGGGTGCATCCATCGCAGAACGACCATAGCAGCAGCCGGCAATACGGTCATATCCCTCAACAAGAACGGGAATCTCCCTGCCGACCATAGCCTCACACCACGCATCAACGCACCGTGACTGCTCCTCCATGATTATTTCCTGACGGCGGCTGCCTTCCTTTTCGCTTACCCTGTCGGGCAGATCGAATGCCGGCGTGTCTTCCTCCGCCGACCATACAAAGCATCCAAGCCGCTCGAACTTTGCTTCGCGCACAAATTCACACAGCTCGGTAAACTGTTTTCTTGTTTCGCCCGGGAATCCAACCATCAATGTCGTGCGAAGGATGATTCCGGGAACCTTATCTCTTATTTTCTTTACAAGCGCAAGAAGCGAATCCTTATCACCCTTGCGGTTCATTGCTTTGAGAACATCGGCGTTGCAATGCTGAAGCGGGATATCCATGTATTTGCATACCTTCGGCTGATTTGCTATTACGTCAAGCAGCTCGTCGGTCACACGATCGGGATAGCAATAAAGAAGCCTGATCCATTCTATGCCCTCGATCTTGCACAGATCCGTAAGTAGATGGCTAAGACGGTAATCGCCGCCTAAATCCTCGCCGTATCTGGTGGTATCCTGTGCTACAAGCACAAGCTCCTTGACTCCGTTTCCCGCAAGAACCATCGCCTCTTCCACGATCTTTTCGGGAAGTCTGCTGCGATAGCCTCCGCGAATTCCGGGGATAGCGCAATACGAGCATTTGTTGTCACAGCCGTCTGCGATCCTCAGATATGCGTAATAGGACGGCGTTGTCTGTATCCTGTCGCCGTCAAGCGGCATATCTTCCTTTTTGCCGTATCTTGAGATTCGCTCTCCGGCCAGAGCAGAACGGCATACATCAACTATGTCAGCGTTTGCACCAATACCGCAAACCGCGTCGACCTCCGGCATATCGGCAAGTATTTCATCGCGATAGCGTTCCGCCATACAGCCCGTCACAACGATCGCTTTTATAACGCCCTCCGGTTTAAGCTTGCCAAGCTCAATTATTTCCTCTATCGATTCCGACTTTGCGCTTTCGATAAAGCCGCAGGTGTTTACTATTGCACAATCGGCCTTTGCAATATCCTCGACCGGCTCAAATCCGGCCGATTTCAGCTTGTGAAGCATAAGCTCCGCATCACACTGATTTTTGGGGCATCCGAGACTTATCATTCCGACTTTCTGACTCAATGTTATCTTCCTCTTGACATTAAAGATTTAAATTATATTACATTATAGCATAAACAAAGCTCAAATCCAACAACATTTTGAAATAATAGGATGTTTTTTTACTCGTCTTTAGTGACATTTTTACGGCAATATGATAATATTAAAAAAGACAGCCGCGCAAATGCGCCAAGGGGATGGTGAAACACGATGCCGGATACATACAGCGACGGTAAAATACTTGAGCTTCGTATGCTTGAAGCAAACGAAATGCCGACCTTTTTAGCCAACTGGTGGGTGGGAGCAAGGCTTGGAAAGGGCAGCTACGGCACGGTCTACCTTATAAACCGAAAAAACGCACCAAAAGGTGCAAAGCCCTCGGCTTTAAAAATAATCGAAACCGAAGAGCCTGCCGATTCAAAATATCTTAAGGAATTCCGTCTGCTTCGCACCCTTACATCAGACAATATCGTTCAGGTGCTTGATTTTGATATCGTTCGCAAGGACGACGGCAACGGGTATATATTGATCCGGATGGAACTGCTTGAGCCGGTCAATCCTGCCAACATGACCTATGGTGATGTGGTGGAGCTTGGAATGCAGACCTGCTGCGGACTTCAGGTCTGCCATGACCGCGGCATCATACACCGCGATATAAAGCCGGATAATATACTGGTTTCAGATGATGGAGTATATAAGCTGAGCGATTTCGGCGCGGCAAGACTTCTCAGCAGCCAGACAATGACGGCAGTCGGTACACCGCTTTGCATGGCACCCGAGGTTGCCGGATTTGACCGTTATGACCGCAGGGCGGATATTTATTCCCTCGCCGTCACGCTATGGATACTGCTGAACAAGGGTAAGCCGCCATTCTCCGAATCGGGTGCAGAGGCTATACACCGCCGTCTGTCGGGCGAGCCCCTGCCCGATATAGCAGGCTGCCCCATTGGTCTTACCGATGTTCTTCGCAAGGCTTCATCGTGGGATCCTGCCGATCGTTACGATTCCGTTGAGCTTTTCAAAAATGCCCTTTCGCAATATCGTTTTGCCGACGAAATGATACCCCGCCCCACGGACAAAGAAACGCTGTGGGAGGATTTTGAAGATGACGGGCGCGGTGTCTGGGAGGAATTCTATCCGGACGACGATGAATCACAATGGGATGAAGCGCGCAATTATAATATCAGCAAAACCTCCGCATATCGGCGTGGGCATACCGCATCGCAGCCGAGGTCACCATGGAGAACCGTCTTCATCATTCTGGGGCTCATTGCGCTGGGCGCCGCAATACTGCTCCTTTCATTAATGCTTTCAGACCAGCACATAACACCCGATTCGCCCTCCCCAACTGCTTCTGTTTCGCCGATGCCGACCACTTCCGCACCCCTGACCGCAGGTACGGCACAATTATCGGTCGATCGGCTTGTGCTTGAACAGGACGACATAACCGTTTTTGCCGACTCCACCCAACAGCTCGACTGCTATACATCACCGGTGCCAATGCCCTCTGACAGAATGTCCTGGGGCTCTGATAATCCTGAAACGGTGTCGGTCGATTCACAGGGACGCATAACGGCTCATAAAGCCGGAACCGCCACCGTAACCGTAACATTTATCTGCGATGACGGAACCGTCCTTAAAGCAAGCTGTGAGGTCACGGTTCTTGCCGACATTTAGAACCTTTTAGGATAAAATTTATATTCTTGCCGATTTTTTTGAAAATGGATTGCTTTACGGTAAGTTTTATAGTATAATATTTAATTGTTACCAAAGAATTATAATATATAGGAGAGTGACTTATTATGCCTCTGGTAAACACAAAAGAAATGTTCAAAAAGGCTTATGACGGTGGTTACGCTATCGGCGCATTCAACGTCAACAACATGGAGATCGTTCAGGGTATCGTTGATGCTTGTCAGCAGCAGAACGCACCTGTTATCCTCCAGTGCTCATCTTCCGCAAGAAAGTATGCAAGACATCTTTATCTCAGAAAGATGGTCGAGGCTGCTGCAGAAGAGACCGGCCTTCCCATCGCTCTGCATCTTGACCACGGCCCCGATTTCGAGACCTGCAAGAGCTGCATCGACGGCGGCTTCACATCCGTTATGATCGACGGAAGCCATTTTGATTTTGAAGAGAATATCGCTATCACCAAGAAGGTCGTTGATTACGCTCATCAGTACGGTGTAACCGTTGAGGGCGAGCTCGGCCAGCTTGCAGGTATCGAAGACGAAGTAAGCGTAGACGCCGACAAGGCAAGCTACACCGATCCTGCTCAGGTTCAGGAATTCGTTGAAAAGACCGGTGTTGACTCCCTTGCTATCGCTATCGGCACAAGCCACGGCGCATTCAAGTTCAAGCCCGGCCAGAAGCCCCAGCTTCGCTTTGACATCCTTCAGGAAGTCAGCGAAAGACTCCCCGGCTTCCCCATCGTTCTCCACGGCGCTTCCTCCGTTATGCCCGAATATGTCGCTATGATCAGACAGTACGGCGGCAAGATGGACGATGCTATCGGCATCCCCGAGGATATGCTCCGTCAGGCTGCAGCTTCCGCAGTTTGCAAGATCAATGTCGACTCCGACCTTCGTATCGCTCTTACTGCTGCTATCAGAAAGCATCTGGCTGAGAATCCCACCCATTTCGATCCGCGCCAGATCCTCACTCCGGCCCGCGCCGCTATCACCGACGTTGTTACCCATAAGATCACAACCGTCCTCGGCTGCGCCAACAGAGCTTAATTTATCGATTTTTTCGGCGGGAGACGGCTTCACGGTCGTTTCCCGTCCTTTTATCTTTAATGGAGAATTTTATGAAACATATAACCCTTATTTTTGCAGTCGTTCTGATTCTTTTTTCTTTTTGCGCCTGCGGCGAAGAGCCACAGCCGGAAGATACTGCATTTGACAGCCGGATAGTCGGAACATGGGTTCTTTCCGATCACTATTCCGACGGCTACAGCGAAAAGGATTATCTTTATGTATTTCACACGGACGGTGCCATGGATTTTTACAGCGGCGACGTCTGGACGATGAAATATGCAAGCTGCAAAACCTCTGGCAGCAGCTTTACAATGGCAATCGATGATGTCGGCCTTTCGCAGGAATACAGCTGCCTTATTGACGGAAATACAATGAAGCTTGTTTCCGACAGCGGCACGCTGAAGCTTATAAAGATTTCCGATTCGCAAACCCCAACTCCGGAGCAGCTTTCTATTGCGTACTGAAAATCAAGTGTGAAAATTATTTTCCGCTTTCCGATATATGAAAGGACGGTATCTTATTATGAAAACAGCTTTTAAGATTATGTCGTTGCTTTTATCCGTATCTGTCCTTCTCTCGGCCTGTCTTTTTGGCTGTTCCTCCCCCGACAACTCCGATGATCACGGAGGAACCGCCTCCCGCCCCATCTTTACGGGCGGAAACATCGTAAACGGCGGCCTCGCCGCCGAAGACGAAAAAAACGTCTACTACATACATTGCAACGATGGCATTGACTCCGACGGACTGATAGCATCCTTCTGGTATCTCGCCCGTTCTCCCATCGGCTCGAATGAGCAGAATGTTATATGCCCGGCATCGGGCGGGATCAACATTGCGGACGGGGTGGTTTATTTTTATGTGAATCCATTTGATGCAACAAGCAAAATGACAGCCGGCATATATCGCATGAATGTCGACAAGCTCGAGCCGGAACGCATCTATTCCCTTGATACCTCCTCAGGATTTCAAACAATCCAGCAGCTTGTTTACAACTCCGGAAAACTCTATTTCACAATCTCAGTCACCGTACGTCTGGCTGGAGCCGATTCCGCGCTTTCGGACAGCGTGTGTGTAATGGATGACGATGGTCAGAATCTTAAGACTATTGCCACTGGGGTTTATTACTTTGACAACTTGAATGTATTGAGTGACGGCAATGTTTGGTATACCGCAGATCCCGATTACAGCAACAATGCAACCCTTTATCATTACGACGGTTCTGCATCCACGCCTGTAGCAACTCATGGGCGCGAGCTTTCCAATGTCATAATTTACGACGATTATATTTACTATTGCTCTTCAAGCGACGGTACATATGCTATACGCCGACAGCCTGTATCGGGCGGTGATTCCACCGTCATAGCAACGTCATCAAACAGCATTTCTTTCAATATTTTTGCAAGCAGAGTGTGGTATTCCATATCAAGCGAAAGCAATATGCTCTCTTCATGTCGAATTGACGGTTCAAATAACGTCGACCACATGAAATTCGGCGCTCCATACGGCATGGGAGTTTCAAATCTGTGCTTTGCCGGCGGCAATATTTATTATGTACCTCAGGGCTTCCAGCTTGAAACGGTCGAGCACTGTGCGATACCGACACCGTCCGACACATCGGCTCCTGACGCATCCGGTACCCAAAAGCCGACCGAAACCACTGCTGCCACAACTGCTGCGACTACAACAACTGCCGCAACCGCGGCTCCAACCGCCTCGGCATCCCCCGGCGAACCGCAGCAGATATTTGATTTCACACACGCTTTCGCATCATCTGTCCTCGGAAATCAGTCGGGCAAAAACTATTCAGCCACCAATCTTATCGATGGTAAAACCTCTACAACCTGGTGCGAAAACGAGTCCGGCGTCGGTGTTGGAGAATGGGTATCCCTTGAATCGGAGAGCGAAGTAACTGTGCGAGGTCTAAAGATCGCCAACGGCTACTGGGCAAGCAGCGAACTCTATGCAAAAAACGGAAAGGCGCGTTCCGTTACGATTGAATTTTCAGACGGAACCAGCGTAAACTGCGACCTTCCTGCACATTCAGCACCCGGAACATGGGATATAATCAATTTCTCTTCCGGTGTCAGAACCTCATATATCCGTATTACTGTCAATTCGGCCGACAAAGGCAATAAATACAGCGACACCTGCATTTCGGAAATACAGGTGCTTGGCTGATAAAACCAATCTGATATCAACTGAAAGGATGTGACAAAATGGATGACAACATCGAAAAAAGCGAATATGAATTTGATTTTTTAACCGATATCGATTTTGTTACGATCCTTGATAAGACGGAACCTGAACCGCCCGCAGAGGTGAGTAAATCGGAACCGCAGAACGAGCAGGATTCCACACCTTTGGAAACAAGCACACCGCGCGGTGGCAGACGCAACGGAAAATATGTTGGCACAAGATACCGCAAGCAGACCGTCTTTGAAAAGATGAACATATTTTCCGGCCTGTTCTCTCCCGTTGGAAAATTCTTTAAGAAAATTTTCTCATGGATCGGATCAAAGCTTGATCCTCTCGCCGAATTTTTAAGCGATAAATGGGACTCGATCACCGGAAAACAAGCCGGCTCGGGCAGGATGATAGAATTCTTCGATCCGGTTGCTGATCTGATGTGTGACGGCTGGGACAGACTTTGCGGAAGAAAGGTCGAAAAGTACGACAGCCGCAGCAAAAAGGAGCTCATCGCCCCACTTGCCGTACTGATTATAATATTAGCTGTCATTATCATAATCATTTGCTCCACCGTTAGCTGTATCGGAGGCGGCTGTTCTCCGGAGCAACCACCACCCGTTTCCTCTTCAGACATAAGCGAAAGTGATGCTCCATCATCTGACAGCTTATCTTATAATGAAATCTTGGAATCCGACAGCAACGTGTCCGAATCCGATTCGCAAAATGACGATATCAGCGATTCCGATTCCGAATAGGTATACAAAAAGCGACTGCATCATATTGATGCAGTCGCTTTTTTACGCTTTTATCAATTAACCGCAAGATTTTCATCCCACAGCACAACCTCACCCGCTTCACGGGTTTTGTTCATATCAATAATACGCTGGTTGGAAGAACCGCGGAATTTAAGGGTGATATCCTTGAGTTCCTCTACAAACCGTCCGTCTACAAGAACATCAATCAAAGATAGAAGCTCGTCGGTTACCTCGCAATTGGGATGCACTCCGACAGCGGTAAGCTCGTCCTCATAACGGAACCCCGAAAACGCCCATATATTTTTACCCGGATATCTCTCCTTGACTCTTTTGACAAACGGCAGCAGTGCACGCTGATTTGACGGCTCAAACGGCTCCCCACCAAGAAGTGTCAGACCGGCAATATAGCTCTTGCCCAGCATTTCTATAATGCGGTCTTCAACCTCTGTCGTAAACGGATCACCATAGCAGAAATCCTGTGTTTCCGGCTGGAAACAGTTTTTGCAATGGTTTGTACAGCCGGAAACAAACAGCGTTACTCTGACTCCAAGGCCGTTTGCTATATCGCAGTTTTTTATTGCGCCGTAATTCATTTATAAATGAAGCACCCTTTCCTTTATCTCCTGCGTTCTTCCCTGATTCCAATACTGTGTTCCGATGTATCCGCAGGTGCGTCTGGCAACATTCATCGTATTCTGGTCGGTATTGCCGCATTTCGGGCATTTCCATATAAGCTTGCCGTCGGCTTCCTCAATCTGGATCTCGCCGTCAAAACCGCACTGCTGACAATAATCCGACTTCGTGTTCAGCTCGGCATACATGATGTTATCATAGATAAACTTCATGACCTCTATAACGCCTTCGAGATTGTTCTGCATATCGGGAACCTCGACATAGCTTATGGCGCCACCCGGAGAAAGTGCCTGGAACTTGGATTCCAGCGCGAGCTTATCAAAGGCGTTTATATCCTCGGTAACATGAATATGATAGCTGTTTGTAATATAGCTCTTATCTGTAACTCCCTCGATCACGCCAAAACGTCTCTGGAGGCATTTTGCAAACTTATAGGTCGTTGATTCAAGCGGTGTACCGTAGAGAGAATAATCGATGCACTCCGCCGCTTTCCACTTTGCACAAGCGTCATTGAGAGCCTGCATAACCCTAAGGCCGAATTCCTCGCCCTCCGGCTCGGTCAGCTTTTTGCCGGTAACGGCATACACGCACTCCCACAATCCGGCATATCCCAGCGATATGGTCGAATATCCGCCGTGGAGAAGCTTTGTTATGGGCTCGCCCTTTTCAAGCCTTGCAAGCGCACCGTACTGCCAGAGTATCGGCGCGGCATCGGAAAGGGTTCCCTCAAGCCGCTCGTGACGGCACTGAAGTGCTTTATGGCAAAGCTCAAGCCGCTCATCAAGCACCTTCCAGAAGCTTTCCTCATCCTTTCCGTCACGGCATGCTGTGCAGGCTACATCGACAAGATTGATGGTAACAACGCCCTGATTGAATCGACCGTAGTATTTCGGCTGGCCGTTTTCATCAAGATACGGTGTCAAAAAGCTTCTGCAGCCCATGCAGGTATAGCAGTTTCCGTTGCCATTCTTGTCCTTCTTTAACTGAAGCATGATTTTTTCAGAAATATAATCGGGAACCATGCGCTTTGCGGTACACTTCGCCGCAAGGCGTGTAAGATACCAATAGGGAGCATCCTCGGTTATATTATCTTCTTCCAGAACATAGACGAGCTTCGGGAATGCCGGTGTGACGTACACACCCATCTCATTCTTTACACCCTTATAGCGCTGTTTGAGCACCTCTTCGATGATAAGTGCCAGATCCCTCTTGAGGGCAGGATCCTTTGCCTCATTAAGGTACATAAATACCGTGACAAACGGCGCCTGACCGTTAGTGGTCATAAGCGTTACAACCTGATACTGTATGGTCTGTACGCCTCTTTCAATCTCTTCCTTAAGACGTCCCTCAACAATTTCGGCAATCTTTTCGTCTGAAGGTCTTACATCAAGAAGCTCTATCTCCTTGTTGACCATTGCCGTTATTTTATCTCTCGACACCTGTACAAAAGGCGCAAGATGGGTCAGCGATATGGACTGGCCGCCGTACTGATTGGATGCGACCTGCGCGATTATCTGGGTTGCGATATTGCAGGCGGTCGAAAAGCTGTGCGGACGCTCGATCATCGTTCCGGAAATAACCGTACCATTCTGGAGCATATCCTCAAGGTTGACAAGGTCACAGTTGTGCATATGCTGGGCATAATAATCGGTATCGTGGAAATGGATAATTCCCTGCTTATGAGCCTCAACTATTTCAGCCGGAAGCAGAATTCGCTCGGCTATATCGCGGCTGACCTCGCCCGCCATATAATCGCGCTGAACGCTGTTGACGCTCGGATCCTTGTTTGAATTTTCCTGCTTGACCTCTTCGTTATTGCACTCGATAAGGGTAAGGATACTGTCATCGGTTGTGTTTGACTTTCTTATAAGACTGCGGGTGTAACGATATGTTATATATCTCTTCGCAACCTCATAAGCACCGTGAGCCATGATCTGCTTTTCAACGAGGTCCTGAATCTCTTCGACCGAAAGCGCGCGTCCCATCTTTTCGCACGATTTCTGCACCGAATCGGCAATACGGCGGATCTGCATTGCGGTCATCTTTTCGCCGTCCTCAACCACATCATTGGCTTTGGTAACAGCCGCAATTATTTTATTAAAATCGAATTCTACTTCGGTTTTATTTCTCTTGATTATTTTCATAAGATACCATCCTTTCTAAAAAAATCATTTTGCTCCATAAATATGGCGTATGCTTTGTATTATAACCCACATATTGTTAAAAATCAAGGTTAATGCACCATATATAGGATATCAAATTTTTTCCACTTATTTGCCGAAAATGCACAAAATATATTTTTTGGTATATACACAGAGAAATATATTCTCCTATAAAAAGTGCCTGTATACCCACGCAAGTATACAGGCGATTTTCGGTTGTTTATTCTTCTGTATATTCCATTATATCCTCTATGCGGCAATGCAGCACAGCACATAATTTATCCAGCGTTTTTGTTTCTGTATTTTCATTTGCTTTTAGCCTGCGTACGGTCTTGCTGTCAATTCCGCACTTCTCTCGCAAAGTATACGTTGATACACCTCTTTTTTTCATGGTATCCCAAAGTTTGTCAAATCTTATCAAGGATCTCACCCCCCTCACTTTTGCTCTTGACTTTTATAAGTATGGGGATTATAATCCTTATTATTAAGGGGATATAATCCCCATAATAATTTTAACGGCAAGGGGTGGGATCAAACTATAAGCAATTTAAAACACCTGAACTATAAAACAGAAAGGACGCTAATTATGAAGAAAATTTCAACTATGCTTTTGGCTCTGCTTATCATCACAACTATGGTTGTATCGCTATCAGGCTGTTCTTGTGGAGGCGCCGGCGGATATGTCGGTTCATGGTATAATGCATACGACCTCGATGATGATCCTCTCATTCTTACCGGTGATGGAACCTTCTCTGTTGATGGTATTGGCGGCGAATACACGATCGAAGGCGATCAATTGATACTCACAACATCCCTCTTGTCGGAAGTTCTTGAAATCAGCGAAGCCGACGGAGAAACCTGTCTTATTGACGATGATGGCGAAATGTGGTTCAAAGGCAAGGAAACTGCCGAAGAATACGCAAACAGCGTCTTTGAGGAGGCTGCCGCCGAGGCTCTTGCTGAAGCAAAAAAATCAGGCGAATTCATTGGCATTTACGAAAATGACAATGATTACAAATGCGATTATTATCTCTTGGAGCTCTCGGAAGACAACACCTATCTTTACGGTTACAAAAAGCACATTACATATAACAGTATTGAGTCGCAGAGTGCCGAAGCCGCACAGGCCGGCACCTGGAAATTAACCGCAAAAGGCTCTATGGATAATATATACATCTATATTGAGCTTACACCCACAGAAAGCGAAGGCTTCGATCAGTTCCGCGATGATTCCTGGATAGATAACAACGAACTTCCTACAGGTCTTCACGGGCTCAGATTCAGCGCCGATGATTTCAATGGCGTACTTTATTCAACCGATGCTGTTGATAACAGGTGGGAAAAGGTAGCATAATAAAAAAATCAGCAAGGATAACTCCTTGCTGATTTTTTTATTGAAAGCGTTAATTTACTATATATTATCCAAATCAAGCCTTACGCATCGAGCTTTTTTACCGATTCATCCTGAGAACGCAGAATCGAATGCGCCAAAAAGATTTGTGCTATATAATAGCTGTTTACGCACAGCTTCCCAACAAAGCCGGGCGCATCGGAAAAATGGCTAAAAAGAAGCATCATATCCGAAAAGAAATACAGTACTGATCCGACAAGAAGCAATAAATTCAAAAGGCACTTATCGCTTCGGTAATTTGAAATGGCTTTTCCAAGCATAAGCGAAATTATAAGCGCATAAACAAGACAAACTATCAGCATTATATTTCCGCCGAAATCAAAGATCGGAGGTATAAGAACTACCGCACAGGAAACCGCAAACATGATTCCGCCGGGAATCGCATCGCGCCATCGGAACGGAGCCAGCGTGCAGTACGATGCAAAATTGAAGACATGGCTTATAGCAAATATGATCGCTCCTGTCATGAAATATATCTCCAGCATAATATCTGCAACCATAGCAATTACCATTCCGATAAACATCACCACAGTAAAAGCGCGATTTTTTGAGCCATTTTTCAGCGCAAACACCAAATTAACCAATCCAAGAGCAACGAACGCCGCGCTTGCAAAGGCTTTTACCGGTATACTGTGAAGAATCGAGTAGCTTATTCCGCCAAATAGAATTACTATCGACAATATGATATTAGCTATTGATATACTTCTTTTCATTTTAGATTCTCCTTCTGCCGCATGACGGCTGGTTGTGATAAAGTGTTACTTGCAAATCAGTATTTTGAAATAATGTTTTATATGATAATGTGTTGAGGGGATTCTTTAAATTGCCCGTAATCATAGATGACTTTTGATAATAAACACAGCTTCGAAGAATCGACATTACAATCCTCTGGATTAAATATTACATAATTAGTACCATCATCTACAAGAGAACTACGAAAACATAACCCATCATATC
>JAGBFS010000041.1 GCA_017936365.1 Clostridia bacterium
CACTACTACAACAACGACAGAATTTCCTTAAAACTAAAAGGAATGAGTCCGGTGCAATACCGAACTCATTCACATGCAAGTTGATATTTAATTTTGTCTAAACTTTTGGGTGCACTTCACTTGTTTTAGGGACGTCAGAGTGCTCTTCTTCGTTTACCCGCCCACTTCTACAAAAGCCTCCATACCGTTCTCTTTAATCATTTTAACGTGGACAACTTTTGTCATTTTGGCGGGATTTGTACAATTATATAGCTTTACAGGATTATACAAATAAGTCCGCTGCAGCCCTCATTGATAACACGCTCGACTGTTTCGCGCAGCTTGCCCCTTGCATCATCCGGCATACGACAAAGCTTGTTATGCAGCCCTTCGTTTACAAGCTCATGGAGCGATTTTCCGAATATATTGGATTGCCATATCGCCGAAGGTTCACCCTCAAATTCGTTGAGCAGATATTTTACAAGATCCTCCGACTGCTTTTCGCTTCCGACAACCGGTGCGACCTCGGTATTTATATCAGCTTTGAGCATGTGGATAGACGGTGCGGAGGCTTTCAGGCGAACACCGTATCTTCCTCCCTGCTTCATAAGCTCGGGTTCATCAAGAGTAAGCTCTTCGAGCGACGGCATAACGATTCCGTATCCTGTTGCTTCAACCTGTTCAAGCGCACCTTTAATTTTATCATATTTCTTCTTGATGGCGGCAAGCTCAAGCATTTTTGAAAGAAGTCCCGCTTCGCCGGAAATCTCAAGTCCGGTCTGTTCACCCAAAACCTTGTAGAAAAGATCGGGCAGAAGCTGTGCACCGACACAAACGCGCCCGGTGCCAAGATCTATATTGTCTACCTGAGCTGATTTTATGTGCTCGCATCCGTTAAGAGCAGAACAGACACGTCCGGCATCACGTATTCTTCTGACCTTTTTGGCACTTTCCCTGATTGCGTCAAAGATATCCTTCTTGAGCCAATGCTCCCTTTCAAGACCGCATAACCACCGTGGCAAATCGACCGAAACGGATTTCACCGGGAATTCGTAGAGGATAAGCGAAAGAACCTCCCTTATCTCCGTTTCGGTAATATCCTGACAATTAACGGCAAGAACAGGTGCTTCATATTTATCAGAAAGTTTTTCGGACAGTGCACGGCTGTCCTCACGAGTGGGATCAACACAGTTAAGCAAAATAGCAAACGGCTTATTTATCTCTTTAAGCTCTGAAATTACATTTTCTTCGGCTTCTTCGTAATCCTCGCGCGGTATATCTCCGATACTGCCATCGGTTGTAACAACGATCCCAATGGTGGAATGTTCTGTTATAACCTTGCGTGTACCAACCTCAGCCGCAAGATTAAAAGGCACCTCTTCATCGAACCAGGGGGTTTTTACCATTCTTGGTGCGTTGTTTTCAATATACCCTATCGCACTCGGTACGATATATCCAACGCAGTCAATCATTCGTACCCTCATAGAGGCGGTATCGTCAATCGCTATCTCTATGGAATCCTCGGGAATGAACTTTGGCTCTGTTGTCATGATGGTTCTTCCGGCGGATGATTGCGGAAGCTCATCTATAGCACGTTCAACTCGATATTTGCCTGCCATATTTGGCAGAATAAGCGTATCCATAAACCGCTTGATAAGCGTTGATTTGCCTGTACGCACGGGGCCGACAACACCGATATAGATATCGCCGCCCGTACGCTCTGCAATATCTTTATATATTCTTGTCTCTTCCATATCAATTTCCCTCCTAAACGGTAACAAGCAGCAGCTTCGGCTCCGTTATTGTATCTTCATCAAGCTCGTTTTCCTCGCGGATCTTTTCAACCGATGTGTTATGATCTCTTGCTATGCTCCAAAGATCCTCTCCCGCATCTGCAAAATAAAGAACTATTGCCGGTGTGGAATCAGCTCTTTTGGGTTTGGTATCATCCGGAGTTATCGAACTTACGCACGCAACATCAATATTTTCATACACTGAGGCATTAACCTCAAGCTCAGTTGAGATATCAATTCTTCCCGAAGAGAGGCTAAAGCTGACTGAACGCACCTGTACATAATCATTTGCTCTGGGATTCTTGCATCCGCTGGGCAGCTTGAGTTCGTTATGTGCTGTAAAAGAA
>JAGBFS010000042.1 GCA_017936365.1 Clostridia bacterium
CAGGGTGTTTGTCTGCATGACGGCATCTCACGAGAGATGGCTTGCCGCTCTTGGTGTACATGAGGACAGGATTTATCGTTTCGATGAGGATATAAGCGATCCTTTTGGCGGCGATATCGATGTTTACAGAGCCTGTTTTGACCAGCTTTACGGCGCGGTGTCTAAAATTATTTTCCGTCTTTCGCCCGACCCCGAAGGGGTAACGGTGAGGGATATGGTACAGGATGATGTGCCAAAGGTGGCACAGCTTGAGCGCGAGTGCTTCAGCCAACCGTGGAGCGAGCAGGCTTTGTGTGACGAGCTGCTATTGGACGATGCCGTACTGCTTGTCGCTCAAAGCGATGATGAGATTGTCGGATATATAGGAATGCAGCATACCGGAATCACCGGTTATATAACAAACGTTGCTGTTTTTCCGGAATTCAGGCGTATGGGAATAGCTTCTGCGCTTATAAGAAGTCTTATGGAAAGGGCAAGAGCGCTGGGTGAAAGTGAGATATCGCTTGAGGTGCGAAGCAAGAATGCCGGGGCGATAGCACTTTATGAAATGGCGGGTTTTGAATCGGTAGGCAAAAGACCTCGGTTTTATTCCCAGCCGGATGACGATGCGGTAATAATGACCGCCGATTTAGGTTGACGTATTTTATGAAAAAACTGCTTAGCCGCGTCAGAGCGGCAGTTGACAGATACGATATGCTCCCCGACGGCTGTACGGTGGCTGTGGGCGTATCGGGAGGAAAGGATTCGCTTGCGCTGCTTGTGCTGCTCGCAAATCTGCGAAAATTTTACCCAAATAAATTTACCGTAAAGGCTTTGACCGCCGATCCGTGCTTTTTCGGGGAAGAGGGCGATTTTTCCGCGATTACCGGACTTTGCGAAAGTCTGGATGTGGAGCATATTATAAGAAGAACGAGCCTTTATGATATAATTTTTAATCAGAGGCAGGAAAAAAATCCGTGCGCGCTGTGCGCGAAAATGAGGCGCGGAATACTGCACAATATGGCAAAGGATGCCGGGTGCGACAGCGTGGCGTTGGGACATCACAGCGATGATATGGCCGAAACGGTACTGCTCAATCTGTTTTGCGGCGGACGGTTCGATAGCTTTTCGCCCAAAAGCTATCTTACAAATAAGGAGCTTTATCTTGTAAGACCGCTGATTTTCTGTGATGAAGCGCAGATCAGCTCTTTTGCAGAAAGGCATGGGCTCCCGGTTGTAAAAAGCCGATGCCCGGCGGACGGCAATACCGAAAGGGCAAGAGTCCGAAGCATAATGGAAGCTCTCAAATCACAATACCCTGATATAAAGGCAAAGCTGAATAATGCCGCACTTAAATTATGAGGATTGATTTATGGCAAAGCGATATGCGAAAAAGCAATATTATACAAGCCGCGGCAGCGCGGCGGCCGAAAGACGCGAAAAGCTGATAAAGCTTATTGCGATAATAGTGGTGCTTGCCGTTGCGGCGGTGATAGCATTTGTTGTGTTCGATAAGGAAAAAAAGGAACACGATGCCGTTGCAAAGCTGAGCGAAAGACGAAAATTGACCGGTCTTGCCTATTATCCGCAGAAGGTGGATATCGACAACCGCCTTGCGGCCGGATTCGTTCCGGATGACCTTACATATCTTTATACAATACCGGAAGGTACCGGATTGCAGCTTGTAAAAGAGGCGGCCGATGCATACACAAATATGCATAACGCGATGGCGGCAAACGGCCTGAGCGTGGTCATACTTGATGCGTATATAAGCTATAACGATCAGGTTGCGCGCTATAATGCACAGATAGCGATGTATATGGCTGACGGATATAGTCAGCAGATCGCCGCGGATAAGACGCTTAAAGTAATGGAGCTTCCGGGTGCGGATGAGCATCAGCTGGGATACTCTCTGGACCTTAGCACCAACGGTAAGAAGCAAAGCGGATTTCTTACCACAGATCAGGGCGAATGGCTTCAGCGGCACGCCCACGAATACGGCTTTATATTCCGCTATCCCGAAAGCAAAAGGTTTGTGACCGGGGTTGACGGCGAGCCTTGGCACATCAGATATGTCGGCAAGGATGCCGCTACATACATGGTAAAATACGATCTGTGTCTTGAGGAATATATCGAGCTTGCGAAGAAGGAATCGCCCAAAGCTGTTCCGCAGCAGAATTATACGGGCGACACCATCGTTTCGGTGGAATATGTTTCAAAGACAGACGCGTAACAAATAATAAAAGGTGGTTAAATTTATGAAGCTCATAATGGCAATAATCAATAACGATGACAGTGTTTTGGTATCGGATAAGCTTACGGCAGAGGGCTATTTTGCAACAAAGCTTGCTACTACCGGCGGTTTTCTTAAAGCGGGAAACACTACATTCATCATCGGCACCGATGATGAAAAGGTGGAAAGAGCGCTTGAGATAATAAAAGAAAATTCCCAGAAGAGAACACAGATAATCCCCGCAGCGGATGCGTCGTTCGGCGGCGATCTGTTCAGCTCCAATCCGGTAGAGGTCAAGGTGGGCGGTGCTACCGTATTTGTACTTGACATCGAGCGTTTTGAGAAATGTTAGAAAACCTGTTTCCGGTTTTGTCGCGTGACGGCAATTCGCGCACGCTTGCCCAGCTTGACGCAATGGCCGAAAGCAGGGCGCTGCCCCACGGATTGCTGATAGAAGGGGACAGCCCTGCCGAATGTGTGGAGCTTGCCGAAATTATGGCAAAGGTTTATATGTGCGGCTGTGACAGTGTGCTTTCGGGCGAATGTGAAAGCTGCATGATATCCGATTCGGGAGAGGCGCATCCGGATATCGTTACCGTTCTGGGCGAAGGCAAACAGAATGCGATAACGGTAGAGCGTATACGAAATATGCGTGTTGAGGCGCAGATGTCACCGACAAAGGGACGCAGCAGAGTTTTTATACTTGTCGATTGCGACACGATGAACATGTCGGCGCAGAATGCGTTCCTAAAGCTGCTTGAAGAGCCGCCCGAAAATGTTGTGTTTATCATGCTGTGCCGTCAGAGGATGAATCTTCTTGAAACGATACGGTCGCGCGCTGTTGCGGTAAGGATAGAGGGAGGCAGCAGCGAGGAGACAATACCCGACAGCCTGTATGAGCTTGCGGATACCTTTGCCTGTGCGATATGCTCGCCGAATGATTGGGATGCGGTTGAGCTTTCGGCGTATTTTATCCGCGACAAAAAGGACAATGCCGCCGCGCAGAAGGAGCTTCTGCAGTTTACGGGGCTTATTCGCGGTATCATACGCGATGCAATGATAATATCGGCAGGTGCGCAGGATATTCTTCCCAAAATATCACAGGGCGCAAAAAAGCTTTCCGTGGTTTCGTCGGACAAGCTTGAAGCGATGCTCGCGGAGCTTGACACAATAGACAGATCCGTGGAATTTCATATAACATTACCGCTGACGGTGACAGCGATGGTTTCCCGGCTTAAAAGGATAAAAAACAAAAAATAACGCGCCTTTGTACGGGCGCTGAAAGGCATGATATAATGGCAGAGATAATAGGCGTAAAGTTCCGCAACGGCGGTAAGATATACTATTTCAGTCCCAATGACCAGCCTCTTGAAGAGGGAACAAAGGTCATTGTTGAAACAGCACGCGGCCTTGAATGCGGTGAGGTTGTGATGGGGAAAAAGGAAATTCCCGATGAACAGATCACCCATCAGCTCAAGCAGGTCGTGAGAGAGGCGACAAAGGCCGATCTCAAGCGCGTTGAAGAGAACCGCAAGAAGGAAGAATCGGCACTTGCTATATGCGAACAGCGAGTAGCGGCGCACAAGCTTCCCATGAAGCTTGTCGGGGCAGAGTATGCCTTTGACAACAGCAAGATACTTTTTAACTTTACCTCTGACGGCCGAGTCGACTTCCGTGAGCTTGTAAAGGATCTCGCGGGTATATTCCGCACCCGTATCGAGCTGCGCCAGATAGGCGTGCGCGACGAGGCAAAGATGCTTGGTGGATTGGGAATACGCGGCCGTCCGTTCTGCTGCGCCACATTTATGGGCGATTTCCAGCCGGTATCGATAAAAATGGCGAAAGAGCAGGGACTGTCGCTGAACCCTGTAAAAATATCCGGCACATGCGGCAGACTGATGTGCTGTCTGAAATATGAGCAGGAGGCTTACGAGGATCTCATCAGGACTACGCCGCGTGTCGGAAGCATTGTCAATACTCCCGACGGCAAAGGAACGGTTGTGGAGGTCAATCTCATCTCCGGAATACTCAAGGTAAATCTTGACGCCTATGCCGAGGCTGTACCAAGGAGCTATTCAAAAAAGCTCGTAAAGGTTATCGGAAAGGGCGCAAAGCCGGTTGAAGAACCGGAAGAGG
>JAGBFS010000043.1 GCA_017936365.1 Clostridia bacterium
ACCTTTGGGCATCTTTTCTCCTGCAATCTTCATATCGCTGTCGTCAAATTTTTCAAACATAAAATGCCCCCCAATCACAAATAATAAGATTTACTGACCTTTTGAAAGTTTGTCCTTTAAGGAAATCATCGCCTGAAGACATTCATCAGGTGTTGTACACATACCAAGCGGTATCGGCTTTTTAGCGTACATACCGTGGAAATCCGATCCGCCGGTAGTAATAAGCTTGTGCTCTTCAGCAATTTTAAGAAGCATATCGGTATCTTCCTGGGTATTTCTCGGATGCCACGCTTCTACACCATGTAGTCCCTTTTCGATAAGCTCGGGCAGAATATCCATATTACCGTAATATGTAGGATGCGCAAGCACCGATATTGCTCCGGCACTGTTAAGAAGCTCAAGCACTTCAAAGACATCGGGATATTCCGGCTCGACACGGCAGATACCGGTCTGCGGATCAAACAGCTTATCAAAAAGCTCGCCGAATACTGTTGTGGAATAGCCGGCATTCATAAGCGAATGCATAATATGCTGGCGGAAAATATTCGTACTTCCCGTTGCGATGCGCGCCACCATTTCGGGAGTTATCGGATAATAGCGCAGCACCTTGGAAATCATCTGCATCGATGCTTTCTTACGAGCTTCACCGGTTCGCTTGCAAAGACCCTCAAGTCGGTTCGGGTACGAAAATAGATATGCAAGAAGGTGGACTTTCTTTCCATTTTTATAATCATAACAGGAAAATTCAACACCCGGTATGACATTAACGCCAAACCTGTCACCTAAGATTTTGGCTCTCGTTACACCGGCAAGGGTATCGTGATCTGTTACCGCTATTGTGGAGATTCTCCTCTTTTTTGCCAATAAAATAAGGTCATCGAGGCTAATTGAACCATCGGATATTCTTGTATGACAATGCAGGTCGGCACCCATCATGTCCACGCTCCTCTCAAATAGACTATATACATTTATTATATACCATCTTTTAAAATCTTACAACAACAAAATCCATGATTATATCAGGATTTTTACAAAAAGGCAACAAAAAAAACATCGATAAACGATGTTTTTTGGAGCGGAATACGAGGCTCGAACTCGCTACCTCCACCTTGGCAAGGTGGCGCTCTACCAGATGAGCTAATTCCGCGTTTCATATTGCTCATATATTATAGCAAATCAAAGCCATTTTGTCAAGAGAACTATTGCAAAAAAATGAAATTTACTGTAAAATAATATCATAACAAACGATTAAAGGAGGTCTTGTTTTGCCAAATGATGCTTTAACCGCCGGCGTGCGTCCGGACGGTATAAAAAACCGCAAGGAAATGAGAATCCTTATATGTTTTCTTCTGAATCATGCATCCGAACCTCTTGCCGCAGAAGACCTTATCGACCTTATCTGCGAACACCAGCTTGGCAACTATTTTGAAATATGCGACGCGATATCATCGCTTGTTGATAAAAAAAATATTTTCGAAGATCCCGACACCGGACTTCTTGTTCTTACCTCTGATGGGCACGAGGTTGCGACAAACCTTTATGATTCACTTCCCGTAACCGTTCGCGAAAAGGCTCACGACGCCGTAAAAAGGCTTGTAAAAAGAAAGCACAGCGAACGCGAAAACAAGGTGGAAATAAAAAAGCTCGACACCGGCTGCAGCGTTACCTGCACCGTAATGAGCGCCGATTTAGAGCTTATGACCATCTCGCTCTATGTACCAGACGAGCAGACGGCGCGTATCGTAAAGGATCGTTTCCTTGACGCTCCGGCAAAGATATATCGGCTTGCACTCTCCCAGCTTACCGGCGCAATGTTCAGCGACGATCAAGAGAACTGACAAGCTGCCTGTACTCATCATAGGTTATCACGCAATTGAGCACATCTATCAGCGCGGTTGTGGAAAGCTTTCCCGGAAGCGACAGCTTTTCAAGAAGCTGATGCCGAAGCTGCGAGCTGTTCTCGCCCCCCATAAGACCGTCATCATACAGATCGGATCTTGTTATGGCTCTCCCCTTTTCATCGGCTGTGCTGTATAAAACACCGGCCTTTTCAAGTGCCTTTTCGAGCACATCGGACGACATTCCTTCAACACCTAAAGTGCCTTCCTTTGAGGGGGCACTTTTTCTTTTTTCCTTACCGATGATTTCCGGAATATAGGCATGCTTTATCTTATCCTTGGGAATACATCCGCATAGAAAGTTACGAATCATAAAACCGGCCGAATCGCTGTCCGTCAGGATAAGTATCCCGCGCCTTTCCGCCATATTCCTGATAAGCGCCTGTTTTTCTTTATTATTAAAAACCGCAAACCCATCGGTTGTTATAATAAGCGCATCTATAAGCGATTCCAACCGTATTTTATCGTATTTTCCCTCAACAATAACGGCCTCTTTAAGCTTTATCATCGCATCTGCCTCCCCGCGAGGCAAAGCTCGGATATGAGCTGTTCCAGACGTATATTCTTGTCGGTTTTTGCGCTGTTCAAATCAACCGCCGCACGGAAAATAAGACTGATATATTTTTCAAGAAGTGCCAGCGGATAGGAATTGCAGTCCCTGAACGCATTATCCACGCGGAAGGCTTTACCCTTATATGTTGCAGAAAATGCCTCGGTAACGGCGCTGTTTTTCACACCTGCCGATTTTGCGGCTTTCGCACGATAGAGGTCGATAAAATCACCGGACATTATCGACAGTATTTCATTGGGCGCATTTCGCTGCATAAGCAGATTTTCCGTCAGACGAAAGGCTTCATCGGCTCTGCCGCGCAAGATCGCCTTCGAAATATTAAACACCTTCGATTCAAGTGATGCCGGACATAATTCATCTATCATCTGACGTGTGATATTCTTTCTTCCGGCAAATGCCGCCAATTTCGACAGCTCGCCGACAAGCATGGATAAATCCGCGCCGCAGCGGTCAATCAAATAGAACGCATCGTTTGGCTTGAGCCTTGCACCCACGGTCTCCGATTCCTCGCACAGAATATCACACAGACCGTTCCTGTCGGGCGCATCAAGCTTTAGCGAGTACGCATTCTTTTTGCACAAATCATAGAACTTTTTAAATGCGCTGTCATTGCCCGAAACATCGTGTGCCGTCCTGAACACCGTGATCGTTCCCTCAACGGGACGCTCTGCCGCATCGCAGAGAAACTGCAGATTCTCTTCATTCACCGAGGCAAATGCAATATTATCTATAATGACAAGCCGCCTGTCGGAAAACTGCGGCATCTGTGTAAGCGCACCGAGAACAGTATTGAAATCGCATCGCTGAAAATCAAGCTTATCGTAATTAAATTCGGGAAATTCATCAGGCATATACGCATCGGATATCATATCAACAGCACGTTTTTTCAAAAACGCATCACCACCGCAGACAAAGAATACCGCTGTATCCTTGTCCTCTGCCAAAAGCTTTTTAAGTGCCGCAATATTGAGTTCTGCCATTGATATTCACCATTCCTTCGTATACTGTGTCAAACTATACGCTTTTCATTTTATATTCCTCTACCCTGAGGAAATTTCCTTCCGATGTCAATTCAAGCGTTCCGTCAAACGCTGTGCAGCTTACATTTTTGAACCCTGCATTTTTCAATTCATAAGCGATATCCATGCAGCCGAAATCATTATCGCTTACAACTATATTTGTATCCGTCCCTATAGCCTTGATATTTGCTATATTCGTCCCGCACAGCACCGCGCAATCGGGAGAAAACCATTCCTTTGGCACATTCAGATAATCTCCTCCGCCGGGACAGACAAGCACATCCATTTCACCGCAGCGCAGATATGTCCATACAAAGCCCGCCGGGTCAATATGAGTCCTTACCGAAAGCTTACCGTCATAAAGAGAATAATCCATATCATCAATATCTGATATTTTACAGCCGCTTTCACTTGCCGCATTCTTAATAACCACTTCATAATCATCAGAAGCGCTGTCACTTATTCCAACAAACACCCGTTCGGGATCCATCAAATCAATAAAGTCTGCTGTATATGACGACATAAATGCGGTTGAATCGGGACATACAACCGCACCGACTTCAGATATATCCTGTCCGTCAATATCACAAGCCATTTTGTATGCGAGATATTCATCTCCGCCCGGCCCTATAACGATACACCGACCTCTGTAAACCGCGGCTATCGCAACACCGTTTTCAACATTATATACGCGTACATAGCTCTTATTGAAGGTCATTATATGGTATCCCGCAATAAAAACCGCAAAAAGCTCACATATCAGCAGCAAACAAACTTTAAATGACAAAATACCGTTTTTGTTTACCCTTTTCAAGCAGTACCATACAATAAGCAGAACCATCGACGCCGCCAGAAGCCACGGAAAGAAATCATAATTCACCGATGCCCTCGCGCCCGGAATCTTTGCAATAAGCGAGGTTGAAATATCAAGATATTTACCAGTTATCCACGAAAATGGAACAACAATATACGAAAGCTTGACTCCAACAAGCGGTATAAACCGAAGCGTTGCCAGCAGCACGCTCATTATCAGAAAAGCACTCGCCGGCAATATGCAAAGCAGCGACGCAATAATCGATACCGTTGAAAATTCGCCAAAACAAATCGACGTAACCGGAAGCACCGCAACGCATGCCGCTACCGTTGAACTGACAGTATTTACGATATAATAAAGAATTCGCTTAAGCCTTTTGTTTTCTGTCTTTATAAATCGCTTGAGATATCCGTTTATTTTAGGATAAAGAGTTATGAGTCCCAATGTTGCGGAAAATGACAGCTGAAGTCCTATATCCGATGCCGCGTTGGGATTTATAAGACACACGACAAGCACCGAAAACCCAAGCGATGTCAAAGAATCGGCATCCCGTCTTATAAGCAGCGCCAGCTGATAAATTATCATCATTATTCCTGCACGCACAACAGAAAACGAAAATCCCGTCAACGCCATTATGAACAGTACCGCGACTATCAGTATGGGCTTTTCTATCTTCTGCTTTATCCCCATCATCTGCAAAACATACGACAGCGCCGCCGTGATGATTGAAAGATGAAGGCCGGAAACAGCAAACAGATGTGACAGACCGCACGCCCTGAAATCGGACACCTGTTCATCTGACAGATGGGTCTTGTCACCAAACAACATAGCCTTTGCAATTGCGCTGTGCTCTTCCGATAAATAAATATCAAGACCTTCGCAAAGCTTTCCCCGAAGCGATGCCATATACCAGTTCAAGTCCCTTGCTCCGGGTGAAACATAGATATCAGCATCGGTCGGCATATATGCCGTGGCTGTTACACCATCGGCAAGCAGACTATTGTAAGACCCTCTGCTAAACGAGCTTCTGTCATTGAATGTAACCGTAGTAACAATAACGTCGCTTTGACCAGCCTCCAAAGGATACCGCGACGACATTCTGATTCGTATATTCTGGGGTGCTGATTCGATATCAATCTGCTCGGTATCGATATAGTAATAGTATCTTCCATGAGATTCGCCGCAGCATTTTGAAATCTGCCCCTTCACCATAGTGGTGGCGCCGTCAAGTACTTCCGACGGTTTTACGTTAACATGATAATATGCACTATAAAGGAGAAAAGCTGCGGTTACAGTCGACAAGAGCAGCACAACCGTTTTGCTGCGAGTTTTTGTTATGAGCAAGTATGTTATAAGTACAATTCCGCTAACGCAAGATGCGAACAACGAAATATCGTCACCTAAAAGCACAGCGACCGCCTGCGATATAAGAAATACTATTCCTATTGCCGCCAACGGTCGCTTTATCATTTTATTTTACCTGCCTGCCGTAATGACCAATTAATCCTTGAAGAAAAGCGGAAGCTTTTCAAGGAAGATTATATCATCTCTGTCGGCTGCGTCACCCTCGGCAAGTACTGCCGTCTTTCCCACAGTAATGCCTCCGGCTTTTTCAACAAGGGCTTCAACTGCCTTGAGCGATTCGCCGGTGCTGATAACGTCATCTACGATAAGTATGCGCTTATCTTTCATCTGCTCCGCCTCTTCGGACGAAAGGAAGAGATGCTGAACATTTTCGGTTGTTATGGATTTTACCACAACCTCAAGCGGCTCAGTCATGTAAAGCTTGATACCCTTACGCGCTACAAAATACTTTTTGCCGCTCTGTCTTGCCATTTCATAGGCAAGCGGTATACTTTTTGCCTCCGGCGTAAGGATGACATCAAATTCCGGAGATCTTTCAAGTATTTCCTTTGCCGCGGCAATCGTCATTTCAACATCACCAAACATCAGAAATGCCGCGATATCAAGCTTATCGTTGATTGCACATATCGGAAGCTGACGCTTGCAGCCTGCGATAGTCATCTCGTAAAATTTCATTTCCTTGTCCGCCTTTCTTTCCACAGGCTTTGGCGCCTGCCCGGCTTTAGCTTTTTTCTTTCTTCCAAACATCTGAAACAAACCTCCTTATATCGGTCGATCAACCCGGAGGCCACGCAAGAAGTCTTCCGGCGAGCATGTGGAAATGAAGATGTCCGACGGTCTGACCGCCATCTTCACCGCAGTTGGCTACCATTCGATAGCCATTGACAAATCCAAGCTCCTTTGCGAGCTTTGCGGCAACTTCAAATATATGTGCTATTACTGCGCTGTTGGTTTCATCGATATGCGCCGGCGAAGGAATATGCAGCTTCGGTATAATGAGGATATGCTCCGGTGCCTGGGGAGAAATATCCCTGAATGCATAGACGGTTTCATCCTCGTATACCTTTGTTGAAGGTATTTCACCGGCTATTATCTTGCAAAAAAGACAATCCATAACGTATGACAATCCTTTCTTTAAGATTATTTATGCTTATTATTTAAGCATTTCAAAAACTATATTCTGTGCCGCCGCAAGAGCTTCATCGATCTTTGCGACATCCTTTGCACCGGCCATAGCTGCATCCGGCTTACCGCCGCCGTTGCCGCCTGTAATCTGTGCAACAGCCTTGACTATCTTACCGGCGTTTGCACCCTTTTCAACGGCGCCCTTACCGGCACACGCAAAGAGCGTTGCCTTTGAGCCGTTTACCGATGCAAAAACCGCAACCGCGTCGGTATCCTTATCTCTTACCTTATCGCCCATTGTGCGAAGATCATCGGCGGTAACCGCATCAAACTTGTTTACGATAAGCTTGACGCTTCCCGTCTGGACAGCGTTGCCCATAAGTGCATCTATCTGAATACCGGCAAGCTTCGAGCCGAGCTGCTCTATCTGACGATCCTTTTCCTTGAGCTCGGAAACAAGCTGTGCGCTTCTGTTTACGATCTCTGCGCTGTTGCCAAGCTTCATTGCGGCACAGGCTGCATCGATGGTTGCTTCATTCTCGCGGATAAGATTAAGCACATTGATACCGGTAACGCCTTCGATTCTTCTGACACCGGCGGCTACCGAGGATTCGGACTTGATCTTGAAAAGGCCAAGCTTTGCGGTGTTATCGATATGCGTACCGCCGCACAGTTCGACAGAGAAATCGCCAGCCTTGACAACTCTTACAACATCACCGTATTTTTCACCGAAGAGTGCCATAGCGCCCAGCTTCTTTGCCTTTGCGATGGGCATTTCCTTACAGGTTACCTTTACACCCTTGAGTATCTCTTCATTGACAAGGTCTTCTACCTTTTTGATCTCTTCGGGAGTCATTGCTGCAAAATGAGCAAAGTCGAATCTTACAACATTTTCATCGACCATCTGACCCTTCTGCTCAACGTGCGTACCGAGAACATTTCTCAGCGCAGCCTGAAGCAGATGAGCTGCTGTATGGTTTCTTCTGATCGCCATACGGCGAACGGAATCAATGGATGCGCTGACAACATCTCCGGTCTTTATCTCTCCGGAAACTACTGTTGCAAAATGCATGAAGATTCCTGCATGGTTCTTTGTAGTGGAGGTAACGCTGAGCTGTGCAGTATCGGAGGAAATCGTACCGATATCGCCTATCTGACCGCCGCTCTCGCCATAGAACACAGTGCGGTCAAGCACGATGATGACCTCGTCACCCTCTGCGGCCGATTTGGCAAGAGCCCCACCGGAAATGATAGCGGCAACCTTTGCGCCTTCGATGCTGTCCTTATCATAGCCCTCGAATACTGTTGCGTCAAAACCATCGGTAGGATCGGCTTCACCCTCCCAGGCCTCGGCGCCGGCATTCTTGCGCTGTTTTCTGGAAAAGGCGCGGTTCTCATCGTAGATCTTTCTGAAATCGTCAACATTTACGCTTGCGCCTTTATCGGCAAGTATCTCAACAGTCAGGTCGATCGGGAATCCGAATGTATCCTGAAGCTTGAAAGCGGCCTCGCCCGAAAGGGTTCCACCGGGATTTTCGGCAATGAATTTGTCGAGTATCTGCATACCCTGATCTACGGTCTTTGCGAAATTCTCTTCCTCGACCGAGATTATCTTCTTGATGAAATCACGCTTTTCCTCAAGCTCCGGATATGCCGATTTATTCTCTGCAATAACGGTATCGCATACATCTGCAAGGAAGGGCTTGTCCACGCCGAGAAGTCTGCCGTGTCTTGCGGCACGTCTGAGAAGTCTTCTGAGAACATATCCGCGGCCGGTATTGGACGGCATAACGCCATCGCCTATCATGAACGTTGTGGAACGGATATGGTCGGTAATAACGCGAAGCGAAATGTCGCTCTTTTCGTCCGCACCGTACTTAACGCCGGTAATGGAGCTGATATGCTTCATGATATTCTGTACGGTATCAACAAGGAAGAGGTTATCAACACCCTGCATTACACATGCAAGACGCTCCAGGCCCATACCTGTATCGATATTGGGGTTGCTGAGCGGAGTGTAAGTGCCCTTGCCGTCCGAATCGAACTGGGTAAAGACGTTGTTCCATACCTCGATAAAACGGTCGCAGTCACAGCCGACCTTGCAATCGGGCTTGCCGCAGCCATACTTTTCACCGCGGTCAAAATAAATTTCCGAACACGGACCGCAGGGACCTGCACCATGCTCCCAGAAATTATC
>JAGBFS010000044.1 GCA_017936365.1 Clostridia bacterium
GCATTATTACAGCACGATGTGCAAAACTTGCGATGATGTGTTTGACTCGCTGGAAGCTCTCATGCAGAGCAAGCTTGAATCCAATTATGAGCAGGTTGAGTTCTTAAACAGAGAAAATTGCCGCAAAGCACTTTATGAAGCTGTATCCAAGCTTTAAAAAACAGGGCATCTATACGATGCCCTGTTTTATTATGCCATATTATTTTCTTTAAGCCATTTTTCTACAAAGTCACAGACGCGCTCCGAGGAATGTCCGTCCTGATAAAAATTGGTTCGTTTTTTAACTTCGATGCGCTTTTCGAGCATATCATCCTCACCGGCGCCAATCTGTCCGACAAAATCCTCCATATCTTCCATATCCGCGATATTCTTTCCAACCAAGAGGCTCGCAACGTCATCATGTGCAAAGCCGCGCACAGCTGTAAAATCCTCTATGTCGTCTATGGTAAGTCCGCACGGTTTATCAATAAGCAAATAGTCAAAATATACCGACGAATAATCAGTAATTATAGCATCGGTCTGTGCCATAAGCTCGTACAGATGGATATGCTTTTCGGCCAGCATACTGTCATCTATAACAATAAAATTGGAAAGGCCGCGCGTTTTAACATAGGACATATCCTGTGCCGGGTGGGGCTTGAAAAGCATAATGACGTCATTCTTTTTCAAAACATCATTAAGCCTGTCAAAATCCTCATTTTTAGTTATTACGGGAAGACCGAACGGGAAGATATTATCGGTACACTTGCCGCCCGGTTTTGCAAGATTGCCCTGCCGGAAGGTGGGCAGCCAGATTATCACCTTTTTCCCGTTGAGGTCAGGGATAAGTCTTGTGATGGAATCGGACTTTGAGAAGAAATAATCATTTCGCGGCGAGCCCAGACAAACCATCTTTTCCACCGGGCAGTTGACCTCATACGCCGTTACATCACGGAACATCTCTGCCTGATAGAGGCAAAAATCACAGCGGTCACCCATCTCATGTATGCCTCTTGTGTGCTTGATCTGGCTTCCGTGGGTCAGATATATTGAAAGCTGCTTCTTATTGCGTTTGGTGAGAAAACGGTTGCTGCAAATCAGACAGCAGGAGCGCGCAAGAAACCATTGAAATTTAAGCTTTTTTAAATATCCCGAAGGATCATGCTCTATACATTTTACATTTTCATCATGCGGCAGCTCGCTGTAGCTTTCAAGATTTTTTACCGACCAGACTATTTCGTACTTTTTGTTCCAGCCGCGTCGGATCATCTCTTTATACATCGGCCATGTATTGCACGCAAAAGCAGGATTGCTTTCGATAACTATTCTTTTTTTCATCGGCGCCATATTAAATATGGCACTTTTTATTTTTTTCTTCAGACCCATAAAAATCGTCCTCCGGATAAAATATCATACCTGTTTATTCTATCCCTTTAATGGCTGTTTGTCAAATTAAAATGCTAATATTCCGCGTCTTTTCGCCGCATGCAAGCGCCGCTTGACAGATGCAAACAGCGGCTTTCTTGCAAAATCATGCGCTCAATGCTATAATCTTTTGCGAAAGGATGATGATATATGGTTATCGGCGAAAGATTACAGACCCTTCGCAAACAAAAAGGTATGTCGCAAATGGAGCTTGCCTCCGCTGTTTCGGTCAGCCGCCAGACGGTCAGCCAATGGGAAACCGGTCAGACGATCCCTTCGATCGATAATCTATATATATTAAAGGATGTATTGGGTGTATCCTTTGACCAGCTGCTTTCAGATACCACAGACAACGATTCCAAAAATGATACACCGATTGAGATATATCGCTTCTCATATAACGCAAACGATATAAAAACAGCCAACAAAATCGTTTATGAAGCCCATACAAAGCGGTTTATATGGTTCACCGCGATTTGCGCGGTCTTTCTCTTTCTTTATTTCACATCACAAACCAACCCCGTGTCTACCGCTCTTTTAATCGGTCTTCTAATCCCCGTCGCCACATATATAATAAAAAGTATCATCGCTTTTCGCAAAACGGAAAAGAACTCAATTGCCCAGGCGGCTCAAAAAAGCTGTCTGTACGAAATCTTTCTCGGCCGCATCTGCGTAAGTGTATTTCGCAATGAGCAGCTTAGCGAAAAGATTTTTGTCAAAGAAGATGATATCCGGCATACATTTCAAAACAACGATTATTTTGTTTTTATCGCTGCAAACCGATTGTTCATCATAAAAAAGGAATGGCTCAAGCACGACAGCATGCTTTTCACAATGCTTACTCCTAAAAAAGCTACCGTAAGTCAGCCGAAAAAGCTCAGCTCCGGTGCCTATGCCCTGTCGATTGCTTTATTCATCGGATCAATCATGTCAATATTTGCCGCTATGGTATGCACGGTCGCTTTTTACGGCAACAGCGTATCACATGATAGCATGTGGGTATTCTTCCTGTTCACCCCAATCCCCATCGCCTCCATAATATTCGGAATAATCCAAAAACGCAAAGGCTATAAGGCTCGGAAGAATATTATTGCCGGCATAATCATGCTTGTTCTGCTGTGTATCTACGGCTCCTTTACGTTCATTTTCGCCGATCATAACATTTACAACGAAGATTACAGCGCTGTGACCCGCTGGGAAAGCGAGATAGGCATCGATTTTCCGGACGGCGGCCGGATTTACACACAGGATTCCAACCTCGAAGCCAACAACAAAAACGGCGTGGTATATCATTCCTTCAACTATGTTTATTATGATGAAAATGATGTAGTCGGATTTGCCGAAGATATCACATCAGACGATAGATGGGTTGAAATTATCCCTCCAGAGCTGACAGGCTGTCTGCCGTCCAGCTTTATGCCGTTTGAAAATTACTGCTATCTGCTTTATAACTGTGACGAAAAGACCTTCAATTGTGTTCCGGGCCAATCCGACACATACCGCTTTGCATTATTCAGCTATGATAAAGACGATGCCGCCCTCTTTATAACCGAGTATTCACTTGACGTAGCGCTGAGCAATACCGGTCTGCAGCCGGCATAAATACTCACGCATATTCACGCAAAAAGGGTTCAGCCTCCGGACAACCGGGCTGAACCCTTCTTCTTAATTATTCATCCTGCATCGGGTCTTTTCTATATATTTCCCTAATAAAAATCACCGCTCCGATTATCATCGCCAAAAGCGCCAGAATTCCTCCGAGGTTGGTCGTCAGATAATCCTTCAGCGACTGCGCTGTGATGCTGTACGGTTCGTATTTAGCGATCCTTGAAGCAAGCGGAGCTATGCCGCCGTTGAACGAGAATATTATCAGCTGAATACAGCCTGCCGCTATTCCGGCCGCAAATATCACCATTGCCCAAAATGCTTTGTTGTTTGAAAGTATTTTATCCGCAACCGGTGTTTCCTCTGTGTATTTCAGCTGTGCCTCTTCTTTCTGCTCGAAGCGTATATATGCGGCACAAAGTCCCATAAGCGCCCACATCACGCCCGATTGAAGCGGAAGCTGATATCCGAAGAATGCGTGTACCGCATAGGCAAGCACCGCAACACCAAGCGGAGCGGCAGCTCCCGTACCTTTACCCGAACGCCGAAAGGCATAATAGAGCAGCGCGCAAAGGAATGCGGCAAAGCATACAAGTCCGATTATTCCGTTGGACATCAGAATGTCAATAAATTCGTTATGCGCCTTGTCAAGTGCCCTGTCGCCGAAAAATTCATTTATCTGCTTGGTATAATAATCGCCCTGCAGATAGGTTATGGTCTTGAAATTATCAGGTCCGTTTCCGAGCAGAGGACGGTGCTGAACAAGCGAGAAGCACAGCTTCCATGTAAACAGGCGGCTGTGTCCGAGCTTATCGTCAAAGTTGCCGCGAAGTATCTGTCCTATCTCATTAAAGATATCTTCGTTGCTGAAGGTAACCTTTGTCGAACCTTTCGCCGCCGCGTTGCCCGAAGCCGCCGACGATACCGCTTTTGCAGCCGTATCCTTCGGGGCGGAAACATACAGCGAATAACCGATGACTCCGATAACCACCGCTCCGAGCAGAGCAAACGAAGCCGCCCTGAATGTCGATGTTTTCAGCGACACCGTACTCTTTTTGGCGCCGAACTCCTTTTTTATATTTTTCGCAAACCACGTTCTTCCTTCACCCTCAAGCGCAAGCCATACGATAAGCGCCGCTAAAGCGAAGAAAAATGTTCCCGCAAGATACAGCCGACCGGTCGTACCAAATGCCTCGTCACAAAGCAGTACGGAAACCAGCAAATGGTCAAAAAGAAGAACAAAGCACGCTGTACCGTAAACGGTAAATATGCGGCGAAGATGAGCAAAGCTCACACACAATACCGGAAGCAGCGCCGCAGCAGCCACGCCCAACGCCACGATACCTGCCGATGTGTTCATATTGATCTCTGCCCAGAGAATCAACGCAAACGCAACTATCGGAAGCGAGTTGTATTTATCCCACTCGTTGCGTATTCTGTTTATGAAAACACCGGCTGATACAACACAGCATACGGTAAGGATATATGAACCAAGATTTATGTTTCCGACAGGACCCATAAAATTGGCTGCCTTTTTGGTAACAGCAAGCTGATTTGCAAAATGCTCGCCAAAATAGGGACCGTCATAGGCAAATGTTATCTTGTCTCCGCTGCCTGCGATGTACATTCCGACACCATAAAGATCAGC
>JAGBFS010000045.1 GCA_017936365.1 Clostridia bacterium
AAGCATGTCGTCGGTTCTGCCCATCGGCTTTGCCATCTTTATGAGAGTACGGCCGCAGGAGCACTTTTTGCGTGAAAGCACGCAGATATCACGGGTGCGGTAGCGCAGAAGCGGGAAGGCTTCCTTGTCAAGAGAGGTGAAAACAAGCTCGCCCTTTGAGCCTTCGGGAAGAACCTCTCCGGTATCGGGGTCGATGATTTCAGCAAGGAAGTGGTCTTCGTTGATATGCATACCGGTCTGCTCGCAGCACTCAAAGGAAACGCCCGGGCCGGAGGTTTCGGTAAGTCCGTATATATCGTAAGCCTTTATACCAAGTGTTTCTTCAATGTTATGACGCATTTCCTCGGTCCACGGCTCTGCGCCGAAGATACCGGCCTTAAGGGGAATATCATCGGGGCCATAGCCCTTCTCCTTAAGGGTTTCGCCGATGTATGCGGCATAGGAGGGGGTGCAGCAAAGAATGGTTGCGTTGAGGTCGGTCATGAACTGGATCTGACGATCGGTGTTGCCCGAAGACATCGGAAGTGTAAGACAGCCTACGCGGTGGGAGCTGCCGTTGAGGCCGGGGCCGCCGGTGAAAAGACCGTAGCCGTAAGCGACCTGACAGACATCCTTGTTTGAACCGCCGGCGGCAACGATAGCACGGGCGCAGCAGTCCTCCCAAAGATCAACGTCGTGCTGGGTATAAAAAGCGACAACGCGGCGGCCGGTAGTACCGGAGGTGGACTGGATACGGACACAATCCTCAAGCGGCTTTGCAAGAAGTCCGTAGGGATAAGCATCGCGAAGATCGGCCTTTGTAAGGAAGGGGAGAAGATGAAGATCCTCTATGCCGTGGATATCCTCCGGCTTGACTCCCTTTTCGTCCATCAGCTTACGGTAGTAAGCGACATTTTCATAAACATGCTTGACCTGCTTGACCAATTTTTCCGACTGAAGCTTTTTCATTTCTTCAACCGACATAGTTTCAATTTCTCGCTGATAATAGTTCTGTTCCATTTCTTTTCGTCCTTTCTATAAATTTGTCATTCGCGTTTTGGGAATTACGGAGGATTAGTTAAAAATAAAAAACGTCCTCCGTATTCCGGTTAAGAATACAGAGGACGAGAAAAATCCCGTGGTACCACCTCAGTTTACCGCGTTCTCACGATTGCGGCCTTTGAGAGTGTCAATAAACACCCTTGTTCTATGACGGGAACACCCGTTGCAGCCTACTTAAAATAATATTTTGTTCGGTGCACTGCTCACAGGATGAATTCGGCTCGGTTTTTCCCATTGCCTCGCACCAACCGGCAACTCTCTCCAGGTTCCTTCCGGGCTTACTTGTTCCTGCTCAAACGCATTTATCTGTTGTCTGGTTATATTTTAACGCTTTGACGCAATGAAGTCAAGTGGTTTTTAAAAAATTTTTATCTGATTTTCCGATTCGCCGGAATGGTCGTTAGTGAAGAGATGCGCGAATAGTTTTATTTTGTATGAGGAAAGGTTGGAAATAGCCGCCGCTGTATGGTACAATATTGGTATCGTATGCTTTATCATATTGTTGCGGCAAAAAGGGGTGTGATTATGCGAATAGCGGTGTGTGATGATGAACAGAGCTGCCGCGATCAGCTGATAGCGGCGGTCGATCGCGTGTGCCGGAGTCTTGACGTGGTGACAGACTGCTTTGGCGATGGAGGCGAGCTTCTCAAACAGCTTGAAAAGATATCTTACGATCTGATATTTCTCGATATCGAGATGCCCTGTATGGATGGCATAACCCTTGCCAAAAGGATAAGAGAGCAAAGTGGTGATGTGCCGATGGTGTTTTTGACGGCGCATATCGAGTATGCTCTTGAGGGGTACGAAGTAAATGCGCTGAGATACCTGACAAAGCCGGTCAATGAGCAAAAGCTGCGCGAGGTAATAGAATATGTAACAGCACAGATGCAGGAGAAGCGTGCTGTATGGATCAGGACGGATATGTCCGAAGAGCGTGTTGCTTTGAAGGATATACTATATTTCGAGGCGCAGAATCAAAATGTAATAATTTATACGGAAAGACAGACGTATACCGTGCGGTACAACATAGGCGACTATGAACGTGAGCTTCAAAATGACGGCTTTTTCCGCATACACAGAGGGTATCTTGTGTCATTGGGGAAGATAAAGCGGATAAGCAAGGGGGAGATAACCCTTATCGGCGATACGGTGCTTCCCGTCAGCCGATCGAAGGAAAAGGAACTTCGCGAGGCTCTCTTCGCTCACATAAAGGAGGCGGCGATATGACGGTAAGTGATGTGGTGTACAGCATCGTTTCTATTATCAGCACATTCTTTATGTATGCCGCTATATTAGTATTTCTGCAATGCTTTTACGATAACGGCATAAGATGGAGCCGTAAAAAGGGAGCAGCATTTTTGGTGTGCGCATTGGTTCAGAGCCTTGTTTCCTTGTTTTTCGGTGAGCATGATATTTTAAGTATATTGTTTGCGGCTGTATATATTTTTATTGCCGTATGCGATTGCAAGGGGAAAAGGATCCGACGGGCGCTTCGGTTTTTGATATCGTATATAATTGTATCGTGGTCTGTGGCTTTGGCGTGTCTGTTCGGCTTTATTTATCTGCTGCCCGGCTTTGATATTCTTTCGGAAAACTCCAGCCAAACGGAGGGGCTGCTGATATATCTTATTAGCGGTATTTTCTTTGCCGTTGTGTTTTTTTATCTTGAAAAGCGGCTTGTCAGAAGAGATATTTTCATACGCTGCGGAAAACGGGAGAATCTGGTTATTGCGGCCTACTGCCTTATCACGTTTGTCATACTTGAAATGGCCGTTATTTCGGAAACGGAAGCAGGTACGGCGCGCATCGCTTTGACCGCTTTTGCTTTTGTCTGCTTTGCGGCTATTGTGACATTCCCTGCTTTTTTCTTTTACGGTCGGCTCAGCTCATATTATCGGCGTGCAAACGAGCTGCACGAAACCTATATGCAGTTTCAGCTTGAGCATTTCCGTCAGTACAAAGCCGCGCAGGAGGAAACGGCGCGGTTTCGTCACGACATAAAAAATAATCTTCAGTGCATGAATGAGCTTCTATCCTCCGGCAAGGACGCGGAGGCATCGCAATATCTTTCGGAGCTTATTGATGAGGTTCGTCAGCTTTCGCCGGAATATGTCAGCGGTGATGAGATACTTGACTGCATAATTTCTTCAAAGGCGTCGGTTATGAAGCGGGAGGGGATAGACTTTACTCTCGACGGAGTGATTCCCGGCGGTCTTGGCTGGTCGGCCATTGATGTATGCAATGTCTTTGCCAACGCTCTTGACAATGCAATTGAGAGCTGTATGAATATGCCAGCCGATAAGCGATATATATCCTTATCCATTAAATCGTCGGAGCAGTTCAGATATATTCGCATAGCCAACTGCGTCGCGGAGGCTGTGGATACAGAAAAGCTCTTTAATGAAAGCGGAGGCTATACAAGCAAAAAACATACGGCGGGACACGGTATGGGCACATACAGCATCAGGCGCACCGTGGAAAAATACGGCGGTGTCGTTCGTGCCGAATGTACCGACGATGCTTTTACCCTCGAACTGATAGTAAATAAAAGCAGCTCTTTTTGAGGGCTGCTTTTGCATTTCACGACGTGTAAGATGCCGTTCGCGACAAAAATCACACAACCTCCTTTTTGTGTGATATTGTAAGGACACACAAAAAGGAGGAGACAGAAAAGATGGATAAAATTGAAAGAAGACAGCTTCGCAGAGCGGTAAAAAAGGACAGCAGCAAGGTTGGTTTTTCGCTTCTGCTGTACGCATTTATCATGTTTTCGGTAAGTGTGGTATGGCTGATCGTTCAGCTTGAGATGGCGACGGCAAATGTAACCGACCCTGCGGCGCTGGAAAGAATCGAGAATGAGGTCATAGAACGTTTTGATCAATCGGGTGCATCGCTGATAGCAGGTGTGCTTGCCGGACTTGTCGTTCTCTTTCTGCTGTTTATAAAGCGCGGAACGCACAAGGAGATATTCCGCCGCAGCGAATCGATAACTTTCGGCAGATTTATCGCGGCTCTGTGTGTATTTTTTGGCGGCCAGATAGTGTTTAATGGCTTTTATATGCTGATGGAGATGGGCTTGAATCTTATCGGATACACGGCGGAGACATCGATGGAAAGTGCCACATCTGGCGGTACCAACTTTTCGATGCTCCTTTACGCCGGGATAATCGGCCCTATAGTTGAGGAGATCGTTTACCGCGGTTTTGCAATGAGATTGCTTGAGAAGCACGGCAAGGTGCTGGCTATCGTTGTTTCGTCGATGCTTTTTGGCGTAATGCACGCAAATCTTCCCCAGTCGATATTTGCCTTTATGTCGGGGCTTGTTCTGGGCTATGTCGCAATGAGATATTCTCTGGTGTGGAGCATCATTCTGCATATTTTAAACAACCTTGCTCTTGGCGAGGGAATGTCATGGGCGCTGTCGCCGCTGAGTGAAAATGCACAGACCATAATTTCCTGTGCCGTTATGTCGGTATTCTTTATTGCCGGAATTGCTGTGCTTATTATCAAAAGAAAAGAGATAGGCGGATATATAAAAGAAAACAGAACGCAAAAGCCTAAAATGCGCTGGACTTTGACTGCGGCAGGAATGGTGCTGTTTTTTGCCGTGCATATTGCTATGGCAGTTTTGATGGTAGAAAAGCTTTGATATACAAAATATTCTGAACATAAATTGAGCCGGACGAAGCGGGAGCGTTTTCCTGTTTTGGCCGGCCTTTTTATCTTTTTTGGGATAAATGTCCGTAATAACAATTTGATAGGTGAGCTATTGAATAATATGAATATTTATAGTATAGTTAGATTAATTATACGATAAATACAAAACTGATTGGCGGACATAAAAGGAGAGAGCATGAATAAAAAGTTCGATTCGCTCCCAAAGGAGTATTTTGCACAGAAGTTTACCAACCCGAAATTTCAGCAGATGGAGCCTTCGACTTTGCGGATGTGGTTTATATGCTTTCCGATTTTCTATCTTGTAAATATCTTTGTCGGACTGAAAAGCGATTACGCAGCAATGAGATATGCGGCATGGTTTGTTCTTTTGACGGCGGTCGTTTTGCTTATACCCAAGCTGATTTTCGGCAGGAAGATGATCAAAAAGCATCCGGTTGGATTTGTGCGGTGCTGCATTTTGTCATTCGGTGAATTAAAGCTGAACCTGCTTTCGGTTTTAACCATGGTGGTGGCTTATGTTATGGTCGATAACTTTTTTGACCGCGATCATAACGAAATAGTAAACATCGTTTATATTTGTGCCGGGGCGATGCTCCTTCTTGATATCGCCGTCAATCTGCTTTTCTGGCATATAATGAAAAAGCGGATAATCGCCGGCGCTTACAAAGAGGGCGGCAGCGGCTTTTTCGGCGACATGAAACACAAGGATTTAATATGGTCTATAATAGTAAAGCTCTCCGCGATCGGCATGTCTGCGTCACTTGCCGTGATCACATTAGGCAGATTCTTTGATTTGCATATTGAAGCGGCACAAGTCCCGGCGTTTATTACCATAATAGTACTGCTGATGCTGTGGCTGATATGTCTGATAGCTTTCTGCGATGCGCTCACGCTGGGACGCATCCACTATATCAAAAAATTCGGGATTGAGGAAGACTGCTTTCGTTAAATGCGAAAGCAGTTTTTTGATGCGGTGACAGTGAGGTAAGAATTGAAAATATAGTTTAATAAAATGTCGTTGAATTATTCATATTATTGCATTACAGTAAAAGTAAATATTGGAAAGGGGAGGGTAATATGAAAACATCAATCAGACTGATATGGTTATGCATTTTATGCTTCACGCTGTTACTGACAGCATGTGAAACAAGTCTGAATAACAGCAGCACGCAATCCGATACGGACTATGGCAATTCATCTACTGTATCAGATTCTTCAGACACAGAGCAAGAGGATGATGTCGGCTATTCCGACAAAGATTTGTACGAGTATAATCGTGAGAACCTAAGCTCTATGGAGATACCGTCAATCGAGGAGTTTTCAGGCGCGGAATATGAGGATCACAGATATCATTTTCCGCCCGTTGCGTCGGCGGTTTTTATACACGACGGAAAAGGGGAACCGATTGCAAAGGATGACCCCAGACTTATTCGGATGCTGAATTTCCTGACTTATTCCAAAGAAATCCGTGTTGATTGGTGGCGTCAGGGTTATGTTTTGGATGATGAGATAAAAGAATGTCTTGCAAGCGATTATCCAATGATCGATGTCAGATTTAATTTGGAAAACGGCGCTGATGATTCTGTGCTCAAGACTCCAAGAATCATAGTTTGCGGACACAGCTATCTTATTTTGAAAACCGAAAATCATATTGGTGATAAGGACGATATGCTCGCGGAACAATACTGGCCATATGCAGATATCATTAGTGCAAAGAGAGCCGAGGGACTGATAGAATATGATTCGTACGCACACGATTGGGGACGCGATGATTGGCTGAACATTCCCGAGCACGCAGGATTTATCGCAGTTTAATATGTGCAGTTGAAATTACGGAGGATTCATAATGAAAAGGATTATTGTTTTACTGCTGTCATTGGTTCTTTTAATACAGCTTGCAGCTTGTTCGGATAAAGATGAGGCTTCTTCGTCGGGGGCTGTATCTCAAACCGACACACCAAAAGCTGAAATGATTATTTCTGAAAACGAATATTATAAAATCTTCAGCAGCGATTATATGTATGCCTATTGCATCTACAACAGCAAAGGCGAAGAGGTAAAAAGAGTAGAGTCATCAACAGCAATGCCGATAATAACTCAAACGGATGATAATCTGCTTCGGGTAACCACTCAGGGTGGGACAGGCATCGGCACACAAAGCGGTTATTATTATGATATAGAGAATGATATCTTTTCAAAAACTTTCCGCTGTATATTTGACGAACACAATGGCAAGGTTTTGCACTGCGTCAGTTATGATACGGTTGCGGTGAGCGATATATTCGGCGATGCTTATTATTACGAAATAACAGGGTTTTCAAAGCCGTTTGCAGATTCGGCTTTTCCGATCGTCGATGCCGAGTTTATAAGCGACGGCAAAGAAGTGAAGATTACTTATATGACAGGTGAAGATTACGAGGAAACTACGGATGTGTTCAAGATAAAATAAAAAGCGGTGTTAGTTGTCATTCAGCCTTAAATAATGAATAAAATAATAATCCCTCCCGGGACGATTCGGAAAACGACCGAATGTCCGGGGAGGGATTTTTCAATTTAATTTACCGCTTGTGTGATTGAAAGGATATCACACTTACGCTTCGTTTGATGCCTTGCGGCGATTGAAAACGTATAATGCGCAGACAAGTCCGGAGATCACAAACAGGTTGATTGTGACGGATGCAATTGTGTCGCCGGTCTGGGGGCCATCGCCGGAGGGCGGGAGCTTTTCAAATTCCACCACAACGTATACGTCCTTGGTGACCTTCGGCAATGTAAGCTTTGAACCGCTGAAATCAATCTTCTCGGCGGTGTCTTCGGAATCGCCGACCTTTACGCTGACGATCTTGGAGCCTGCCTTTGCCTTGATGGTGATCGACGGCTCGCTGCCGTAGGTGACGGTGGTGTCAAACGAATTGGTGTAGACCGTTCCGTCGTAATTGAAGGTGCCTTCACCGTCGCCGGTTTTGATCACATTCAGTTTGAATTCCGGCTGGTTTGTAAAGACCGCTTCGATGACGCAGTCTTCGGTAACGCTGCCGAGTGTGTGGTCAAAACGCTTGCTTTCGTCAAGCGAGCGTACGCTTCGGGAAAGCTTGATTCCGTTTGCGGGATCGTATACGACCACCGGAGCGTTTTCGCCGCGTGTGACGGTTACCTTGACAAGCTCTGCACCCTCAAGGGGGATGAAAGAGAAGCTGTGCTCGGAACCGTATTTGACGAGATAGCTGGTGTTCGAGATATCCGCATTGACTCCGGCGGTGTATACAACGCCGTCGCCTGTGCGTTTCACCGTGATGGTCGGCTGTTTTGCCAATGTGACCTCGACATACTTGTCGCAGCTCAGATTGTCAAATGTGTACTTGCCGTCGGTCGGCTCGATGACGGTAAGGGCATCGGCTTTGTCGCCGCCCTTGACTTCGACAACCTCATAGCCCGATTCGGCGATCAGCTCAAGAGATACATTGCCGTTTTCAAGCTCTTCTGCCACGACCTCGTAGTCGGTGGTAAGTGCTGTGCCGCCAAGCTGTGCAGCGTCGGCAATATTTGCTTTTGCGTAGATGCTGTAGGACGGGATCTTGCGTGTTTCGACAGTTACAAGCACATCCTCATCAGCGACGGTGATGGAATATACGTCACCGCTGCCGCCCTTGGGAGTGAGCTTGGTGCCGCCGATTGTGACAGACACGATCTCGCTGCCCTCCAGCGGGCTGAAGGTGATATCGTATGTGCCTGACTTTACATCTGCGGCAATAGCTCTTGCGGTCTTTTCGAGTGTTACGACCGTATCGCCGTAGCTTGCCTCGGCCTCGCCGTCTCCGGCAAGAACAGCCTCGATCTTCATCAGCTTGGTCTGCTTGAGCTCGGTATAGACAACTATTTCGCTGTCAGTATCGGGCATCGTGAACTTGCGGACGCTGCCGAGCGATTTGCCGTTGAGAGTAACGTCGAGGATCTCGGTATCGGTGCCTGCGGTGACCTCAAAGGTTACCTCGCTGCCGATCTGTACAGCATCGTCGATCACCTTAGCCGAGCCGGTCAATGCCGTTGTCTCTCCGCCGTAGATGATGTCAGCGGCTCCGGTGCCGTCAAGACGTGCGCTGAGCTTTCTGTCAGCGCGCTCGACATCGATATTCACATAGATGTCAGAGGCGATGGAAGATATGGTGTACTTGCCGTCGTTTCCAAGAATGACGGTGTTCTGTGCGGCTTCGTTTGTGCCGTAGCTGACCGATGTTATCTTCCAGCCGTCCTTGGCGGTGATGTCAAGGGTGACGCTGCTCGATTCAATATCGGAAAGCTTTGCAAATTCGGTCGTTGCGGCCACAGAATTGACGGTTACAGCATCGGCGGCGCTGCTCTTTACATACATACGGCTGCCGTATTTTACGCTGATTGCGATATCGCCGTCGGGCTGTGCCGCGGTGAGGGATACCGTGCCGTCATCGTTGAGCTTTACCGCACTCTTGCCGTCAACGAGCCATTCGGTCGTGATGTTGTCCTTTGTGACTGTTGCCGTTGCTTCGAGTATGCTCAAGCCGGTCGGCGGTGTGACGGTAAGATCGCTTACCGTCGCATCGGGATGGACGAGTCTTGTGCCGCTTTCGGCGGAGCTTATCTCGAAGTTTTTCGAATAGGTGCTGCCGGAAACAAATCCGTTGTACCTGTCAGATTTTACCGACATTTTTCCAAGAGTGTCGTTCAGGAGGTTTTCTTGGCTGAGGGTAATATCGAACCAGTCACCGTAGGTCACGACTACTTCGACCTCGCTGCCTGTGGAAACGCTGAAATCGGGATCGAAATAGAGTCTCCACATTCCGGTGGAGGAATTAAGTGTTCCGGTGCGTGTGAGGTCGATTGCATCCTCCACAAGAGTACCATCAACATAAACATCGATGCTCAGTACCGAATAATTGGTCTGCGGTATCGCTGTTATGTAGTTGAGTGCGTAATCGGGACGGAGCTTTTCGACGGCCTTGCTTTCGGTCTTGGGAACAGAGATCGAATTTGAAAGCCGTGAATCGTCGACGAAGAATGTGCCGGAGTATTTTCCGTATACATTTACAGCGCCGTATTCAGACGGTATGGGATCTACCGAGTGTGCGTATTTCTGTGTTACGGTGAAATCGCACCAGTCGCCATAGGTTACGATGACCTCAAGCGAGCTTCCGTCGGGGATCTTGTAATTGCTTGCGAAATAGAGCTTCCAGTTGCCGGTGCCGGGTGTGCTTGTGCCGGAATGGCTGTAATTTATCGCATCTTCCCGGAGTTCGCCGTCAACGTAGATATCCGCGCCGACTATGGAATAGCCTGTAGGTACGGTTATATCGAGTCGGGTGAGAATTGCGTTGGGCTTGATGCGTCCCTCTTCTGCGCTCTCGCTGCGGCTAATGCTTGCCGTACTCTGAAGCGTGTTGAAGCCTTCGGGCAGGAATGAGGAAGTACCGTAAAGGGCAACAGCACCATAGGTTTCGGGCTTGGGATCGACCGA
>JAGBFS010000046.1 GCA_017936365.1 Clostridia bacterium
CGTATAGCTTCCTATCAGGGCAAGCAGGAAGGCTGGATGGCCGAGCATATGCTCATCCTCGGCATCACCCGTCCCGGCGAAGAGACCAAGTATGTTGCCGCTGCATTCCCCTCTGCCTGCGGCAAGACCAACCTGGCAATGCTCATCCCGCCCAAGGCTTTTGCTGACAAGGGCTACAAGGTAGAGACCATCGGCGATGACATCGCATGGATCAGAGTTGGCGAGGACGGCCGTCTTTATGCTATCAACCCCGAAAACGGCTTCTTCGGCGTTGCCCCCGGCACCAACGAAAATTCCAACTTCAACGCTCTTGCTTCCACCAAGAAGGGCGCTATCTTCACAAACGTTGTTCACAACCTTGACAACAACACCGTCTGGTGGGAGGGTCTTGACAAGAATCCGCCCGAAAACGCTATTGACTGGCTTGGAAGAAAGTGGAATGCTGAGATTTCCAAGGCTAATGAAGAGGCTGAGTCCGATCCTTCCAAGAAAAAGCTTGCACGTAGTGGCGCTCATCCCAACAGCCGATTCACCGCTCCGGCAGAAAACTGCCCCTGCATCAGCGAGAAGATCAAGACCGGTGAAGGCGTTCCCCTTTCCGCAATCATCTTCGGCGGACGCCGTGCAAAGACCGCTCCGCTGGTATACCAGTCAAGAGATTGGAACAACGGCGTATTTGTCGGTTCCATCATGGCTTCCGAAACAACCGCTGCAGCAGCAGGTGCTGTAGGTGTTGTCCGCCGCGACCCGATGGCTATGCTTCCCTTCTGCGGCTATCACATGGGCGATTACTTCGGCCATTGGATCGAGATGGGCAAGAAGATCGGCGAAAACGCTCCCAAGATCTTCAACGTAAACTGGTTCCGCACCGACGACGAAGGCAACTTCATCTGGCCGGGCTTCGGCGATAACCTCCGCGTTCTCGATTGGATCATCAGCCGCTGCGACGGTACTGTTGATGCTGACGAAACCGCTATCGGCTACGTTCCCAAGGCTGACGACATCAACCTTGACGGTCTTGATTTCTCCAAGGAGCAGCTTGAGGGCATCCTTGAGGTCGACAATGCAATGTGGGCTTCCGAGGCTGACGGCATCGAAGAGTTCTACAAGAAGTTTGGCGACAAGCTTCCCGAAGAGCTTACCAATCAGCTCAGCGATCTGAAAGCAAGACTTAAGTAAGAAACCATATATTACAAACAACCATCACAAATAAACGCATTAAGGCCGCTGATTTGGCGGCCTTAATGCGGCGGTTTTATTTTTAATACCGTTTACTTTTACCCTTGAGGAAAGGTATGATCTGCAAAATGAACAGTGTCAACAAAGAATGGCTTGAAAAGGTTACACAGCCCGATCTCAAAGCCGAGCTCGAAGAGATAAAGGATTGCGAAAAGGCAATAAGCGACCGTTTTTATCAGACCCTCGCTTTCGGCACAGGCGGTCTTCGCGGCGTAATCGGCGTCGGTACAAACCGCATGAATGTCCATATTATCGGACTTGCAACCCAGGCTCTTTCCAACTGGCTGTGCAGCAAGGGCGGCGAAAAGAGTGTAGCCATCGGTTACGACTCCCGAAACAAATCGGATGAATTTGCAAAGGCCGCCGCTGCAACACTTGCGGCAAACGGCATAAAGGCTTATATTTTCTCTGAAATGCAGCCCACTCCGATACTCAGCTTCGCTCTTATGGAAAAGAAATGTGACGCCGGTATAGTTGTAACAGCAAGCCACAACCCCGCCGAATACAACGGATACAAGTGCTACGGCCCCGAAGGTTATCAGATGACCGACGAGGATGCCGCCTCCATTGAACATATCATGAGCGGTCTTGATATCTTTGCCGATGTCAAAACCGGTGATTTCGATTCATTCGTCGAATCGGGCATGATTGAATACATGGGCAGCGAGATCGTAGACAAATTCCTTGACGCTGTTCAAAGCTGCTGCATTGAAAAGGATATCTGCGCCGCAACCGACCTTTCGGTCGTATACACTCCGCTCAGAGGTACAGGCGAAAAGCCGGTACAGAATATCCTTGCTCGCCTCGGCATAAAGAACGTCACCGTCGTTTCCGAGCAGTGCGGCAATCCCGGCGGCAAATTCGAGGGCTGTGAATATCCCAACCCCGAAATCGAAGATGCATTCCGTGCAGCAAACGAAGTCGCCGCAAAAATGGACAAAAAGCCCGATCTTCTTCTTGCTACCGATCCCGACTGTGACCGCGTAGGTATTGCCGTATGGAACGGCAGCACCTTTGAGCGTATGACCGGTAACGAAGTCGGTGTTGTAATGCTCGATTATCTCCTATCAAGAAAGACCGCACCCGAGGGTAAATCCCTTATCGCGGTAAAATCGATCGTTACAAGCTCGATGGCAGAGCGAATCGCAAAGAAATATAACTGCGATTTCAGAAATGTTCTTACGGGCTTCAAATACATCGGCGAGATCATGTGTGAGCTTGCCAAAACCGGTGAGGACGATCTCTTCGTCATGGGCTACGAGGAAAGCTACGGCTATCTTGAGGGAACCCACGCAAGGGATAAGGACGCCGTTGTCGGTTCCATGCTTATATGCGAAATGGCCGCTTTCTACAAAGCACAGGGCAAGACCCTGCTCCAGCGCATGGAGGAGCTCTATGGCGAATTCGGCCGCCACATGCACACCCAGTATTCCCCGTCCTATAAAGGACAGGAGGGTATGGAGCGCATCGCATCAATAATGAATACACTTCGCAGCGATCCCCCGTGCGAGATTGCCGGACAGAAGGTCGTTACATTCAACGACTATCTCAATTCCGTCAGCCGCAGCGGCGGTAACGAAACAAAGATAGATCTTCCGTCAAGCAATGTGCTTGAATTCATCATGGAGGACGCAAGCTCTCTTGTAGCACGTCCCTCCGGCACCGAGCCGAAGATCAAGTTCTACCTTACCGCAGTTTGCGATTCCCAGCAGGCATGTGAGGATAAAATCGCGCAGCTTGGCGATTTTGCCAAGGAGCTCGCTCCCAAATTATGAGTGATGAAATAATCATATCCGGTCTGCGCGTCTTTGCGCATCACGGTGTTTTTGAAACCGAAAAGCGCGAAGGTCAGATGTTTACGCTTGACCTAAATCTCTCGCTCGACCTGTCAAAGGCCTGCGAAAGCGATGACCTGAATGACACGGTAAACTATGATGAGATTTGCTGCGTCGCCCGCGACGCAATGACATCTCATACATACGACCTTATCGAGCGTGCCGCGCAGGCGGTGTGCGATGCGATATTCGCCGCATTCCCTGCCATCGAACGCATAACGCTGACGCTCGGGAAACCAAGCGCTCCCATGAGCTGTGAGGTCGACTGTGCTTATGTTAGGATAACAAGGTCACGATACAGACCTTGAATCTGAATCGTGCGGCAATACAGAAGTATTAAAAGCCACTTTTGATCTCAGTGTCAAAAGTGGCTTTTCGCTGTCTGCTTATTGGATTTTCCATAATGGTCTGTTATAATTAACTCATCGATAAATAAGAATTTGTCTGTGAAAAGCCTGTAAATAAGCGGATGTTAATACTCGTTGCTTGTGGCAACGGCTCTTTTGGATATATAATCGAGCCATCAAAACAAGGAGGCACAGATTATGCTTAATGAAAACATCAAACGAATTAGAAAGTCAAAAGGGCTATCGCAAGAAGAACTTGCAATTAAGCTGAATGTAGTAAGGCAGACTATATCAAAATGGGAGAATAGTCTGTCAGTTCCGGACTCAGATATGCTGATTATGTTGGCGGATGAATTGGATACTACCGTAAGTGAATTGCTTGGAGAAACTGTAACAGAACCGACTACCGATGATTTAAAGACCCTTTCTGAAAAGTTGGAAGTTATTAATTTGCAGCTTGCAAAAAGAAGAACAACAACGGTCAAAACGATTCGCTGGATTCTTGTTTCATTGTGTGCAGCTATAGTGATCATATTTATC
>JAGBFS010000047.1 GCA_017936365.1 Clostridia bacterium
CAGGAGATACAGATATACTCGGTATGGTCGGGAAAATAGCGCCTCTTCTTTCACAGATGAATAAAGAAGACGATGCCACACGATTGCTTCATGCCCTTCGTCCTTACTTAGGTGAAAGCAGGCAGAAAAAGGCCGATGAAGCACAAAAGCTGCTTGGCATAATGCGCGTAATGACGCTGCTGAAGGATCAGAAAATATTCTGAAAGGGGGAGTGGAGCGATGGGGTACGGATATACGGATTATGCGTCTATGCAGCAAGCGGCCAAAAGACGGGTTTATGAGATGCAGCGTCGTTCAAGGATGGCGATTGAGGGAAATGACCATGCAGAAGACGGTCATCAATCGGCCGGATACAGAAAGGAAGAGCCCGACAACGCGTACGAAAGGTTCTATGGCTGTCCCCGGACGGAATGTGATGATGACGTAAAAAAGCCGGAAAATGAATGCAGACAGCAAAATGATGACTTGTGCAGAGAGTCTGCAGACTACAAAGAACCGGAACTGTGCAGGATACAGAGTGGGGATAAGCTGCTGATAATTGCGCTGTTGATGATTTTTCTTTCGGAAGGCAGGAACATACAGATGATAGCGGTGCTTTTATATCTGCTTACCGGCGACTAATACAGAAAACAGGGGCTGTCAGATACAGCCCCTTTGTAATTTAATAACCGAATTCGCCCTGAAGAGAAAGGTCGTTGTCGATCCATTCCTGAACATCCACGACGACATAGTCATTTTTGTTTTTTCTTATAACAACGCGGCTGATACCGGCGTTGATGATCAGACGCTTGCACATAGAACAAGGCATGGCGTTTTCGACATATTCGCCTGTTTCGTATTCTATGCCTGCAAGATAGAGGGTAGAATCAAGCATCTTCTCCCTGCTGACCGCTATTATGGCATTTGCCTCGGCGTGAACCGAGCGGCACATCTCATAACGCTCACCGCGCGGAATATTGTTTTTCTGACGGACGCATATGCCAAGATCGGAGCAGTTTTTGCGTCCTCTTGGTGAACCGACATATCCGGTGGATATTATAACGTCATTTTTGACGATTATAGCACCGTAATTCCTGCGGATACAGGTGCCGCGCTCGGCAACGGTTTCGGCTATGTCAAGATAGTAATTCTCTTTGTCGCGTCTTGTCATAATTGCCACCAATCCTCTTTATAATAGAATTTAAATAATTATACACAATAATCACTTAAATTGCAACAGGGAGGTGGGCGAAAGGGAATTTTATTTGCCGCGAAGCTTTTCGAGCGCTGCATCGGCTTTTGCCTTGAATGCAAGCTGCTCGGCGTTCTGATAACCGAGAACGAAGAGCTGGGTGATCTGCTCGTTGTTGAAAAGAATCATGTTGTCTGCGCCAAGGTAACCTTCTGGGAAAAGTACGCCGGAATAATCCCAGATTGTATCGGGGCTGCTTGCGCTGCGCTGTGCCACGCCGACTATCATAACTTTTTTTCTGCTTTCGTTGAGAAGTACAACAGAACCGATAGGAAGCAATCCGTTGTTATTCATAATTTAATCCTCCGTTGATATGTAATATATAAATATTTGGATTTTACCAGAATTTTACGCGGTTGAAAAAGTCCTGAACGCCATCGCTTATGGACTCAATGGCTGGTGTTGCTATATCACGCACGCCGTCTATCATTCCGCCGATATCAATTTCAAAGTCGAGAGATGCGCCTATACCGAGAGAGGCACCGATATCGCATTTGAATATACCGTCACGATAGCCGATTTCGGCATGAGCACCGACGCCGTAGTTTATACCGCCCTTAACGCCGATTTCACCGCCGAGAACATTTACGCCGATTTTTCCTTCTATCTCGGCAACAATAAGCTCGGCATCGGCGCTGACACCGATCTGCGGATCGAAAACTCCATTTTCGCCGATTATCTGAAGCTGTGCCGCGGCGTCCATCTTTGCTTGTCCGATGGTAGCGGTAATTGCGGAATTAAGACCGAAATTTTCATCGCCCATTACCTGTGCGACGACTGATGATTCAAGAGCGGTAAAGCTGGTGCCGACCTCGACCTTGCCGCCGGGGCTGAGGCGTTTTTTGCCGTCTGCGTCAATGACATAAAAACCGCCGGAAGCTGATGCGTGTACCTCCGATTTGCCGACAACCACGGAACTGTCTATACCGTCCATGCTTACCGATTCCTCATAAACGGAATATGATATTTCTTCGCGCCATTCTTTTTCCGCTATGGTGTGTTCGCGGTCGTAGAATTCGGTGCCTTTTTTCTTCTTTATCTTATTGCCGTCTTTATCATAATATTCTGTTTCTTCGTCTTTTTCAAGTAAAGATTTATCTTTCCAGCTGAATTTTGATCTGGTTTTTTCAGATTCGGTTTGCTGATATTTTCCGTATTCAACAGTATGATCGGGAACAGATGCTTTTGCAAGCGCACCGCCTGTGAGGGCGTGATAAAGCTCATTTTCACAATCAAAATAAATATCCGAGGCAGATACCAAATATTGGGAGATGCTTTTTGCTCTTGTAGCCTGGCTGTTCATTTGCGATATGATTTTTCTGAGCTTGCTGTCGAAATTTCCGGCAGACTTGATTTTCCAGTCGATTTGATATCTTAGCGATGAAGCTGTGCGTGCATCAGATGAGATGTCCGACGCGACATTGGAAACGGATACAGCGGCGCGTTCAAATAGATTTGTTTTTATCTTTAATTGGGACAAGTTGGTTCACCACCTATCAGATTAATAAAAATGATAACGGGAAAATGACGGCACTACCATCGTCCGCCGCCACCTCCGCCACCGCCGCCGCGACCTCCTCCGCCGCTGAAAGAGGTTTGTGTGCGTTGGTATTCATGTACAGCGTTTTCGTAAGAATTTGCCAATCTTAAAAGCTCTTGTGCAGTATCTCGCATATCGCGGTACAATTCAAGCGCAGCCCGTTCTGCAACCGGGATCGATTCATCAGTGCAGCCGTTTACCTGTCTGAATCCGCTGATCAGCTTGTTGGCTGATTCCAGGTAATCATAGGCTAGCGATCTGAAACGCGATGCTACTGCGAGCATTTTTGAATAATTGACAGCAATCATTGTTTTTACCGTTCCTTTCGTTCAGGATAAGTGATTGGTCAGATTTTCTTTGCCAGCTTGACAGCGTTTGATTGTGCATCCTTGTATTTTTTTGCACCTGTCTGAATGAAGCTTGCGTATTCGTCAAGCTCACGTTTGATTTTTGCAAAATCGTCCGTAAAGCTTTTGACGGAATTTTTGAAAGCTGTGCTGTCGACACCGCTCCATTGAGCCATAGTTGTGACCATTCGTATCATTTCACGGTATTCGTCGTCATAATCGTCCACAAGATTTCTTATTTTAGAGGAGATGCTGTTGAGTGCGCTGATATCCACAATTATTTCAGCCATAAATTTTCCCTCCTGTCAGATTACATAAATTGTTCCGCATTGGATTTGATATTAAGCTCTGCCTTTTCGTAAGTGTCAACAGCTATATCAAGGAATTTTGAGAAGCTTTCAACCTTTTCTTTATA
>JAGBFS010000048.1 GCA_017936365.1 Clostridia bacterium
GGCAGAGTGTACAGCGGAAAATTCGGCGATATAAAGGCACTCGATTCGGTCAACCTCTCGCTGTCCGAGGGCGAATACTGCGCCGTTACAGGGCGTTCCGGTTCGGGAAAATCCACCCTTATGAATATAGTTGGTTTGCTCGACCGTCCCACCGACGGAGAATACTTTTTCTGCGGACAAAGCTGTGCATCGATGGCCGGACGCGAGCTCGCAAAAATACGCAGTATGAGCATCGGTTTTATCTTTCAGAGCTTCAATCTGATATCTTCAATGACCGCTCTTGAAAACGTTGAGCTCCCCCTTATCTATCGCGGTATTCCCGGTGCCGATCGCCGCAAAATGGCTCACCGCGCACTTGAATCGGTCGGGCTTTCCGACAGGGAAAGCCACAAGCCGGGCGAGCTGAGCGGCGGTCAGCGCCAGCGCGTGGCAATAGCACGGGCCATCGCCATGCAGCCCAAGCTGATTTTAGCCGACGAGCCTACCGGCAATCTTGACCCCCAGGCTTCAAAGGAGATCGCATATCTTCTGCGCACACTTGTTGATTCGGGCTGTTCGTTACTGCTTATCACCCATGATGAAAAGCTCGCGGCGCAGGCCGACAGGCGTGTAATAATAGAAAACGGCACCATTAAAAAATAATTTTTATTTTTCTCCAACCTTTTCCTTCCCCCGTCCGTTATATAGACAAAGGGACAACGAGTCCCGCATCAGAAGGAAAGGAATGATATTAAATGGAGAAAACCACCAATAAGACAAAAAAGGGCTTCCCGCTGTGGGCAAAAATAACATCGGTCGTGCTTGGTGCAGCTGTCCTGCTTGGCGTATGCGGCCTCTGCCTTGTCAAATGCGCCGACCGCTCGCCTCTTGATTCACCGACAGGAAGTTATGTAACCATCGCCGAAGACTACAACGAAATATATAAAGTCATGCATCGCGAACGCAGACAGAGCCCTCTGCAGATCATATTCAACGGCGGCATGGTGGTAGAGGACGCCGAAATGGTTGTGGAAGAGTCCGTCACTTCCGATTCTGCATCCTTTGATTCGGCCGCCCCCTCTGTCAGTTCCGGCAAAACCGACAGCTATTCGCAGACAAATGTTCAGTCCGCCGGAGTGGATGAGGCCGATGTAACAAAAACCGATGGCAAATACATTTACATTGCCCGCGGACACAATCTTACCATCGTCGACCCCAAAAACATGACTGAGCTTTCCAACACTATCATAGGTTTGGATGGCGAAAAAACAACCGGCTTTGAATTTTACGTTTCCTCAAATCGCCTGACCGCTGTTTTTGATATATACACCGAAGGTCTGAGCCATACCATAGTTTCTGTTTACGATATCTCTGACCCAAAAGCTCCCGAGCTTATCTCCACTCTTATGCAGGACGGTGTATACCACACCTCGCGCATGATCGGAGACCACATTTATACAATATCAAACTGCTACTATTTCTATTACAGATATGCTGAAAAGAACAGCCCCGAAACCTACATCCCCACCGTTGTATGCAATGGCGATGAGGCTTTAATTGCCCCGGATGACATCAGCTATTTCTCCAACTCATATAACAAATCATACGCTGTAATAACCTGTGTCGATATCTCATCGCCGAAAAATTATGCCGACACAAAGGCGGTGCTCGGCGGCACCGGCGAGATTTATGTAAGCTCCGGCGGAAATATGCTTGTCGCAAGCACCGTTGGCAAGACCGAGGAAAAATTCTTTATCGACGACAAAAAGGGCGCTGCTGTATCCTACAAAGACACTACCGATACAAATCTTGCACTTTACGATCTTGACGGTTCTTCCATAAATCTTGTTTCCTCCGGAAACGTTCCGGGAACGCTTCTCAACCAGTTCTCAATGGATGAATACGACGATCATTTCCGCGTTGTCACAACCAGCAGCGAAAGCACCCAAACTATATATACAAACGGTATAGACAGCTACGATTACTCCTCCAGCCGCAGTTCCGGCCTTTATATACTTGACAGCAAGCTGAATCAAACCGGATTTGTTGACGGCTTGGGCGAGGACGAAACCGTCCGTTCGGTTCGGTTCATGGGCGATATCTGCTATTTCGTTACATTCCGCCAGACCGACCCGCTCTTTGCCGCGGATCTCTCCGACCCTACCTCTCCAAAGATCCTCAGCGCACTTAAGATCCCCGGTTTTTCCAGCTACCTCCACCCCTACGATGATGGTCTCCTTTTCGGAATCGGCTATGACGCAGACGTTGAAACCGGCCGTCTTGATTCGATGAAGCTTTCCATGTTCGATATAAGCGATCCTGCCGATGTATCCGAAATCTGCACAAAGATCCTTGAAGACCAGTATTCATCGGAGGCTCTTCACAACCACAAGGCCATAATCGTGGATAAAGAGCACAACCTCATCGCCTTCCCCGACGAATACACCGGCTATCTCATATACGGCTACAGCAAAAGCGAAGGCTTTTACAAGCGTGCCGAGATAAAGCTTGACCATTGGTCTTCCCTTCTTCGCGGTCTTTATATCGGTGACGAATTCTTTGTCTGCTCCGATTCCCACGTTATCAAATGCCGCCTCGATGATTTTTCTGAAATTGAAAAACTTGAGCTGAGCGATTCCGGCATACATTATTATGATGACATGGTTTATGACGTTGAATAATCATATTGCTGTCGTTTACACAAAAGGTCATGCCGAATACATCTTTGGCATGACCTTTTGTAGCCCCTTCAAAACATCAGCATCTTTTACAAACAGGAAATATTTTCTTAAAATCCGCAAGGTTGATTGACAACATCTGAAATGATAACATAAATTTATAAAATAAGGCGGCATGATCGTTTTTTAATAAGACGGAGATGATGTTTTGAAAAAATTTTTCGCGCTGATCACTGTCATACTTTTAATGCTTTCAATATCCGGCTGCAGCGATCGATCTGTAGACAAGCCTGTAAAATCGAGCAAGCAAGAGCTGAGATTGAGCGCTCAGCCAAGCGCTCAAGGGTATATTTACTACAGCGATGGCAATTCAGTTCGTAGGGTAAAATCGGACGGCTCGGGCGATGAAGCTTTTACCGATTTTTATTCAACCTTTCTTTTTGTCACCGATGGTTGGGTTTATTACACCGACAACGAAAACCACCCGGAATATCCGGATTATCACCTAAGCGCCCCTGTGATCCACCGCCGAAAAGAGGACGGCACCGCCGATGAGCGTATTTCTCCGGTACCGGCCTCTGATATATCTTATAACGATGGATATATTTATTACACTCCCTACTACGGCCCGGACGGATATACATACGGCACCGGTCTGCGCCGAATAAAGCCTGATGGCAGCGATGAATCTACGATATATCCGGACAGCATAAACTCCTATTATTTCGATGGCGGATATATCTATATAGGAATTGCCGGAGGCGATATAATTCGCGCAAACATGGACGGCAGCGATGTCACGGATATCATTGATGCCTCCGAATATTCCGCTCTTGGTATCTTCGATGTGATTTTTGATGGTGAATACATCTATTACAACGCCGATCTGTTCGGTGAATATCTTGACAACTGCTATCTATATAGGGTAAAAAAGGACGGAAGTGAAAAAACACAGCTTACAGATATAACCACAAATGACTTTATTGTAAGCGGAAAATACATTTATTTCATAGGTAGCAAAAGCACAACCTCCGACAGATATCTTTACAAAATAACTGTTGATGGCAAAAACCTAACTCGCATCGGCAAAAAGGTTTCCTATGACAATGATTATCTGCGGTATGACGATACGCATATTTATGTGTACTTCGTCGATGGAATGGATTATACGGAATCTTTCGGATTCCATGAAACTTCAAGTCTATACAAAATAAAATGCGACCGATAAAAAGACAACGGACAACCCGGCAAAACGCTGTGCGTTGTCTTTTTTATCTAAATTCCCTGCGCATGCTGCCGCTTTATACATACCCGTGTTCATTATCCTGACGCCGGCTCGCTTGATTTATATGCTTCAATATGCTACAATACGTGCATATTTTCTGACAAAGGATTTGAGCATAAATGGCGCAGACGACCATCGCACAAAAAAGTTCAGCCTCAAAAGAGCTGAACACCTCCATGCTTATAATGCAGTGTATCGGTATTATTTCTGTTGTCTTTGGTCACGCCGACACCGGGGGCGAAGACATTCCAAACATATTCAATATAGCCTTCCCGTACTACTCATGGCACATGCCGATGTTTATATTCATATCGGGCTATTTTTTCAACCGTACCCTCAACACGAAAGATTATATTATCAAAAAGCTGCGCACCCATCTTTTGCCCGCATTTTTAGTCAATGCGGTATGCGGTCTGTTCTCCTTTTTGATTCTCATATTTGGTCTTGCCGATTACGGACGACCGATAACCTTTCAGTCACTGTTTGTAACCCCATTTACCTTGGGGGATCAATTTCGCATCAACGTATCTTTATGGTTTATCTTTGCTCTTGTTATCATCGAAATCCTTGCGTGCGTCATGGATCGCCTTGCTCACGGCAAGGCATCGCCAATCTATCTTGCCGCCACATTCCTCACCTGTCTATATTGCTGCATACGTATATATTACGACCATAACGGTACACGAGACGAATTCATCAACGCGCTGCTGCGGCTCGGATATCTGATGTTCTTTTTCTGGTTAGGTATCTGCTACCGTCAATATGCGGAACCCCATATAAAGAGATTCCTAAATGTTAAAAGTTCTCTGGTCATCTTTTCTTTGCAGGCCGCCTTTCTTGGAATTACCGGATACAAAATAACCACCAATGTCCGCGATATGAACTTTATCCCCATTACCGTACCTAACGGCTTCTGGGTCGCGATAGTCGCTCCGATAACGGCAACGGTCTTCTTCCTTGGTCTTTCCTATTCTTTATCAAAGTATATCGGCAGCAGCCGAACGCTGGCTATTTTGGGCAGAAACACTAAGTATGTCGTTTACTATCATCAGCTTTGTTTCGTGCTGTTTTCGATCGCGGTGGCCGTCCTTTCTCATAAAGGCGTTCCGGCTCTGCCGGGCTTTTCCCTTGGCGAGATGCGTGTCAACGCTTATTACACCGGGGGAAATCTTGCCGTAACGTGTGTCGTGGCCATTTTCAGCATAGTGCTTCCTGTTGTGCTGTGCCGATGGATCGACAAGCAAAAAAAGCAAACCGCGTTTATTTTATACGCCTCTATCTCATTGCTGATAGTTTTATATCTTTACATTGCACATCTGCTTATGCGCTGATATTAGATTCCCCTTGCGCGGCACATTTGACACAAATAACGGGCAGCTATATAAAGCTGCCCGTTATCTTTTTACCCCACCGAGATTTCCACCGCATGAGCAACCGACGGGATATTGTTTCCCTGCTGCGAGCTGGTGGGCGACATCAGCGCGCCCGTTCCGACAAACAGCACACGTTTGATTTCGGCTCGATCAAGCATCGGCAGTATTTCGGCGCACATAACTGTTGCTGAGCATCCGCATCCGGATCCTCCTGCATGGACATCCTGTACCTTGCGATCAAATATCATAAGACCCCCGTCCTTATGAACACGGGAAATATCTACACCTTCCTTATTCATAAGCTCATAAAGCAGATCGCTCCCCACCTGACCAAGGTCACCCGTTATGATGCAGTCGTAATCCTCCGGTGCAGATTTTACGGCATCAAAATGCCGCAGTATTGTGGACGACGCTGCCGGTGCCATCGCCGCCCCCATATTATTCGCATCACTCACGCCGAGATCGATAACTATACCTGCGGTAGCGTGGGTTATTTTTAACCTTCCGCCGCGCTCTACCGCCATCGCCCCCGCGCCGGTCACGGTTCTCTGCGCAGATGGCGGACGCTGACCTCCGTATCGAAGAGGATTCCTGAACTGCCGCTCCGATGACGCAAAATGAGATGACGTTGCCGCAATACTGCGATGTGCGGCGCCGCTGTCGGTAAAAAGCGCAGCGCACATAAGACTGCTCGCCATAGTTGAACACGCTCCGTACATACCTATCATCGGAATACCAAGGGTTATAAGTCCGAACGAAGATGCCGTGCATTGGTTCAAAAGATCGCCGCTGAAGATATAATCAAAATCACGCGAGCTATATCCCGATTTTTCTATGCACAGGCTTGCCGCCTCCTGTACAAGGCGGCTTTCCGCCTTTTCCCATGTTTCCTCTCCCGCAAGAGTATCCTCAAATATTTTGTCTATTTTCTTTCCGAGAGGCCCCTCCCCCTCCATTTTTCCGCCAACGCAGGCAAAGGCTTCTATTGACACATTGTCAAATGCAGCCGATGCTCTTCCTATTCTTTTCAATTTAACTCATTCCTTTCCCGCAAATTACGAGATCGTTTTTATCAAAAAAACCTCTGCGCAATCCAATATATAATTCCGTAAATAAACGCGGCAAACGTACCGTAGACTACAACAGGTCCGGCGATAATGAACATTTTTGCGCCCACACCGAAAATTTGTCCCTCGCTCTTGAACTCTATCGCCGGCGATACAACAGCGTTTGCAAAACCGGTTATCGGAACGACGGTACCTGCGCCGGCATGCTTGGCTATATAAGAAAACCATCCGAGCGCCGTCAGTACCGCAGTTATTCCTATAAGGGTTATCGATGTACAGGCTCTTGCTTCTATAATTTCCTTGCCTATTACATCTTTATAGAAATTGGTCAGCCCCTGACCAAGACAGCATATCAGGCCTCCGATAAGAAACGCCTTGGGATAATTGAGATATGACGGTGACGGCGGCGAAGCCTTTTCCGTCATTTTTGCGTATTCCTTTTTTGAAACGCTCATTTTTGATCAAATCCTTTCAAAATATATCCTTTACAGCAAACGGCAAAATATCCCGATTTGTCACACCTTTTTGCATTGAATAAATTTTTGCCTTATGATACAATGATGCTGTTAAGGAGGGGCGAAAAATGCCGATATCAATTGTCCGCAACGATATAACAAAAATGAAGGTTGACGCCATTGTAAACGCCGCAAACTCCTCTCTGCTCGGAGGCGGCGGTGTTGATGGCGCAATACACCGTGCCGCAGGCAAGGAGCTTGCTGCCGAATGCCGCACTCTTGGCGGATGCAAAACAGGCGAGGCAAAAATAACCGGCGGATACAAGCTTCCGTGCAAATACATTATCCATACAGTCGGCCCGGTATGGCAGGGCGGCGGCAAGGGCGAACGCGATTTGCTCTATTCCTGTTATGCAAATTCACTCCGGCTCGCCTTGAAATATGATTGCGAATCTATTGCTTTCCCTCTTATTTCTTCGGGAATATACGGTTATCCGAAGGATCAGGCGCTTCGTGTCGCGATGGATGCTGTAAGCGATTTTCTTTGCGATAACGAAATCAGCGTTTACATTGTTGTCTTCGACAAAAAATCATTCCAGATAAGCGAGCGGCTGGTTTCGGACATCGAGCAATATATCGACGATAACTATATCGACGCTCTTCCTAAATACAGACGCGACCGCCCGTTCCCGCGTCCAAGTGCCATGATGTATGATATGCAGATGACGGAAGGGTGTCCGGATGAAGAAGCTTCCGCCCCATACACCGAAGACGATGCCGAAATGGATGCTTGTGAAGCATCGGTTATGTCGTCCGAGCCGGAGCCCGTATCGGTTAATTTCATCTGTTCAAATGTCAACGAGCTGACAGGGCTTCTTCACAACATCGACGAAAGCTTTTCGCAGATGCTTCTGCGTAAGATCGACGAGCTTGGTATGACCGATGCACAATGCTACAAAAAGGCAAATATAGATCGCAAGCTGTTCTCAAAAATACGCGGCGATATTAATTACAAGCCCAGCAAGCAGACCGCTATAGCCTTTGCCATCGCTTTGGAGCTTCCGCTCGAAGAGGCAAAAGATATGCTTGCAAAGGCCGGTTTCGCCCTTTCGCGCAGCAGTAAATTCGATATTATAGTCGAATATTTTATCCGCATGGGAAACTATAATATATTTGAAATAAACGAAGCGCTCTTTGCCTTTGATCAGAATCTGCTGGGTGCTTAAATGTCGCCTGCAAAGCGACCAAACAAAGTTTGATATATTCTATAATGTGGCTGTAAGGTGAAAACCTGACAGCCACATTACTTTTTATGAAAGGTGAAAAACAATATGAAAAAGAATCTTACCGAACTTGTTTTCATTCTTGACCGAAGCGGCTCGATGAGCGGCCTTGAAACCGATACTATAGGCGGCTTCAACTCCATGATCGAAAAGCAGAAGAAACAGGAGGGCGAATGTTATGTTTCGACCGTGCTTTTTGATAACGAAAGCGAGGTCATTCACGACCGCATACCGCTTTCCGACACGCCAAAAATGACCGATAATGATTACAGTGTGCGCGGCTGCACCGCCCTTCTCGATGCGCTTGGCGGTGCAATAAAGCACATCGGAAACATCCACAAATACGCCCGTCGGGAGGATGTCCCCGAAAACACGATGTTTATCATCATGACCGACGGTATGGAAAACGCCAGCCGTCGCTTTGACAGCGATACGGTTAAAAAACTCATCGAAAACCAAAAGGAAAAATACGGCTGGGAATTTATCTTCCTTGCCGCAAACATCGATGCCGTGGAAACCGCCGGCCGCTACGGAATAGGCGCCGACCGCGCAGTAAGGTACAACTGCGACAGCGAAGGTCAGAAGCTGGCGTACGATGCCGTTTCTTCCGCAGTATGCAGCGTGCGCGCCTGTATGCCGCTTGAGGAAAACTGGTGTGCAGACCTTGAGGAGGATTTCAGCAGACGTTCCGGCAGCTGACCCGACGCTTAATCCTATTGACAAACCTTTCCCGACTTTGATATACTTTAAATATATGGCGGCATTTTTGCTCCGCCGCCATATAAAAAGTATTATTTTTAATTCTGCGATAACGGGAATGGTGGTATACATGAAAAAAAGTATTTTACTGACTATGTTGTGTCTTCTTGCAATTTTTGTCTTCGCCGCATGCTCCGATAACGGCGGCGCAGCGTCAGGTTCGGCATCGGCCGATGCCCAGGAAACTCAGGCCGTTTCCCAGACTGACACTGTTCAGACAACCCAGCCCACCTCCGCGCCCACAGCCCCGAAGGTGGTTGAGGCGATAGCGTACAAATGGGACGTTGCCGAAACATCACAGCAATACCGTGCTGACGCCGCAAAACGCATCGATGAATTCACCGACCTTCTTCTTCAGCTTAACAGCTTCAAAAAAGCCCACAGCAAAGAAAAGGTCGAGAAATTCGCTGCTGCCAAAGACTACATCGCATTATCCGACAATGCATCGGGCTGGACGCGTATGATAAATAATTATCCGACCGACGGCGTGCCTGCCGATTGTGCTGCAATCCACTCCCAGCTTGTTTCCCTTTCGACCGAGTTTCAATCATATATGGCAAACTTCAGCGAATATGTTTCCTCCGGCTCATCCGCCGCTGAAGATCAGCAGCTCAACTCAATCATGGATGCTCTCGTAGCCATTCAGAACTCGATAAAATAATATACATTCTGCAATATTAATCCTATATATTACAAAACACCGTCTGCTCGGCAAAGAACAGACGGTGTTTTTATCATTATATTTGTTTTTCGGTTATCTGATGCTCTGCATCGATATTGACATTTTCAGATACCTTTGATTTTTCGGCCAGTACCAGATCAAATTTTTCGGCAACCGGCATGAGTATGGTAACCAGCGTTCCAACCCCTTCTTCACTCTCGATAAGAAGCTTGCCCTGATGCAGCGATACCAGCTCTTCCGCAACACCAAGACCGATACCAAACCCGCGTTTACTTGCGTTTGCTTTATAGAATCTGCGTTTAATGAGCGCAAGATCCTTCTCGGCTATACCGCATCCGTGGTCACGAACGAGCACCTTTACCCATTCATTGTCACTTGCAGTGGTAATATAAACCTCGCCGCCCGACTCGCTGTACTTTATTGCATTGTCGATGATGTTGACCAGTATCTGGCGGAAACGGCCCTTGTCGGCATATATCACCGGCAGAGAATCCACCTCAAAGAAGGTAAGATTGACCTTCTGTTTTTCGGCTGTTTTTGAAAAGAAGAATACAACATCCGACACTTCGGCCAGAACATCTATCTTTTCAAACTCCAGCTTCATTCGGCCGCTCTGCAGACGCGAGAAGTCGAGCAATTCTTCGACAAGGCCTGAAAGTCTTTCGGTTTCACCGATTATTACCTTCATTCCCTTTGATACGATTTTTTCATCGCTCGGGCAGGTAATAAGGGTCTCGCCCCACCCCTTTATCGCGGTAAGAGGCGTACGAAGCTCATGGGAAACCGATGATATGAAATCATTTTTAATCTTTTCACCTGCGGCGAGCTCCGCAGCCATGGAGTTTATCGATTCTACAAGGTCGCCTATTTCGTCGCTGTGATCGCTTTCCAGTCGTATGTCAAAATCGCCCTTTGCAATCTGGCTGGCACTCGCTGTGATGCTCTTTACCGGCTCAACGATGGACCTTATAAAGTAGTTGCCCGAGAGCAGCACAAAAAACATTATTATCAAAGCAAGCAGCGCCATCGCGACGGTCAATGTTATTACCATCTCATCTGCGGCTTCAAGCGAAACTACAAACCGCAGCGCTCCGGCTCTTGCGCCCTTCTCTACAGAAAACAGGCGGCTAACCGCAATAACGTGCTCTCCGTTGGAGTTTGTGCCTTCCCACGAGCCGACACCGTTCGAACTCTGAACCGCCTGAGCGAAATCATGGACACTGTCCTGAGGATCGGTCTCAAAGCCGGTGGACGATACAAGCACCGTACCGGTCTGGTCGATTATCTGAAGCTCCATTTTGTCGCGCGTTTCAAAGCTTTCGACAAAGGCAAGAGCCGCCGCCGAAAAATCCTTTCCGCTGCCGGTAGTTACGCCCGACGTAGAATAGAAAAACTCCGCAGTTGCCGCACTTCGCTGATGGAGTGCCTGTTTTATGCTTGTATAATAATTGTTGCGAACAAGCAGCGAAAGCGCAAAAACTATAAGCACAAGCGCAAGCATTATTATGGTGAATGAATTTCTCAGCCAGCGTCTTGTTATACCTGTGCTTCTTATCATTCGCCAGACGAACGTAAACGGGCTTATAATTTTACGCCCTATGTATTTTAACAGCCTGATATCCGACCCACCGCCTTTCGCCGCAAAATCATATTGTTCAAATTAAGCTTCCCACTTATAACCAAGTCCCCACACGGTTACGATATGTTTGGGGTTGGACGGCTCATCCTCAATCTTCATGCGAAGTCTGCGGATATTTACGTCGACTATCTTTTCTTCGCCAAAATAGCCCTCGCCCCACACATGATCGAGTATGCTTGTGCGGTCAAGCGCTGTTGCGGGATTTGCAAAGAAATACTCCATTATCTGGAATTCCACCTGCGTCAGCTCGATAAGCGACTGATTTTTTAGCAGAGTCCTGTTGCGCAGATTGAGCGTAAACTCACCCGATCTCAATTCCTCCGAATAGCCGCAAACCAGCGCAACTCTGCGGTAAAGCGCATCGATTCTTGCAACAAGCTCGCTCGGACTGAAGGGCTTTGTAACAAAGTCATCCGCACCCATCATAAGTGCGCCTACCTTATCTATCTCCTGCGATTTTGCCGTAAGCATTATAATGCCTATGTTTTCACTTTTCTGTCTTATCTGACGGCAAA
>JAGBFS010000049.1 GCA_017936365.1 Clostridia bacterium
CTGCAACCGATCTATTCCCCGCTCGATGCTGGAAGAGCACTGTCCCCTTACCGATGATGCTCAAAAGCTGCTTCAGGCGGCGTTTGACCGTCTTGGCCTTTCGGCGCGCGGTTATGACCGCATACTTAAGGTTGCCCGCACCGTTGCCGATATCGGCGGAGATGACATAATAAATTCCGACCATATAAGCGAAGCAATCCAATATCGCACCCTTGACCGAAAATACTGGAACAGATAAACATAAAGGAGCCATATAAATGAACGAGATAAAAGCTACTTATTCGATATCCAGCCGCGATTACCACATGGCGGTTTATTACGCCGCTACCTTTCGCCATCGCATCGCACTTAAAATATTCGTAATTCTCGGCGCCGCCGCGCTGCTTTGCTGGTTAGGCAGCAGCATGGGCTTTATTCCGCCCTTTATGCTGCCCGCATACTTTTTCCTCGGTTATCTCATCTGGCTTCTTTTTACTATAGCCGGAATCGAGCACGGAATTTTAAAGTATACCAAAAGCAAGGACAATTCGCTTTTTAAACAAATGTCGGTCACCTTTTCCAAGGGCATTGTAAAGATAGAAACCCCTTATAACGGAAAAAGCTCCAGCTGCCCCATTGAAAATCTTGCCTGCGCCTTTGAGCTGACCGAAATTTTCCTTATATATTTCAATGCTGAGCAGTCTATCATCATCCCCAAAAGGGCGCTTTCCGGCTCAGATCAATCAGCGCTTCGCTCACTGCTTTTGAATACGCTGAAGGATCGCTTTGCAAGCCGTTTCGGTTATGACAGCCTGCTTCCGCAGCGCAAAAAATCCATATTCAAATTTAAATAAATACATATTCCGCCGCGCTTCCGCACGGCGGTTTTGTTTGTGTATTAACGGCATTTATAATTATTCTCCTCTGCGTTAAACCACCTTGACATAAAACGCATAAAAATGTAAAATATTTTTGACTGTATTATGCAGTCGGTATAATAATAAGATATTTTAAATAATTAGATGAAAGGAGGAACATGAATTTATGATATCTTATATAGCAATAGCCATTGCATTTATAATCGGTGTTGTAATTGCCTTTCCCACAGGCATTAAATATAGAAAGAATGTCGCAGAAAAGGAACTTGGAATTGCCGAAAATGAAGCAAAAAGAATAGTCAGCGAAGCCATCAAGGCCGCTGAAACCAAGAAAAAAGAAGCGATCGTTGAAGCAAAAGACGAGATCTTCAAACTAAAATCCGAAAGCGAACGCGAGATCAAGGAACGCCGCAGTGAGGTTTCCCGCCTTGAACGCAGAGTTCAGCACAAGGAAGAAACCGTTGACAAGAAAATAGACAACCTCGACAAGAAAGAAGAGGCTCTTTCCGCAAAGCTGAAAGCTGCCGAGCTCAAACTTGAAGAGGCTGAAACCGTTAAAAAAAGCCAGTTCGATATGCTCGAAAAGATTTCGGGCTTCACCATTGAACAGGCAAAGGATTATCTCCTTAAAAGCCTTGACGGAGAACTTACCCACGAAAAGGCTCTCAGAATTTCTCAGATGGAATCCCGCCTGAAAGAAGAGGCCGACGTAAAGGCCCGCAACATTATCTCGCTTGCTATTCAGCGCTGCGCTGCAGAGCAGGTCGTAGAAGCTACCGTATCGGTAGTTCCGCTCCCCTCTGACGAGATGAAGGGACGCATCATCGGACGCGAAGGAAGAAACATCCGCGCGCTTGAAACGCTCACCGGCGTTGATCTGATAATAGACGACACTCCCGAAGCCATCACCCTTTCCAGCCACGACCCCGTTAGACGTGAAGTTGCACGCATCGCTCTTGAGCGTTTGATAAATGACGGACGCATACATCCCGCCCGCATCGAAGAGATGGTTGACAAGGCCCGCCGCGAGGTCGAGGCCAAGATCAAGCAGGACGGCGAACGCGTCGTTCTCGAAACCTCCATCGGTTCGCTTCATCCCGAGCTGGTCAAGCTGCTCGGCCGCATGAGATATCGCACCA
>JAGBFS010000001.1 GCA_017936365.1 Clostridia bacterium
ATCGGCCGCGGTACGGCTGATACAAATATGCCCCGTCCTGCCGATGAGATCATGGACGATATTGCCGCAGCATGCTTTGAGGCTGTAAAGAATGCCGGCCTTACCATGGCTGATATTGAAAACATCGGTATCGGTACTCCCGGTACTGTCAATGCAGAAACCGGTATACTTGAATTTGCCGGCAACCTCGGCATGCACAATTATCCGATGGGCGAAGCTCTTGAAGCAAGACTCGGCAAAAAGGTAATACTTGAAAATGATGCCAACGCTGCAGCATTCGGTGAGCTTTTCGGTGGTGCGGCAAAGGGCGCAAAAAGTGCGGTCTGTGTCACACTCGGAACCGGTGTCGGCAGCGGAATCATTCTTGACGGAAAGATTTTCTGCGGTTCAAACTTTGCCGGCGGCGAGATCGGTCATACCGTTGTTGTTATGGACGGTAAGCCCTGCAACTGCGGCAGATGCGGCTGCTGGGAAAAGTATGCTTCCGCAACAGCTCTTATCGAGCAGACAAAGGACGCAATGGAAGCAAACCCGCAGTCAAAGATGTGGGAGATTGCCGATGGAAATCTCTCCGAGGTAAACGGAAAGACCGCTTTTGATGCTCTTCGTGCCGGTGACAAAGCAGGTACAGCTGTTGTTGAGCAGTACATAAAATATGTTGCCTGCGGTGTTATCAATATTATCAATACCTTCCAGCCCGATATCGTATGTATCGGCGGCGGCATAAGCAAGGAACGTGACACACTTCTTGCACCGATGTGTGAAATTGTTGAAAGGGAAAGATTCTCCAAATATAGCGTAAAGCAGACAAAGCTCGTAGCAGCGGAGCTTGGCAATGATGCCGGAATTATCGGTGCTGCATATCTCTTCAGAAACGGAAACTGATTTATATGAATTCTATTGAAACTGCGGCTTGTGCTTTTCGCGAAATGGGATGTGACGTCCTTTGCAATGAGCCGATGAAGCTGCACACATCATTTAAAATCGGCGGCTGTGCCGATCTTTATGTCACCGCCAACACAAAGGAACAGCTTGCTTGCGCTCTTGATTATATTAAAAAGAATGACATACCTCTTATGTTTGTCGGCAACGGAACAAATATGCTCGTTTCCGATAAAGGAATACGCGGTGTGGTTTTAAGACTTGGCGGCGAATTCTGTGATATATCACTTGTTGACGATACCACGATCCGCTGCGGTGCCGGTGCGCTTCTTGTTGCTGCGTGCCGCTTTGCGCTTGAACATTCTCTTACCGGTCTTGAGTTTGCTTACGGTATTCCCGGTTCGGTCGGCGGTGCTGCGTTCATGAACGCAGGCGCTTACGGCGGCGAAACAAAGGACGTTGCGCTTTGCTGTGAATGTCTTACCCCGAACGGCGAATTTATTACAGTTGAAAATAAAGATTGTGATTTTGCATACCGTCACAGCCGTTTTTCGGACAGCGGCGAGCTTGTTACAGAGGTAACCTTCAAGCTTGAAAAGGGAAACGCCGAAGAAATAAAGGCCCAGATGGAAGATATCATGGGCAGAAGAAAAGACAAACAGCCCATAGAGCTCCCGAGCGCAGGAAGCGTCTTCAAGCGCCCCGAAGGGTATTTTGCCGGTGCACTTATTCAAGAATGTGACCTCAAAGGCTGCACAATCGGCGGCGCTCAGGTAAGCACAAAGCATTCCGGATTTATTGTCAATATCGGCGATGCAACCTGCAGCGATGTTCTTGATCTTGTCGCTCACATTCAGGACACCGTTCTTCGCGAAAAGGGTGTACAGCTAGAATGTGAGATTCGTGCCGTAGGTGACGGCGTTTAAATGAAATTACTTTAGAAAAAGGTGATTTTGTGGAATTTCTTATCGTTACCGGCCCATCATGTTCCGGTAAATCCTATGTTGTAAGCGCGCTTGAAGAGGTCGGCTTTTACTGTGCCGACAATCTTCCGCCTGCGCTGATCTATAAATTTTGCGAGCTTTGCCTTCATGCACAGGTTGATAAAGCGGCTGTTGTTACCGATATACGCGGTGTCAGCCTTTTTTCCGAGCTTTCAAATGCTCTCAATAAAATGCGTGATAAGGGCTATAAGTTCAAGGTGCTGTTTATCGATTGCGAGGATAGCGTCCTTCTTAACAGATACAAGGAAACGCGCAGAAAGCATCCGCTTACCGACCGCTATGATTCTACTGAAGAGGCCATAGCAGAGGAGCGCAAGCTGCTTGAGCCGCTCGCAAGACTTTCCGATTATCACGTTGATACCTCTCAGCTTTCCACCTCTCAGCTCAAGGAGAGAATTACAGCCCTTTTCGGCGGTGACGGCGGCAGATCCTTTACCGTACACGTCGAATCATTCGGCTTCAAGTATGGTATGTGCCGCGAGGCCGATCTGATGTTTGATGTACGCTGTTTCAAAAATCCTTATTATATTCCGGAGCTTAAACCTCTTACCGGACTTGACAGCGCGGTAAGCAGTTATGTTCTCTCTTTTGATGAAACACAGCAGTTTTTGAAAAAGCTGTTTGACATGATCGACTTCTTGCTTCCGCTTTACAAAGTGGAGGGGAAGAGCGAGCTCATCATCGGTATAGGCTGTACCGGCGGTAAGCACCGTTCGGTAACCTGTGTTGAGGCTTTGGCCGCACATCTTAATCAGAACGGTGTAAAGGTTGTTACAACACATAGAGATATCCGAAAACACTGAAAGGAAAGATATCTGTTTTGTCAGCTTGCAGAGAAGCTAAAAACGAATTATCAAAGGTCAAGGTGCAGGCCGAATGCTGCCGCAAAGCGGAGGTTTACGGCCTGCTGCTCTTTTCACGCCTTTGTGACGGTGTCGTTTTTAGGACAGAATACGAAAATGCTGTACGCCGTATAGCGGAAGATATAGCCTCATACTGTTCGGTTTATGTTGATTTGGCTTTCCCCGGAAGATGTGAAGGCAAAAAACTTTGCGCCGCCGCTATACAATATGAACAGCAAAGAGCTCTTGTAAAAGAAAAATTCAAGGCAGAATTTGACGAAGCACCCGAAGGTATTGCACAATCGATATTTCAAAACGATTGCTGCCGCTATGCCTTTCTTCGCGGTGCCTTTCTTGCGGCTGGGGTTTTGTATGACCCGGAAAAGGAATGCCGAATTGAGTTTTGCACAAAGGATGAAGTTCTTTGCGATGATTTTGCCCGTATTGTAAGCGGTTGGGGATACAAATGTACGATATCTCACCGCCGCGGAAGCTTTGTTGCGATAATCAAGGACGGCGAAGCTTTGGAAGAGATGCTTGGAATGATGGGAGCTACAAAGTCCGCGATGGAGATTATGGGCGGGCGCATCGTCCGTGATATCCGCAACACGGCAAACAGACAGAAAAATTGTGACACGGCAAATATCGGAAAATCCGTTGCCGCGGCAAAAGCACAGATTGCAGCAATTGAAAAAATAGAAAATACATACGGGCTATCAACTCTTTCTCCGGAGCTGGAGGAGCTTGCCCGTTTAAGGCTTGAGAATACCGATATGCCGCTTTCTGAACTGGGCGGACTTTTATCCACACCGCTGTCAAAAAGCGGCGTCAATCACCGGCTCAGGCGTATTATTGAAATCGCCGAGGGCATAGAGGAGAAATAATTTACACAGGGAGGCGCACATTATGGGCGGATTTGTTCATCTTCATAATCATACCGAATACAGCCTGCTCGACGGCGCCTGCCGTGTTGAACAGATGATCCTTGCCGCAAAAGAGATGGGGCAGGATGCTATCGCGATAACCGATCACGGTGTAATGTACGGTGTTATCGAATTTTACAAGCAGGCAAAAAAGCATGGCATCAAGCCGATTCTCGGATGCGAAGTATATGTTGCCCAGCGAACAAGATTTGATAAAGAGCACGCATTCGATTCAAGCAGCTATCATCTTGTTCTGCTTTGCGAAAATGAAAAAGGATACCAGAACCTTATCAAGCTTGTATCCGCCGGATGGACCGAAGGCTTTTATAATAAGCCGAGGATCGACCATGATATTCTTCGCGATCACACCGAGGGTCTTATAGCGCTGTCGGCCTGTCTTGCCGGCGAGCTGCCGCGCATGATAGAACAGGACGATTATGAAGGTGCAAAGAAACGAGCACTTGAATATCGCGATATGTTCGGTGAAGACAATTATTTTATCGAGATTCAGGATCACGGTATGCCCGAGCAGCTTCGTGTAAATGACGCGCTTATAAGGATCTCGGAGGAAACCGGAATCGGACTTGTCGCAACGAACGACTGTCATTATATAAAAAAAGAAGATGCAAAAATGCATGCGGTATTGCTTTGCGTGCAGACAAAGGACGTAATAACAAATCCAAATGCATTCAAATTTCCGACAGATGAATTCTATCTCAAATCTGAAGATGAGATGAGAAGCCTTTTTCCGTCCCATCCGCAGGCATTTGACAACACTGTAAGCATTGCTCAGCGATGCAATGTCGAGATTGAGTTCGGCAACACAAAGCTGCCTAACTTTGATGTTCCGAACGGACAATCCCATTATGATTATTTTCGTGACAGATGTTATGACGGTATGAAAAAGCGCTACGGCGAAAATCCGCCGCAGGAATATATCGACCGTCTTGAATATGAGCTTAATACCATCAACAGGATGGGATATGTTGATTATTATCTGATCGTACACGATTTTATAAAGTACGCAAAGGATACCGGTATCCCCGTCGGTCCCGGAAGAGGCTCCGGCGCCGGAAGTATCGCCGCATACTGCATCGGCATAACGGATATAGATCCGATGCGTTATAATCTTCTCTTTGAGCGTTTTCTTAACCCCGAAAGGGTCAGCATGCCCGACTTTGACGTCGACTTCTGTAAATTGCGGCGTCAGGAAGTTATCGAATATGTAAAAAGAAAATACGGTACCGATCATGTTGCACAGATCGTTGCTATCGGTACTATGCTTGCGCGCAACGCAATACGCGATACCGCGCGTGCTATGGGAATACCTTATGCAACGGCCGACAGGGTAGCAAAACTCGTTCCGAAGGTGCTTAATATCACGCTGAAAGAGGCAATGGAGCTGTCTCCCGAAATGCGCGAGCTTTATGAAACCGATGTCCAGATACACGACCTTCTTGATATGGCGATGAAGGTTGAGGGAATGCCGCGCAACACAACAAAGCACGCCGCCGGTGTTGTTATCACCGATGCTCCGGTAAACGACTATGTTCCGCTTGCGCTTTCGGAAGGTGCGCCGGTAACGCAGTTTACTATGACAGAGCTTGAAAGCCTTGGTCTTCTTAAGATGGACTTTTTGGGCATACGCAATTTGACCGTCATCAGAGAAGCCGAAGATCTTATAAAAAAGACCGTTCCCGATTTTTCGATGGATAAGATCTCATACGAGGACGCCGACGTTTATTCTATGATGGCAAAAGGCTATACCTCGGGCGTTTTCCAGTTTGAATCGGGCGGTATGAGAAAGGCGCTTATCCAGGTCGTTCCGGTATGCCTTGAGGATATGATAGCGGTAATCTCACTTTACCGACCTGGTCCCATGGCATCCATACCAAAATATGTCCGCAACCGTCAGCACCCGGAGGAGATCGTATATGACCATCCTCTGCTCAAAGGAATACTTGATGTTACCAACGGCTGTATAATCTATCAGGAACAGGTTATGCAGATATTCCGTGAGCTTGCCGGATACACATTCGGCCGCGCTGATGTCGTCCGCCGTGCCATGAGCAAGAAAAAGCATGATGTTCTTGAAAAGGAAAGAGAAGTATTCATAAACGGTCTTGTAGACGATGACGGTAACGTTATTGTTGACGGTGCTGTGCGCCGCGGTGTTGATGCACGCATCGCAGAAAAGCTGTTCAATGAGATTTTTGCTTTTGCAAATTATGCTTTTAACAAAAGTCACGCGGCATGTTACGCTGTTGTTGCTTATCAGACCGCATATTTGAAATGCAAACACCCGAAGGAATATCTGGCCGCTCTTTTGACATATCCCGACAGACGCGAGCAGGTCAATGAGTACATCGCAGAAAGCTTGAGATTGGGTATTGAGGTATTGCCGCCGCATGTCAATGAAAGTATCGGAAACTTTACGGTTGAGGGCAATGCTATCAGATTTGGCCTTACTGCAATAAAGAATCTCGGCGCCGGTGTTATTGAAAGCATAATAAGCGAAAGAGAACAGTCCGGTTCATTCAAAACGTTCTGTGATTTCTGTGACAGAATGTATGGACGTGATATAAATAAAAGAGCGATAGAAAGCCTTATAAAAGCCGGTGCGCTTGACGGGCTTGCCGAGAACCGCAGGCAGATGCTGTCATCTCTGCCTCTTGTCATGTCCGCGCTTGAGGAACATCACAAAAAGAATATCGAAGGTCAGTTGGGGCTGTTTGAAATGATGGGGGATGAGCCGGAAGGATTTTCGGTTGATCTGCCTATAGTTTCTGAATTTGCTCCGTCCGAATTGCTTTCAATGGAAAAGGAAACAACAGAGGTCTATCTGTCGTCCCATCCACTCGCTGAATATGCGCAGATAGCGCAAAAGATTGGCTGTGCAAAGATTTCCGAGATAACATCATCGGCCGAGGACGAATTCGGCGGAGAATACAAGGATAACCAGCAGGTAAAACTGCTTGCATTTATTTCTGCCGTCAAGCTCAAGATAACAAAGAATAACGACACGATGGCCTTTGTTACTCTTGAGGATACATCCGGCTCAATAGAAATGATAGTTTTTGCAAGAACGCTGTCCGAATATGCAAGCCTTGTTAAAGCCGAAAATGTTATTCAGGTCAGCGGAAGGATAAGCTTCAGCGATGAAGAAGCGAAAATTGTGTGCGAAGCTATTTATCCTGCATCCGCCGACCCAAATCAGCAAGCAGAGGAAAAGAAAAAAAGCTCACGGCCGGGACTTTATCTGAAATGCCCGTCAATGTCATGTGACGAGCTTGAAAAGGCCAAAAAAGTTCTTCGGATTTTCGGCGGACCCGTAAAGGTATATGTATATTCTCAGCAAGACAAACAATTATCACTTGCGCCGCAGGATTTGTGGATTTCGCCAAATAACGTTATGCTTTCCGAGCTTTCGCGAATACTTGGCAGCGAAAATGTAAAGATAATTAAAAGTTAACTATTGCGAAATCGTTTGTGATATAGTATAATATGTGTTAATTTGTGGTATTTGTCCTATATTTTGTATTTTATATAGTATCAGGAGGTCGCTTTCGATGTCTAAAAGCAATATTAAAAAGATCGTAGTCCTCACCAGCGGCGGCGATGCCCCCGGCATGAACGCTGCTCTCAGAGCTGTTGTACGAACTGCACTTGATAACGGTATTAAGGTCGTTGGTGCTTACAGAGGCTATAACGGTCTTCTCAACGGCGATGTCAAGGAGCTTTCGCTCAGAGATGTATCCGGTATTATTCATAGAGGCGGTACTGTTCTTTACACCGCAAGAAGCACCCGTTTCATGGAAAAGGAAGGTATTCTTGAAGCAGCAAAATATTGCAAAAAGAACGGAATCGATGCAGTTGTCGTAATCGGCGGCGACGGTTCTTTCCGCGGTGCACTTGATCTTTGCGAAGTTTCCAAAGAGATTATCAAGGACGGTATTCCCTGCATCGGTATCCCCGGAACTATCGACAATGATATTTCAAGTAGCGATTACACAATCGGTTTTGATACCGCAATGAACACTGCAATGAACATGGTCGATAATATCCGTGATACTTCCCAGTCTCATGATCGCTGCAGCATTGTTGAGGTTATGGGTCGTCATGCCGGATATATCGCTCTTAACACCGGTATCGCTTGCGGCGCAAGCATGATACTCGTTCCTGAGGTCGAATATAAAAAGGACGAAAACGGCGAGTCCTATGTTGATTACGATGATATCCTCAATCGCTGCCTTAACTGCATCAAGGAAACCCGTGCAACAGGCAAGCAGCATTTCATCATCGTTGTCGCCGAAGGCGTTGCCGAAAAGATCGAAGGCGGCGTAACACGCATGGCCAAGGATATCGAGAATGCCACCAAGTCCTGGCCCGAACTCAAGAAAGGTATCTCCGACAAGATCGAAACAAGAGCCAGCATCCTCGGTTATGTACAGCGCGGCGGTTCACCCAGCATGCGTGATCGTGTTGTTGCTACCGAAATGGGAAGCCATGCAGTTGAACTCCTTCTCAAGGGCGAGAGAAACCGCGTAGTTGTCATGAAGGATGATAAGATTGTTGACTACGATATTAATGAGGCTCTTGCTATGAAGAAGGAATTCCCCATGGATCTTTATGAAATAGCTACAACGGTCTCTAAATAAGCTTTTATCGTTTGTTTTCTTTATATTTTACTGGCTGGATGCAGCAGTTAATATAAATACATTATTATTTGGAAGGATGTATAATTATGGCTAGCAACAGCTATAGCTACAAAGATTCCGGCGTTGACGTTACCGCGGGTTACAAAGCGGTCGAGCTGATGAGAAAACACGTCGAGCGCACAACAACTTCCGGTGTTGTTGATGGTATCGGCGGTTTCGGCGGTCTTTTCCGTCCCCAGTTCGGCTCTATGAAATCTCCGATGCTCGTTTCCGGAACCGACGGCGTCGGCACAAAGC
>JAGBFS010000050.1 GCA_017936365.1 Clostridia bacterium
ACCATTATCTTTTCCAGACAAGGCTTGTATATCCTGCTTTTATATTATTAAGGGTAAAACAAAAACTGCTATTCATCTTGACTGAAATATGATTTATAGTTATAATATTTCTGTTATAGTTTCCCTTATGCTGGTGTAGCTCAGTCGGTAGAGCATCTCACTCGTAATGAGAAGGTCACGTGTTCGAGTCACGCTACCAGCTCCAAAAAATCCCCCCGCAAGATGCGGGGGGATTTTTTAATTAATGATCAGTTATAGAAAGCGTCATGAATAGCAACAACGGCTCTGTCAGCATCCTTAACATCAATAAGTACAGAAATTTTGATCTCGCTGGTAGAAACCATATCAATATTTATGTTATGAGATGCAAGAGCATCAAACAGCTTGCTTGCAACACCGGGGTTAGATTCCATTCCTGCGCCCACGATAGATACCTTTGCACAGTTGGTATCGCATACAACACCCTTGATGCCAATATTCTTTTTATTCTGCTCCAGCACTTCTACTGCACGGGCTCCGTTATCCTTGGAAACGGTAAAGGTAATATCCTTTGTTCCGTCACGACCAACAGACTGAAGTATAATATCTACATTGATCTTTTCCTTTGCAAGAAGCGAGAACAATCTGAATGCCACGCCGGGCTTATCAACCAGTTCAAGAACAGAAATTCTTGCAATACTTGTATCTTTAGCGACACCGCTTATAATCATTTTTTCCACTTCGGCTTCCTCCTTAATAATTGTACCGGGCTTTCTGGTAAGACTTGAAAGTACCTCTACATCAACATTGTAGCGCTTTGCCATTTCAACAGAGCGGTTATGCAGCACCTGTGCGCCGAGCGTTGCAAGCTCAAGCATTTCGTCATAGCTTATCGAATCAAGCTTTTGAGCGGTTTTTACAAGTCGAGGGTCGGCGGTATAAACACCGTCAACGTCGGTATATATCTGGCATTTTTTAGCGTTGAGTGCCGCTGCAAGTGCTACCGCACTGGTATCAGAGCCGCCTCTGCCAAGGGTGGTTACATCATCGTAACGGTTTATTCCCTGGAAGCCCGCAACGATTATGATAGTGCGCTTTGCAAGTTCATTTTCGATGCGTTCTTTTTTAATGGTGCGTATTCTGGCGTTGGAATAGTTGGAATCGGTCTGAAAACCAGCCTGCCATCCGAGAAAAGACTTAACAGGAAATCCTCTCTTTTCAATAGCCATGGCAAGCAGCGCTACCGATATCTGTTCACCTGCCGAAAGCAGCATATCCATCTCTCGCTTGGAAGCTTTGGGGTTGATCTCGTTCGCTTTGTCTACAAGCACGTCGGTAAACTTTCCTTGAGCAGAAACAACAGCAACAACATTGTTGCCCTGTTTATATGTTTCGGTAATTATATCGGCAACATTTTCCACTCTTGCGGCATCTGCCACAGAAGTTCCTCCGAATTTCTGAACTATCAGATTCAAAATTGTTTCCTCCTTTTGCTTGAGCTGTATATCTAAAGTTCAAAGCATATTTAGAATAACGAATTAAATTATATCAGTCCAACGGGACACTTTCAACACAAATCGCACCGGTATTATCGGCATCCAGCATAAGAAGCTTCCAATCCTCATATCCTTCTTCATCCATCTTAGGTCTGAAACGGGAGTAAAAACTGTTGCCCTGTGCTCCGGGCACCATCGCCATAATGGTAGAACCCGCACCGCTTACATAACTGCAGTAAACACCTTCGTCATCAAGCATGCGCATAATACGCTCGGCTCCGGGGATCATCGGCAGACGGTAATCCTGATGCAGTCTGTCCCCTGCCGCACAGCGAAGGTTATGATAGCTTCCGGTTGCCAGCGAGGCACTCATCAACGCCGAACGGGAAAGATTATATACCGCATCCTTGTGGCTTATCCGTTTGGGAAGTACTCCTCTTGCGATGGTGGTCTCAAGCTCGGTCGGCGGTATGAGAGCGGCAAATTTAATGCCGACGTGCAGTTCCTGTCTTACAAAATGAACCTGTTTTCCGTCAAAAACCGATGCTACAAATCCGCCCAGCAATGCCGGAGTGGTGTTATCAGGATGACCCTCTATCGAAGCGGCAAGATCAATTATCTCCCGCTTGTTAAAAGGAAATTTCATCAGATGATTTGCGGCAAGCAAACCTCCTATAATGCAGGCAGAGCTGCTTCCCAGTCCGCGCGAAAGCGGAATGTTGTTCAGCTGTCCAAATCTTACGCCGTAAAACGGTTTTCCGCAAAGTTCATACATCGATTTGATGGTGGTATAAACCAGATTGGTTTCATCGAGAGGTATGTTTGCTCCGTCAAGCGCACGGATTGAAAGTCCCTCATATTCCTCAAGATGAATTTCGTTATAAAGTGTTACCGCAAGCCCGAGCGAATCGAAGCCCGAGCCTACGTTGGCTGAGGTCGCCGGAATCTTTATGGTAATCACTTAAATCCCTCCTTAATAATCAAGAACTCTGAGCGCGCAGAGCAGCTCTACTCCCTGCTCTTTTGCTTTTTCCTTAAGTTCTTCAAGTTTATATCCGTTGAGTACGGGAGTGAAGAATGCGTAATCTTCAACGCCTTCTATCTCCTTTTCACAGCCAAACAGTTCTACTGCCTTTTCCTTGTCACAAGCTGCAACTCTGATCATAACAGCAGTGTTATCGTTGCGGTAATCAATAAGAGTATCGTGTGCGGCATCTACCCAGCCAAGCTTTCTGATATTTCCGCCTGCGGAAACAGCATCGATAACATCAGAAAGAACTGCAGAAGCAGTGGGAGCCTTGCCTGCGCCCTTGCCGTAGAACATTACGTCGCCAAGATCGGAACCTCTTACCAAAACGCCGTTATAAACATCGCTGATATTGCCAAGAGGGCTGGTCTTTTTAAGTACCGAAGGAGCAACCATTGCTACAAGGCCATTATCAGTCTTTTCAACTCTGCCGATAAGCTTGATGGCGCATCCTGCCGCAGATGCAGCAGCAACGTCGGCTGCCTTTATCTCGGTGATACCCTCGGTGTGAACCTCATCGGGGTAAACGTGCTTTCCGTAAACCAACGAGGTAAGGATAGCGATCTTACGGCAGGCATCGTGACCTTCAACGTCAGCAGCAGGATTCCTCTCAGCAAAGCCATTGTCCTGTGCAAGCTTGAGTGCATCTTCAAAGGACATACCGTCTTCGATCATGCGGGTCATGATAAAATTGGTGGTACCATTGAGGATACCTGCAACTGCGGTAACATCACCGGCGCCAAGGCACTGATAAAGAGGATGCAGCAACGGAATACCGCCGCCAACGCTTGCCTCAAACAGGTAGTTTACATTCTTTTCCTTGGCAATTGCAATAAACTCTGCACCATGTGCTGCAACCAGCTCTTTATTAGAGGTCACAACGTGCTTTCCTGCAAGCAGACTGCGTTTGCTGAAATCGTAAGCGGGATTGATTCCGCCCATGGTCTCAACTACAACACCAACTTCGGGATCGTTGAGTACATCGTTGAAATCCTTGGTCCACTTGTCAGCATAAGGAGAAGCGGAAAGATCTCTTATATCTACAATATACTTTACATCCAGCTCACAGCCTGCCTTATTTTCGATCTTATCTCTGTTTTTATAGAATACTTCGACAACTCCGGATCCTACCGTTCCAAATCCTATAACTGCTATTTTCATATTTATCTCTCCTTATATAATTTAAAAACGACTCAGCGCGCCGTAAGTTTTCTGGATTCAACAACGCCTTCAAGCTTTTTTATACTATTAATTATTTCCATATCATTTGTTGATGTGGCATCAAGCGATACAGATATTGATACCGCAGCCATTCCATCCACCGGAATATTCTGATTAATAGTAAGAATATTAACTCCATGACTGTAAAGTTCAGAAATAAGTCCGGAAAGAACGCCGGGTTTATCCCTAAGCAGAACATAGATACTCAGTACCTTTGAACTCATCTCATTTACATAAGGAAAAACCGAATCGCGGTATTTGTAGATTGCACTTCTGGATATATCAGCCATCTTAGCAGCCTGAGAAATATTTGTTATCTCGCCGCTTTCCAATAAGCTTTTGGCATATATGACCTTAGTAAATACATCAGGTAAAACGGCAGTCTCTACAACAAGATATTTGGGTGGCTTCCACATAAATTTTCCTCCGTTTTCTGTTATATTGTATGTGAGCGGCGGTCACTCGACTTTAATTCCGCAAATTGTGTACATTTGTTTTTGGTATGGATACACTATACCACCGAATTCAAATTTATGCAATAGTTATTTTTACCTATTTATACAACATCTCGATACATTTTTTGTCCATTATTTTAATAATTCAATTAATCTCCCCTATTGTTAAAAGGATTTTATAGATTTTTGTACTCGGTATAACTAAAGCCCAACAAATAATAATAATTTGTGGGTGATGTATGTTATGAATTACAAAAACCGTGTAAATTTTTTGATATCATCGACATATTATTTTATTATTATTGTTCTATTTTATTTTTTAATAAGATTGATCCCTTGGATATGGCCCTTTTTAACAAGTCTTTTACTGGCGTATATTTTTAAATCGCTTGCAAGAAAATTTAACAACTCTTCGCGTAAATCTGCAGCTGCGGCTGGAGTTGTATTCTATATTTTCACAGCACTTGCTTTCTGGTTGATCATTGCAGTTTTGATAAGTGCTATAACAAAACTTTCCAAACAGCTTCCACAGCTTTATTTAAATACAATTTTGCCTTATTCGAAACAAATCAGCGAGCGCATATTATTTGTTCTGCAAAGATTCTCTCCCTCTTCTGCTATTTCTATAGAAGAGTTTTTTAATCTGTTTTCTTCTACGGCACAGGAGCTTGTAACAGAAATATCAGGATATTTTCTTTCCTTTGCAACCTCATTTGTAAAACAGCTTCCGCTCTTTTTGATAGGTTCGGTCTTTACCATAGTTTCGTCATTTGCCATATCCATGGACTATGAAAATGTAACAAACTTCATTTTAAGACAGCTTCCGCCGTCTGTTCGTCCTATAATATTTGATGTTAAAAATTTTCTTATATCATGTTTGTTCAAAATTTTCAAAGC
>JAGBFS010000051.1 GCA_017936365.1 Clostridia bacterium
AAGTCTATTGGACTTGAGCCCTGCAAATTATGTACTTACTGTTGGAACGGAAAGGAATAAACAAATGAGTAATATATCTAAATCTGAAAGCTATGCAGCAGCAGGCGTTGATATAACAGCCGGATATAAAGCTGTTGAGCTTATGAAAAAGCATATCGCAAGAACCAAAAACGAAGGTTGCCTTGATGATGTTGGTGGTTTCGGCGGTTGCTTTGGACTTAACATTGGCGGTATGGAAGAGCCCGTTCTCGTTTCAGGAACAGACGGTTGCGGCACAAAGGTTAAAATGGCTATTCTTATGGATAAGCACGATACTATCGGTGTCGATGCAGTTGCAATGTGCGTAAACGATATTATCTGCTGCGGAGCAAAGCCCTTGTTTTTCCTCGACTATATTGCCTGCGGTAAGAATATCCCCGAAAAGATTGCAGCTATTGTCAGCGGTGTTGCCGAGGGTTGCGTTCAGTCGGGTGCCGCACTTATAGGCGGAGAAACCGCAGAGCATCCCGGTATGATGCCTGTTGAGGAATATGACCTTGCGGGCTTCGCTGTTGGAATTGTTGACAAGAAAAAGATTCTTGATAACACAAGAATGGCAGAAGGTGACGTTGTAATAGCACTTGCTTCAAGCGGTGTCCATTCCAACGGATTTTCTCTTTGCCGTAAGGTGTTTGATATTGATAGCAACCCCGATAATCTCTATCTGCCTTGTGATGATCTTGGGGGAAAGAGCATTGCCGAAACCCTGCTCACTCCTACAAAAATTTACGTTAAGAGCGTTCTTGCACTTCTTGAAAAGGTAGACGTTAAGGGCATCAGCCATATCACCGGCGGCGGATTTTATGAGAACATTCCGCGTTCTATACCTCAAGGCCTTACAGCAAAGATAGATAAGTCTGCAGTTAAGGTGCTTCCCATTTTTGAACTTATCGCAAAGACTGGTAATATCCCTGAAAGAGATATGTTCAACACCTATAATATGGGCGTTGGTATGAGCATAGTTGTACCTGCAAACGAGGTTGAAACCGCACTTGCTGTTTTGAAAGAAAACGGCGAAGAAGCTTATGTCATCGGCGAGATAATCAAGGGTGACGAAGGTGTGGTGCTCGGCTAATGGGTAAGAATATAGCTGTTTTGGTATCGGGCGGAGGGACTAATCTTGGCGCCCTTATAGATGCCCAAAAGCAGGGTGTGTTCGGCGATAGTAAGATTTCACTTGTTGTTGCCTCAAAGCCCGGCATTTATGCTCTTGAAAGAGCAGCAAACAATAATATAAAATCGGTTGTGCTGGCTAGAAAGGAATATGGTAGCATTGCCGAATATTCAAAAGCATTGGCAGATTTATTAGAGACGGAAAAAACCGATCTGGTAGTTCTTGCCGGCTTTCTCACAATTATTGACGAGCAGGTATATGAGAGATTTCCCAATAAAATACTCAACGTTCACCCTGCCCTCATTCCCTCCTTCTGCGGAAAGGGCTATTACGGACTTCGTGTTCACGAGGCGGCGCTGGAAAAGGGCGTTAAGATATCGGGTGCTACCGTGCATATCGTAACTCCCGAGTGCGATGCAGGTCCCATAGTTCTTCAAAAGGCGGTGGAAGTCAGAGACGGTGATACCCCGGAAACACTCCAAAGGCGTATAATGGAGGAGGCAGAGTGGAAAATACTTCCCAAGGCTGTAAGGCTGTTCTGTGAGGACAGAATAATCATTGAAAACGACAAGGTTCACATTAAAGGAGAGTAAAATGAAGGTTGTAACAATTAAAGAAGAACTTAATTCTCTCAGCTATCACGGCAGAGGAATTATCATAGGAAAAAGCCCGGATGGCAAGAAGGCAATTACCGCATACTTCATTATGGGAAGAAGTGTTAACAGTCGCAACCGCATATTTGTGGCAGAGGGTGATGCCATGCGCACCAAGGCATTTGACGAATCCAAGATGATTGATCCCCATCTTATCATATACTATCCCGTTCGAGTGCTTGGCAATAAGACCATAGTTACCAACGGCGACCAGACAGATACAATATATCAGCTTATGGACAGGCAGATGACCTTTGAGCAGGCGCTCAGAACCCGTGAGTTCGAGGACGATAAGCCTAACTTCACCCCCAGAATCTCGGGTATTATCCGCCGCGAAAGGGACGGAATGAACTTCGCAATGTCTATTCTCAAGAGCGCAGAGGG
>JAGBFS010000052.1 GCA_017936365.1 Clostridia bacterium
GCAGAGGAAACTTACGGAAACACCACGCTTCCTTTTGTGCCGCCGCCCGACATATTCCCGGATGATGGGATTACGAAGATATTGCAGACGGTCGGTGTTGTTGTATTTGCCATCACCGTCGGAAGCTGCTCGAAGCTTCAGCGAATGGGTGCAGGTGCGCCGATACTTCTCTATTTCGGCTGTGATTTTGTTACTCAGATAATTATGCTCTTCTCGTTTGCAACTCTCAACAGCGTGCAGGCGGCGTGCTACAGTATGACCGAGGAGATCATGATGGCTTCAATTGATGAAGTTACACTTTATATAGGTCAAAGCTGCATAATTTCTCTCATACTCGCAGCCGTGTATTTTACGGTAAGCTGTATAGTTGCCGACAAGCATACAAGTCTAAAATAGATATAAATAATACAAAAAACGGATGCTGTAACCTTTTGCGGCATCCGTTTTTGCATTTTACATGAGTCAAAATGCATCTTGCTTTTTGTGGTATTTACTTTTTAAAAATGCGTGATTATAATATTGCCAGACTCAAATGTTGAAAGAGGGGACAGGCTTTTGAATATCAGATTTGAGAAAATATCGCCGCAGGAGCAGGAAGAAATTCTGGTCAGAAGTCAGGAGATGACAACCGAAATAGTACATATTATGCACCTGCTTGATGATGCCGTTTCGGTGGTTAAATTCTGCGGTGCCGGCAACAAGGCGGTACAGATATCGGCAAAAGATATTCTTTATGTGGAATCGGTCGATAATAAGAGCTTTGTTTATTGCGGCGATGAGGTCATAGAGGTAAAACACAAGCTGTATGAGATAGAATCGGAGCTTCAGCGCCATGGATTCTTCAGAGCGTCCAAATCGCTTATTATAAACTCAAACGCGATAAAGCGTGTTTCGCCGGAACTTTCCGGGCGTTTCAGAGCGCTGATGAGTAACGGTGAAACGGTTATCGTTTCACGAAAGTATGTTCCGGTAATGAAAGATATATTCGGGGTTTAGCGGAAAGGAGAGATAATATGAAATTCTGGGATTTTTTCAAAGCGTGGTTAACGCTGTATTTTGTAATAGCATCGGGGATATTTTTTGTCCGTGCAGTGTATACAATGATTTTTTATCCGGAGTATGTTTTGACAAATCAAGCTGTACTGCATACATTTGTGCTTGCTCTTGTGGCGTCCCTTCCAAGCTTTATACTTTTTTCAAATAACGAAGACAGTATATTCAACGCAAAGGCAAGGCTGATTACCCATTTCGTGGTTCTTGAAGGTGTAATGCTTCTGCTTGGCGGATGGCTTGAATGGTATGAGACGTTTGTGCAGGCATTGGGTATCGCTCTTACGGTGCTGGTTGTTTATGCGATTACTATGGGGATATCCTGGCTTAATATGATAAAAACGGCTGATGATATAAATAAAGCTATTGAAAAAAGAAATAACGATGCAGATAAAATTGATCAGAAAGGAAATAGAGAATAATGGAAAATATTATAGAAATCAACAACCTGTGCAAAAGCTTCAAGGATGTAAAGGCTGTACAGGATATCAGCTTTAAGGTGAAAAAGGGCGAGCTTTTTGCCTTTCTCGGACTTAATGGTGCCGGCAAGAGTACAACGATATCGATAATGTGCGGTCAGCTGAAAAAGGACAGCGGCAGCGTAGTGATAGACGGCGAAGATATTGATGTGAATATAGACAGCGCAAAGCGCGAGCTTGGTGTGGTGTTCCAGAATTCGGTGCTTGACAAACCGATAAGTGTTTATGAAAATCTGAAAAACCGGGCATCTCTTTACGGCATAAAAGGCAAGGAGTTTAAAGAAAAGCTTGAATGGCTTGACGAGCTGTTGGAACTTGATGGTATACTGCGCCGTCCCGTAGGCAAGCTTTCCGGCGGACAGCGCCGCAAGGCAGATATTGCAAGAGCGCTGCTTCATGACCCCAAAATACTTATTCTTGATGAGCCGACTACCGGTCTTGATCCGCAGACCCGAAAAAAGGTCTGGGAGGTTGTTGCAAGACTTCGCGAGGAGAGGGAGATGACCGTATTTCTTACCACTCATTATATGGAGGAAGCGGCAGACGCAGATTATATTGTAATACTCGACAGCGGAAAGATTGCCGCCGAAGGCACACCGCTTGAGCTTAAAAATAAGTATACCGGTGACTTTATCGTGATGTACAACACAAAAGAAGAGGATGTAAAGTCGCTTGGTAAACCGTACGAGTCAATACGCGATGCGTATCGCATTTCGATAAGTGATACCGCACAGGCAACAGAGATAATAACAAAAAATCCCGGGCTTTTTATCGATTATGAGATAACAAAGGGGAAGATGGATGACGTATTCTTGGCGGCGACCGGCAAAAAGCTTGAGGGAGCAAATTAAGATTATCGATAATTTTGCTGATTATATATATTGAAAGGATTAGAAATGATATGAGTGCATTTTTAAGCATGACTAAACGCAATACGGCGCTTTTCTTTAAAGATAAGGGTACATTCTTTTCGGCTATGATATCGCCGCTTATACTTCTGCTTCTGTTTACGACCTTTCTTGGAAATGTTTACCGCGACAGTCTTATGTCTGCGCTGCCCGAAGGTCTGCAGCTTGATGAGAGTGTCATAGAAGGATTTGTTATCGGCTGGCTATTTTCGTCCCTGCTTGCAGTATGCTGTATAACAACCGCATTTACAGCAAATATGATAATGGTACAGGATAAGGTGAATGGCACAAGAAATGATCTTACTATCACACCGGTGAAAAGCTCTGTTCTGGCATTGAGCTATTATTTTTCAACAGCATTTGTATCTTTGCTGATATGTCTTGTGTGTGCGGGCGTGGCGTTTGTTTATCTTGGTGCAGTTGGCTGGTATCTTTCGATGACCGACGTCGTGCTGCTTTTATGTGATATCGTCCTTGCGGTTATGTTCGGAACGGCGCTTTCCTCGGTGGTATGCTGTTTCCTTAAAAGTCAGGGTGCAATTTCCGCGGTTACTGCAATCGTCAGCGCTGGTTACGGTTTCCTTTGCGGCGCGTATATGCCGATATCGAGCTTTTCCGATGGTATACGCAATTTTATAAGCCTTCTTCCGGGAACCTATGCAACGTCACTTCTGCGCAACCACATGGTATCCGGTGCGCTTGAAAAAATGGCATCTGACGGTGTTCCGGAGCAGGTGGTTGAAGGGATAAAGGATGCATTTGATATCAATATGTATTTCTTTGATGAGAGCGTGAATATACCGCAGATGTATATAATAGTTTGCTCGACCGTAGCGCTTCTTATTGGTATCTATGTGGTGATAAATCTGATTGCCGGAAAAAAGGAAAATTGAATTTAAAAGCTTGTTGATTTTTGTATTGACAACCGATACCGTGTATGTTAAAATACTTTAAATTAAATCTTTAAGCGCGGCACGAGAGGCCGGCAAGATTTTATATTTAGTGGTTTGCATCGCGGTATCGGTGCAGGTCTTTTTGGTGTAAATCTTGCCGCGCGGCAGGATTTTTATATTATGAAAGGAGTTTCTCTCATGGCTTTTGTTCTTCGAAATGTTAACGTTTATGATAAGAACAAATTTAAATGTGAGGCATCATTGACTCTTTCTGTGGGTGAAATGCCCGATTGTCATCATTGTGGTGATGTTGTTATTAATAATGCTGTTTTAATTCCCGGTCTTGTTGATGTTCATGTGCATCTGCGAGAGCCGGGATTTTCATATAAGGAAACGGTTGAAACGGGTACGGCAGCGGCGGCTCACGGCGGATATACC
>JAGBFS010000053.1 GCA_017936365.1 Clostridia bacterium
AAATGGGAACGAGCAAGGCTGAAAATATCCGTACTATATGCAGCCGTAACGGGTGCGAAAATGCCGTATATGTAGGCGATACCCAGACCGATGCATCATCGAGCGCAGAGGCTGGTCTGGATTTCATATTTGCGTCGTACGGATTTGGCCAGCCGGAAGAATATACCGATAAGATTGACAGCTTTTACGAGCTTCTCGATAAGCTTGACGTCAATTGATACTTACACACAATCGTGCAAGCTCCTGCGGTGAAATTACGCTTTCATCACCCATAACGGCGTCGGGTGATAATCTGCTCAAAATCTCCATGCCTGCGATTTCGCAGAATGCTCCGGCCGTTTCAAGCAGATCGTAATCGGGGGTATATACGTCCTCCAGCATCTGCGGAATAGCTATATCGACCGAACGTACCCAGCATGGGGAGGATGAGGACGGTCGATCTGGAGATATGACAAGCGAAGTGTTCTTGCATTTTATCACTCCCGCACCGCCGGACGGTGCAAAAAGAATTGTGCTGTCGCCGGCGTCATAATTATCGGATATGATTATTGTCATGCCGGTCTGATCTTCAAGCGATTGAGCCTGTTCTTTTATTGCGTCGGGACGCGAGGTTATTATTTTTATAATTCCGACAAGTGGTACAAGCCGCACAAGAAGCATTGAAAGTTCCGCTTCGCGACCGTAAAGAACCACGCTTCTTTCGGCGGGGGAGTTATCCATATTGAGAAGGATCTCAGTAAGCAGATTTGAAAATAACTGTCTTATAAAACGTGTTGGGCGAAACCGTGTAAGACCGCTGTCCGGGGGACATTCGATTCCTTTTGGCATGAGCAGACGTCCCGCTGTATCAAGATTATTTGCAAACACCATTCGCCAATCGGGCGAACCGTTTTTTGATTCGCAGACAACATCGATATATGGAACGTAGCCTATACGGCGCATATATCCGTCGGTTTTTGGCGGCAATATTTTCTTTATGACCGATATAGGAAACCGGTGCTTCTTTTCCGGCATCATTGTAAGCATTGTAAGCATAATATCATCTCCGAACAATGCTTATTATCGCATAAGCGATTTTATGATAAAAAATAAGCGCCGGATATCCGACGCTTATAAAAATGTTTATTTTATTTTCATCCTTGTTTCCGAATTTCTTATAAGATTCAAAAGCGAGGATGTGAACAGGGGATAGGTCTTGGAAAGAGCCTCATCCGATAGCTCAAGAGCATCGGCGTTTTCAAGTCCCTCAAGCTCGCCTACGTCCTTACCGGCGGCGATGGATGCAACGGTCGATTCAAGAATATCCATTGCAGCGGAAGAATAGCCCTTCGCCATGATATCGCTTTCGGAAAAGAAGCTTTTGGAGTTGTGCGGATTAGCCGAATAAACGATGCGGAACATTTTGTATACCGCAAGCATAAGGTACGAGGAAACTTCCGAAGTAAGAGCGCGGCAATCGGCACGCTGAAGAAGATCAAAAAGAATGTTGAGCGAATTTGCGATAAGCTTTTTGTTAAGGATCGGTACGGCCGAACCGCGTGAACGCTTGTCCGCGCTGTTTGTATCGGGTTCGGGGATATCCTCTACAGTGATCTGTGCGCCCATCCTGTCGGCAGAACGGCCGAGGAGATAATCGCACGATACGCCGTAAAAATCAGCAGTTTTAATAAGAAAATCCAGACCGCATTCCCTGATGCCGCGTTCATAATGAGAGAGCAGAGCCTGAGAGATACCAAGAGCCGATGCCGCTTGCTTCTGTGTTAATTTGCGTTCGGTGCGAAGCAATGTTATAATACGCGGGAAACTATTACTCACCGGATACCCCTCCTGTAATAAATAATACTGCCCGTAAAACGCGAGCGGTTATTATGATATCACAAACTGGCGATAATTTCAATAAAAAAAGAAACAATTTGTCGAAAAAGAGGATATTTATGAAAACATACCAAATTCACTTCATCAGACATGGTTTAACTGACGGAAATTTAACCGGAAAATATATCGGCGGCACCGATATGCCCTTATGCGAGCGCGGTGAAGCGGAGCTTTGCGAGCTTGCACAAAAACATGATTATCCCGGTGCCGGGGCATATTTTTCAAGCCCCCTGCAGCGCTGTACAAAATCGCTTGAAATACTCTATCCGGATATCAAGCCGATAATAATTAACGAACTTCGCGAATGCTGTTTTGGTGATTTTGAAGGACTTACCGCAGATGAGCTTAAAGGCAAGGAGGATTTTGAGCAGTGGATGTCGGCTCCGGCTGATTTTGCACCGCCCGGCGGTGAATCGGGCGAGCAGTTTGCGGTTAGAATAAGCGAGGCTTTTGAGGCTATAGTAAACGGTTTGCTTAAAACAGGGATCACATCCGCGGTAATAATGACGCATGGCGGTGTAATATCAGCGCTGCTTTCAAAATACGGACTTCCGCAGGCGGACCCGTCAGAATGGTATTGCGAGCCGGGATGCGGCTTTTCTGTCCGTGTTCATCCGCAGCTCTGGATGACCGGCAACGTTGTCGAGGTCTATTCAAGGCTTCCGCTTGAAAAGCAGGCGGAAGAAGATGATGAGGAATAGCGCAAAACAGCCCGGGAAGAAGTGCTTCTTCCCGGGCTGTCATAATATAATGAAATTTGAGGTTTAATCTTCTTTTATTTTGATCGTCAAGCATTCGGAAGTTTTTACAAACTCGATTTTTTCTGCTAATTTTTGAGAAGAGATATTTTCATAATGACACGCCCATACCGGCGTTTTGCCTTCGCTTAGAGTGTATTGCAGCATCGCATCGGCAACTATGGCGGCGAACCCTCTGTGCCGGTAATTGATATTGGTTTCTATTCCGATGTCGATTTCCTTACTGCTTGATGCGGAAGAAAATGCCCAGGCCGCGGCTTTTCCTTCATGAACAATACAATAACCCTTTCCGTAATCAAAAAAATCATTCGGGTTATCCCATGAAAAAGACGGCGTGATTCTGCCGTTGATGGTTGATAACAGGCGCGCGTCAATTTCCTTTAGTTCAAATCCGGCGGGGAGTATATGATCAAAATCTGTACGTTTTTGCAAATATTCAAAAAAGTATCTGCGCTCAATAACTGTGTTGTTTTTTGCGCCGAAAAAGTCAGCAATATGTTTATCGTTTGAAAACAGAATAAAACGTCTAGGGTTAGTATTGTCTTTGTTTTGCATTAATTCATAAACGTCTTCAAGAAATGACGTGTCGCATTTGCCCAAAAGAAATGCAAAGCCGCAATGATGCCAGAATAAAATCGATTGGCAATTCTTTTCGCAGTCGATATAGATATCTCCGGCCTGGATTCCCTCTGATATGGAAACAGGGTATACTTTCCCATAAGTAACGGAATTTGCGTAATTGATATAATCTGAATAATTGTTTCGGGCAACCTTTTTCATGTCATTCTACCTGTCTGTTCTTGTGATTTAATAATTTATA
>JAGBFS010000054.1 GCA_017936365.1 Clostridia bacterium
GATTTTGCCGCAGATTTTGTCGGGCTGGCATATACTCCTGCCGCGCTCTTTGCGGTAAGCGTATCGCCCGAAGCGGCAGTTGTTGTGGTCGGCTTCTTTGTCGTGGTGGTTGTACCGCCCAGAGTTACATCGGACGAACACACCCAGCCCCTTGCCGTTCCGACGGTTACAAGATACCATTTGACCTTATCGCCGCCGGTATAGACGCTTGTGTACTTATATACTGTGCCGGCCTTCATCGTTGCAGATTTTGCCGCAGATTTTGTCGGGCTGGCATATACTCCTGCCGCGCTCTTTGCGGTAAGCGTATCGCCCGACGCCGCCGTGGTCGTGGTCGGCTTCTTCGTTGTGGTGGTTGTCGATGCGGTACTTAATTTTGCGTATGTACTGATAATATAACCGGTCTTTCCTCCGACCGATATTTTATACCAGACCTTGCCGGAGCTGTCCTTGGCGCTGCCGAGGACGGTATATGTTGCACCCGAATTAACGGTTGTAACCTTGCTGTAGGACGAGCCCGCACCGCTGCGGACATTTACCTTATTTGCCGTAACAGTCAGCTTCTGCTGTGCTGCGGTGGTCGTTGTGGTCGTGGGAGCGGCGGAAACAGAAGCATAATCGCTTATGATATATCCTGTCTTGCCCGATACGGATATCTTATACCATGTCTTTCCGGAGGAATCCTTTGCCGATCCGAGAACGGTAAACACAGCACCCTTATCAACGCTTGTAACCTTGCTGTAGGACGAGCCCGCGCCGCTGCGGACATTTACCTTATTTGCCGTGACGGTCAGCCGCTGCTGCGAAGTGGTAGTAGTCACGGTGGAAACCTTGACGTATGTTTCAATAACATATCCGGTCTTACCCGATACGGATATTTTATACCATTTCTTGCCGGAAGAGTCCTTTGACGTACCAAGGACATTATATGTCGCGCCTTTTTTTGCGGTGGTTACCTTGCTGTAGCTCGTCCCCGCGCCGCTGCGGACATTAACATTATCACCGGTGATAGTAACCTTCTGTGTATCGGCATATACTGTCATAATCATGCCGCCCGGCTCAACAGCCAAAGTCAATGGAGCCGCAATAGTGCAAAACACCAGCAAAAGAGAGATTACTATTTTGCAAAGCTTCATATCGTTTATCATTCCTTTACACATTCATTGAATATAAAAATGCTTTCGTACGTTTCTTTAACTAATTGCCGCACAAACCAAATTATAAAGTATTATACTATAATAACAATATATGTGTCAACTTATTAACCTTTTTGTACACACACAATTTACACCGTATTAACACTTGAAACACCGAATTTTCACACAAAAACACACCCGAACCGTTTTACCGATCCGGGTGTGTATATCTCGATCTTATCTGTATCTTCTGCGGTCATTGCGATAATCATCGTCATCATCGTCATCGCCGCCGAAGGAACCGTAACCATCGTCATCTCTGCCTCTTCTGCGGTTGCCGAGGACGCCGTAGCTTCCAAACTCATCGTCGTCATCATCATCGTCATATGCAAGAGGCTTGAATTCATCGGGAAAACCGTCATCGTCATCATCGTCGTCCATGGAAAGACTGCTGCGATCACCGAACGAAGAAGAATCGGTCGATCTGCCGAAATAGGAGGTATCTACCTCATCGTCATCATCGAGCAGAGATACCGCTCTTGCGCCGCCGCGTGTCGCGAGGTCAGCGTAGATATCGTTATCGTCATCATCGTCATAGCTTTTTGTCGACAGCGGTCTTCTTCCGATATTTGATGCTCTCGAAAATCTTCCGGAGAAGCCTGTATCCTCTCTGTCATCATAATCATCGCCGTCGTCAAGGTTCTGGCTTTCTCTGCGCTGGCAGAGGATATAACCGACAACCACACCGCCTGCAAACATGACTATTGCACCGAAGATTATTGCTATAACCTCACCTGCAGAGCAGCCTGCATCGGACGATGTGCCGCCAAGACCGGCGTTATTTCCGGAAATCTGTGCGCCGGGGATGGATGCACCGGTATTGCCGGTATATACGCCCGCATCGCTGTTGCCGTCGTTATCGCCGCCGGTGGTTTCAACTATCGTGATGGTCTTTGCTTTTGCATCGGAAACGGTTATTTCCTCCTGGCTTCCGTTTTCGTCAAGACCCATACAGCGGTCTACCTTGAGTTCAAATTTATAGTTGCCGCCGCCGGCTCCGGTGATTACCGAAAAGCTGAGGTTAAGAACGTATGTATCGATCGGGGAAACACGTCCGTCGGGGGATTTATAATAGATGATAACACCGTCATCAACAAGCTCGGTGGTAAAGCCCCTGTCATTCTCGGCCGTAAGGATGGTATTCAAGCTGAGTGCATCCTTATCGAAGGTCAGCTTGAGCTGCATATCGACATAACCGTGCTCGGTCTGGGTCTTTATCTTGATGGGGACTTTGACCTCATCACCGGAGATGTACTGGGTGATGTTCGGATCGATATCAAGTGTAAAGTCAACGTCCGACAACGCGAATACCGACATCTGAGCTGTCATAATGGCTATCGCCATAATGACAATAACAGCTACTGTCTTTTTTAACTTCATATGTATGACCAATCCTTTCTGTCATCGTAAAAGCTTTTTTAAACCTAATCAGTATATCACATAATACTGCAGACAACAACACAAAACACGAATTTTTCAAAATATATTTACATAAATCGCAAACCGTGCTTAAACCTTCTGAAGAATGAAAAATTTCAGATAATCGGTTTCCGGCACATTCCAAAGTATCGGATGGTCGGCCGCCTGCTGTCTTACTTCTATCTGACGCAAAGATACACCGGCATCGGAAGCCGCACTCCTGAGCATTTCGCGGAATTTATCCTCCGGCACAAAATGCGAGCAGGAGCAGGTTGCAAGATATCCGCCGCGCGGCAGAAGCTTCATCGCACGCAGATTAATCTCCTTGTAACCTCTTATCGCGCTGTCAACCGTCGCTCTTGATTTTGTGAAAGCCGGCGGGTCAAGAATGATAAAATCATATTTCTCATCATTTTTCATCGATGCCAGCATATCAAATACGTTTTCGCACTTAAATTCAATATCCAAGCCGTTAAGCTCGGCATTTTTTGCGGCCGTATCGAGCGCATCGGCCGAAATATCCACCGCGGTTACGCTTTTTGCTCCGCCTGCGGCACAGTTCAAGGCAAAAGAACCGGTATGGGTAAAGCAATCAAGAACCTTTTTCCCCTTTGCTATCCTTGCACAGGCGGCGCGGTTGAATTTCTGGTCGAGGAAAAAACCGGTCTTCTGTCCGTTTTCGATATCAACATGGTATTTTATCGCGTTTTCGGTGATTATGACATCGGTCGAAGCTCCCTCATAACCGGGAAGCCAGCCTTTGCCCTGCTCCATTCCTTCACGTTCGCGAATGGCTACATCGTTGCGTTCAAAAATGCCGCTCGTTTTATACCCGTATTCCTCAAGCACCTTCACAAGCAGCCCCAGAATAAGCTGCTTGCGGCGCTCTATTCCAAGCGAAAGTGTCTGCACCACAAGGACATCATCAAAGCGATCGACAGTAAGACCCGGGAGCCCGTCCGATTCGCCGAATATGATACGGCAGCAATCAAGCTCGCCGCCCATAACTGTCCTTCTGTACTCGACAGCACGGCGCAGAACACGCTCCCAGAAGGCTTCATCGGGACGCTCGTTAGCATTTTTTGTAAGCACACGCAGCCGGATCTTTGAATTCTCATTATAAAATCCGGTTGCTATATATGCCCCTTTGAAATTCAGAATATCAACTATTTCGCCGTTTTCTACACCGCGGCCGCCGGCCGATATCTCCGTTTCAAAAACCCACGGATGGCCGTTTTTTATCGACAGTTCCGCTCTTTTTGAAACAGTAACTGCCGGAAATTCTCTTTGTTTCATTATTTCATTCCTTAAATTATATTATGAGTCCTTTTGATTTTGAGCCCTGTTCCGTTTTTGTTTTCATAAATTTCGCAAAGCTGTGCGCTGCATTGCGGATCCATGCCCCTGACGGCAAGCCTTTCGCCGCAAAAACCGATAATATTTGCATCAAACTGTCGGTAAATATGCTCGGCAAAGGAGGCAAGCCTTCGCGAGCATTCGCGCACAAGCCACGGACTGATGTCGCCCGAAAGCATTAACTCGATATCGCCAAGATATATGATGTCCTTACCTCGCGGACACTTTGCGTTTAAAAAATCCCTTATCGCGGTGTACGAGCAATCCAATTGCACTACGCAAAAACCGACATCTGCGCACACCTCGGCGGCGCACCTTTCGATCATCGCAATATCGCACGTTTCAAGCAGAATACGATTGCCGAAAAGCTGCGGCCGCTCTTTAGTCAGGATAAGATTATCGACATACGGAAAGAGCATCCTGTCGTAATTCATGCCCAGCTTGCGCAGGTTCAAAACTATACGACGTGCCAAAGAAGCCGCGACGGGTAATTTTGCATCGATTATGATGCCCGTCAGTTTATCGACCGTCAAGCCTTTGTTTCATTCCTTTCACTGCTTACCGCCGCACGGCTGAAGCTGCCTCGCAGAAGAAGCGAGTTGCTTACAACGCTGACCGAGCTGAGCGCCATAGCCGCACCGGCAATTACAGGCGTAAATATACCGAAAGCCGCCAGCGGAATACTTATCGAATTATAGATAAACGCCCAGAA
>JAGBFS010000055.1 GCA_017936365.1 Clostridia bacterium
ATGGCTCCCGTCCCTAAAAGGGGCAGCCGCTGTGATTCTTCGATGATATCGATAACCGCACAGCGCATAGCCGAAATAAGGGGCTGTACAGCCGAGGATATTATTGAGCTGACGGCAAAAAATGCGTCGCGCCTTTTCTCGGTGGATATATAAAAATTAATATTATTTACTTTATTTGGTGCTTTGTGTGTAGTATAATCAAATAGTGTATGCGGTGTTTTCGCAGATAAAACAATACATTCAGGCGGTGACCAAGTGGAAGAAAATAAAATTACTGCGGGTGAAATAAACGATAATACCGGATCGGATTGCGATAACAAAGAAAAACCGATCGAAGAGATGGATAAAAAAGAAAAACGCCTGAAAAAACAGGCGGAGAAAGTGGAGCAGGCGCAGGATAAGGTGGATCACATGAACTATGTGTTCGATAAGCTTATTGTGCCGATAATCGCATTTATCGTAGTTTTCATAATTATCGTGTCGCTTCTCCCCAAAGATTTCAGCTGTTACAGCTGCAGCAAAAAATGCTCCGAGGAACGGCAGGCGGCGGAAAGCGTGGATTTTTATAATAAAAGGGAAGTGCTTACCTCTGATATAGCCGGTAACCGCGCACTGTTTGAAGCAAACGGCTGGACGATACGTGATGACCTTGCCGCAAGTGCCGTTGCGGCAAAGACATTGCCGAGCGGCATTATGATAAAGGAATACCATGACGATGCCTTCGGAAGCTATGCCGTTGTCCGATGGGAGAGGGAGGTTTCCGCTTCCGATGCCGGCTGGAGTGCCATAGTAATGGGCATTTATTCCGAGGACTGCATCACCGTAGAGGTGTATGCCGAGGGCGCGATGTACAATACGGTCTTTTTCAACGAACAGTTTACGTCATGGAAGGACGGCGATGATTTTTACGCCGGAAAAATACTTTCCATTGCGTCGAGAGATACGTTGCTGTCCGTTTTGGATCAATATAAATAATGTCTCCGCCCGATGCTTTGACATCGGCGGAGACATTTGATGATGGGGTAATATTTATTATTCCATTTTTTCTTTGACCGTTACAAGTGCCTTGCCTACCGCGGTTCCGACAAAGAGACATACAGCCGCTTCGACAAGAGCGTTGACTCCGGCGAATCCGGCGGCAAAAGCGAAGATATTTGTCGCGCCAAGAGATTCGGCAATAGATGCGATTTCCGGCGTGTTCCAGAAAAGCAGGATAAGCGTACCGATGAAAAGTACCGTGTTCAGCAAAGCTGCGGAAATGGACGATACGGCAAAGGAGAAGATGTTTGACTTCTTGCCCTTGCGGTACATAAGCTTGAAGAAGAGCGCCGGAAGGAAACCGGCAAGTATTCTCGGAACGATGCAGAGGATAGCGGTGTATACCGGGTTGACTCCCATAAGCATTGTGCCGAAAGCACTTGTTCCGAAGCACTGAATGAAGCTGCTGATACCAAAAATTCCGCCAAGTGCGGCACCGTACCACGGGCCGAGCAGCATACCGCCGACGGCGACGGGGATCATGATAAAGGATATCTCGATCAGACCGATCTTGAGATAGCCTATCGGTGTCAGCGACATTACCACGATCAGCGCCGTGAATAATGCCATGGTGGTCAGGTTGAGCAGTTTCTGTTTGTTCTTTTTCATTTTTATCATTTCCTTTCAAGAGCTGCTGTTCCGTTACCGGATACAGCGCAAGGATAAAAACCGTTACCGGTTTTTGACATAAATGAGACGCAGACCTATCAATATTAAATTTTCACAGGTTTCAAAGCTGCGTTTGCAATGGGCGGTGACCGATGTGCTCAGTCCGCCGGTAGCAATGGCCGTTACGGGCTGACCAAGCTCCGATTCGATACGGTCGATCATACCGTCAAGAAGCGATGCCGCTCCGAAAATAACGCCCGACTGCATACATTCTATGGTATTGCTCCCGATAACCTTTTTTGGTGCGTCGAGACTTACCAGCTGAAGAAGAGAGGTTTTGGAAACAAGCGCTTCAAGCGAGGTGCGCACACCCGGGTATATAACACCGCCTATCATGTTTCCGTTTTTGTCAAGCACCGTTATCGTGCTTGCGGTGCCAAGGTCGCATACAACGTTGGGGTAAGGGTAAAGCTCCTTTGCCGCAACGGATACCGCAACAAGATCGGCGCCGGTCTGAGCGGGGTCATCGATAAGGATGTTGAGCCCGGTCTTGACACCCGGCTCGACGATTATCGCATCCACACCGAAAACGAGGCTGAGCGCGTTCTTGATCGAGCTTGTAAGAAGCGGTACGACCGATGAAATTATCGCACAGTCTATATCACCCGTATCCAGACCGTGAAAGCCGCATATCGTGCCGATATCGGCGGCATACTGGTCGGTCGTGTGATGAAGCTGGGTGGAAAGACGTGCGGTAAACATCAGATCGTTAGAATCGAGATCGGCAAAAACGCCCAATGTTATATTAGTGTTTCCGATATCAACAGCCATTAACATAGTTGTTTCGGTTCCCCTTTATTACCATATTGATAAAATATTTTATACTTATATCAGGATTCTGTCAAGGAAAAGTTTATCGAAAGGATTGTTCGTAATGGATTACAGTATTATACGAAAGTACAAGGATAATATCATGGAGGATCTCGCCGCGCTTGTTGCCATACCTTCGGTGGCACAGGATGGCGATGAGCAGTTTCCGTTTGGGGAACAGGCTGCAAAGGCGCTTGATTTTATACTCGACAGGGCAAAGCAGCTTGGCTTTGATGTTGAAAACATTGCCAATGCGGCCGGTCATGCCGAATACGGAAGCGGTGATGATTATGCGGCGGTTCTTACCCATGTTGATGTAGTCCCCGCCGGCGAGGGATGGGATACCGATCCGTTTGAGCTTACCGTCAGAAACGGACGCATTTTCGGCAGAGGTGTTGCCGATGATAAGGGAGCTGCGGTGGTGGCTCTGTGGTGTCTTAAGGCGCTTGCGGACGAAGGCGTGACGGGTGTGCGCCGATTAAGATGTATATTCGGATGCGGTGAAGAGGTAGGCATGGGTGATATGGAAAGATATTTTTCGGCTCAGCCCCTGCCGTCGATAGCCTTTACGCCCGATTCCGCATACCCCGTATGCAACCGTGAGAAGGGTATCCTGCATTTTACCCTGTCGATAAAGAACGACAGCGAAAAGTTGAGGAGCATAAGTGCCGGAACGGCCGTCAATTGTGTTGCTGAAAAAGCACAGGCGCAGGTTGAGTGTGATTGCGATGCGGCAGATAAGATATGCGATATAATAAAATCGACGGGGTGTCAGGCCGAAAAGATGGCATCCGATAACGGATATATCATAAAAGCGGCAGGAAAATCGGCTCATGCGATGGAGCCGCATTGCGGAAAAAATGCCGCTGCGGCGATGATCAAGGCCATTGACAGCGTGCTTTGCGAAGATAGCTTTGTGTCAAAGGCGGCATCGTCGGTGGCGTGTGATATTGACGGTTCGGCTCTTGGAATAGCCTGTGAGGATGAGCCTTCGGGAAAGCTGACCTTCAATCTCGGAAATGTCCGCGAAGACGAAGATATGATAACCTTTGGCCTTGATGTCAGATATCCCGTAACAAAGCGCGGCGGGGATATTATAAAATGCCTTGAGTCTTCGGCGGAAAAGTACGGCTTTGAGCTTTGTGTCCAGAGTGATGTCGCGCCGATATATATGCCGGAGGATGATAAGCTTATACGAGCACTGTGCGAATGTTATGAGGAGATAACCGGCGAGAAGGCTGAGCTGTATTCGACCGGCGGCGGAACCTATGCCCGTTCGCTCGGCGGTCACGGTGTAGCCTTTGGAATGGAGTTCCCCGGAAGCCCCGCGACGTTGCTTCATCAGGCCAACGAAGGCTACGAGGAGGAGGACCTCATGCGCCACGCCGAAATATGCCTTGCCGCGATGCATCGCCTTTTGACTCTCGATGTTTAAAAAGGGTGATATTGTGTTGATTGCCGCGATTGCTGCGCTGGCGCTTATAATCGGAGCGGCGATGTTTTTTGACGGCGGCGGTCAGCCGGAAGAGGCGATCGTTTCGGTAGGCGGAAAACAGGTGAAAACACTTCCGCTTGACACCGATGTTTCATACACCATTTGCGAAAATGGGCATACGAATGTTATAGAGGTGCGGTCGGGAAAGGTTCGCATGGTATCGGCCGACTGCCCTGACGGACTGTGCGTCGGTCAGGGATGGATTGACAGCGAGGGGCAGACATTGGTCTGTTTGCCCAACCGCGTGACCGTTACATTGAGAACAAATAGTGAAACTGCACCTGACGCCGTGGTGTACTGATATTTCTGCAAGTTTTTGGCGTTAAAAATGCAAAAATGACTTGTAAGAAATTTGCCGTTGTGCTATAATGTTTTCGCCTTGTCGGAGTAATTGATTGAATAAAGCGCAAAGGTAAGGTAGAGTAATGAACGAAACGGAAATCAAAACGTTTGGCTTTTGTGCCTATCTCGGTCCGCTGTGGCTGCTGGGGCTTTTTGGTGAATATAAAACCAGCCGATGGCTTCGGTTTCATCTTAACCAGGGCGCCTGCCTCTTTATTGCAGAGATGATGGCGGCTGTTTTGGTGGTCGGCGGCGCGGCATTGCTTAAGCTCATTCCTGTGGCCGGCGATATAATATCGGCCGTGTTTGCATGGCTTTTCGGTGCGGCCGCGGTTGGATGTGCGCTTTATCTTTCCGTTTACGGAATGATGGGGGTAAACAGCGGCAAAAAAAGACAGCTGCCGATAATCGGCGGTTTCAGCGTTATTGAATATTAAAGGAGCAGCTGGCTGTGAAAAGACGTTTTTTGTGTTTGGTGCTTGCGCTGTTTGTTCTTTGCGCGGTGTCGGGATGTGCCGAAGAGGTAGAGGCGAAAACGCTGACCATCCGTACGACAAGTATATTGGGCGACAGCGATTCAAACGCTGTGTATTCCGGCGTGCTGCGTGAATTTTCCACCGACAACAGCATCTACATCAAGGATACCACATCGGTAAGAAGCGATGCTTATAAACTTGGCTGTGTGATGGAAGATACATATACCGGGACCGAGGCTCCCGATATAGTCTATTATTATTCATCCGAGCTTTCCGGCGAAAAGCTGCGTCAATATTTTGTACCGCTGAGTGAAATAAAAAAGGATTATCCCGATTTCGCATCGGGCATAAGTGAAAAGGCTCTTGAATCGGTCAGAGCCGACGATGGAGAGGTATACTGCATACCTGTCAGCGGAAGCTTTTCGGGTATCGCGGTAAACAAAGCGATTTTTGAAACGAGCGGTCTTGCGGTTCCGACAAACAAAGCCGAGCTTGTTTCGGCGGCAAAGACCCTTTCGCAAAAAGGTATAATACTTTTCGCAAATCCTGCCGATGATTGCGCCGACATACTTGAGCAGATACTTCTGGCTCTCGGCGGTGAAGAATCGGTCGAAAAGGCGCTTGACGGCGTTTCTGGAAGCGATGCAATATGGCAGCAGAC
>JAGBFS010000002.1 GCA_017936365.1 Clostridia bacterium
AAAGACATATTCGCTATGTACTTTCGCCCGTGGAATGTTGCCGTCAAGGAACTTTTCATCGGTGGAGACCTCCAACACCTTCACGCCCTTGCTGACGAGATAGGCGCTGAACTGCCAGAGCTTTTCAAATTTGCCGTTGGAATCTGCGATAAAGGTGCAATCCTCGGCGGGATAATAGGCTGTAATTCTGTAATAGTTAGACATAATCGTTCTCCTTTCTTATGCCGCGATTTGCTTCAAGGTGCGGTTTGCATACGGCAGCCACACCTTATTGACGTAATGCAGAATATCGTCTGCGGGCTTGGTGTTATGGTAAGCGTAGCACTGTAAGATCTTCTTTTTGGATAGCGAATACTCAACAGTTACCAAAGGCGTATCGGGTGTATCCTTCGCGCGGATGAAGAATATTAAGGTTTCCTCGCGGATAAATTTCTGCTCATAGCCCATAGAGCCTACACAGTGGTCAAGCGCGTTACCCTCGGCAACAAGGTCGGCGGGGCTTCTTGCAATAATCGCAACAAAGCCGCTTCGCTTTGCGTGTTGCATCGGCAGATATTTTTCCGCAATAGAGGCAAACTGTGTATAAAGCTCGGCACGTTGTTCCTTATCCTTGACGGCTTTTGCCGTTCTGTACTCGTCAATGCGAATATCGTGCCAGCGCATAAAGTCGTGAGGATAACGGTTCTTCGCCTCTTTCATATCCAAGCCGAGATAATTGCAGGCGCGGAGATAATCGAGGTAGAGCCGATGGGTAATTTTCTGTTTGACGATATATGAAAAATACGCCTTGTAATCGCCGTCGAGCATATCCCGTATATCCTGAAAGCTACCGTCACGGCAAAAGGATTTTTTCGTTTCCTCAAATGCTTGCGTGTCGGCAAGGGATTCGCCGGTACGGTATGCGGTCAGAATAGTAGAAACATAGTAATATTCCCGCATTAGCTCCGTTCGGTTCACGGACAACCATTTTCGAAAACGCTTGTCCTTTCCGGCTTTGCGTAGGAGCTGTTTGCTGAAAGCATAATCTTTCAGTCCCATCTTCATCAGATATTCCATCTGCGGGAACTGCTCGTAAAGGCGCAAATACTGAATGATACGGTATCCGCTGTAAAGCTCCCAAGCGGCGTATTTATATTCGGGAAACTTTGCAAGGTATTCTTTATTGACAAGCGGAGCCCACGGGTCAAAGTATCTGTCCTCGTGATTATCCCAAAGCCCATCTTCATACCACCTCGGTGTACTGTAAAACCCCATATCGTGCCAACCGACGCGATAACCGCCGATGTAGTAAAATACCATATCACGCAAAAAGCACTGTTTTGAGTGAACGCCGTGGACGGCGACCTGCTTGCAATACCACTTTTTACAGCGGTTCTTTACGGCAACGGTGACTTTCACCAGTTCACCGTCATTTTTGGTCAGATAACAATAATAGCGCAACGTGCCGTCCTGCTTTGGAAAATCGGCTACATCGCGCTTATGGATCATTTTTTCTATGTATTTGGGTATCGGCTTTATTTTTTCAATCTTCATTACATTGCACCTCACTTTACAATATCAATTTTCTGGTCGAGCAGCATATAGATTTTATACATCAAATCCATATCGGCGTAATATTCTTCGTTCTGCGGCTCTTTGGTTTCCTTTGCGACGGGAAGCTCCACGATCTCGCCGGTTTCTTCAATAATCGCGTAATTGGGCGGCAGGGAGATTTCAACTTCGATCTTCGGATAGAAATTCATCTGCTCACCGTCAATCACCGCGATATTGGCAAATGCCCGTATCTTCTCGCGGTAGGTATCTGCGACGTGGAAGGGATAACCGATCATCGGAA
>JAGBFS010000056.1 GCA_017936365.1 Clostridia bacterium
GGTATAATTTAGTGCGATAAAGTTTTGATAACTCGGAAGGGAGTAACAATCAATATGGAAAACATCAAATTTGTAAGAAATGAAAATCCCAAGGCAAAGCCTGCGGACGAATCAAAGCTCGGCTATGGCAAGACCTTTACCGACCATATGTTTATCATGGAATATGATGAGGGTCAGGGCTGGCATGATCCGCGAATCGTTCCTTTTGGCGATATCAGCCTTTCGCCGGCATCCATGGTTCTCCATTACGGACAGGAGGTTTTTGAAGGCCTTAAAGCATACCGCACAGCGGATGACCGCATCCTTCTTTTCCGTCCGGACAGAAACTTTGCACGTCTTAACGATTCCAACGAGCGTCTTTGCATCCCTGCTGTAGATGAAGAATTCTGCATCGAGGCTCTCAAGGAACTCATAAAGGTCGAAAAGGATTGGGTTCCGCACAGCGAAGGCACCAGCCTTTATATCAGACCCTTTATCTTTGCCGCCGATCCGTTCCTCGGCGTCCATCCGGCAAAGAAGCTTTATTACATGGTTATTCTTGCCCCGTCGGGTGCATATTATCCCGGCGGACTCAATCCGGTTCGCATTTATGTTGAAAACAGCTATGTCCGTGCGGTTCGCGGCGGCACAGGCTATGCAAAGACCGGCGGCAACTATGCTTCCAGCCTCAAGGCTCAGGACGAAGCGGAGAAGTTCAACTATTCGCAGGTTCTCTGGCTTGACGGCGTTGAGCATAAGTATATCGAAGAGGTTGGCGCAATGAACGTCTTCTTCGTATTCGATGATGAGATCGTTACCCCGGCTCTTGACGGCGCAACACTTCCGGGTGTTACCCGTGCAAGCTGCATCGAGATGCTTCGTTCCTGGGGCTATAATGTTTCCGAGCGTCTGCTCCCGATCGAAGAGGTCGTTGAAAAATACAAGGCAGGCAAGTTCAAGGAAATGTTCGGTTCAGGTACAGCCGCAGTTATCTCTCCTGTCGGCGAGCTGAAATATGAAGATCTTGTCATGACCATAAACAACGGTGAGATCGGCGAGATCTCGCAGAAGCTGTATGATAACCTTACCGGTATCCAGTGGGGTCGTCTGCCCGATGAATTCGGCTGGACTGTCGAGGTCTGCAAGTAATTGCGCCGGCTGACATATATCGTACCGCCCGACAAAGATGGAATCTGCGTCGGGCGGTTTTTGCGCGGCTATTGTCAGGTTTCATCGCGTATGGTAACAAAGCTGAAAAGAGTTCCCAACGGCATCACTATGGATGGCGTGCATATCCGCACAGTGGATTTTGTCAAGGCCGGAAGTGAAATAGCGCTTATTCTGCCGGAGGATGAACGGCCTGCAGAGGCGTCCGATATCCCCATCGCGGTAGTGTACGAGGATGACGATGTCATTGTGATAGACAAGCAGGCCGGTTTGCCGGTACATCCCACCCACGGACACTATGACGATACCCTTGCCAATGCCTATGCCGCACACCTTGAAAAAAGTGGACAGAAGGGAACCTTCCGCCCGATAAACCGTCTTGACCGCGATACGACCGGATTGCTTCTTGCGTGCAAAAATGCATATAGCTGTTCGCGGCTTCACGGGCATTTTGATAAACGGTATTATGCGATATGTCAGGGCGTTCTTGAGGGGACGGGCACGATCGATGCGCCGATACGGCGATGTGATGAACCTGGCATAAAGCGCGAGGTGGGCGAGGGCGGCCAGCGAGCCGTTACCAATTGGCGGGCGCTGTACAGCGAAAACGGGCTGACGCTGCTTGAAATAGAGCTTGAAACCGGGCGTACCCATCAGATACGCACCCATTTTTCATGCTGTCTTGATATGCCGCTTGTCGGCGATGAGATGTACGGCGGCAGTACCGATGTTATAAAGACGCAGGCGCTTCATTGCGGCATGATGAGCTTTGTCCACCCCGTGAGCGACAAACCGCTGTGCTTTGTTTCCGATAAATTTGAAGCAGTGAATATTCTGGGAACAGGATTTTCGAAAGCGTATAATGAAGCTGTTGCGAGATATGAGCAAACAGTTTGAAAATCGCAATAAATAAAAGACAAGAGCCGCCTTGTTACGGTATTAACCGTGATAAGGCGGCTTTTTTGATGCAGATTGTTTGTGAATTGCGTCAGCTTGCAATCTCAAGCAATTTCTTGTTGACTCTTGTCTGAACGTCAATGTAGTAAGCGGTTTCAGCGGCATTAAGCTCTTTGTTTTCCCACTTTTCGAAATCACGGACGAAATCGGAATATCTGCTCATGTAATCGGAATATTCGGCAAGCAGACTTATATCTGTCGGATTGGCGTAGTATTTTTTCATAAAGGCGACATATTCGTTCATAAAGCTTTCATAGCTGTCCATCGCCGCCTTGAAATCGGGATCTATACCGGTATTGCTGACGGCGCTTGTCTGCGTTGTAACAGGTGCAGATGTCGTGACGGCAGAGGTTGTTGTGGTGCTTTCCTCGGTGCTTGGAGCGGTTATGTTTATGCTCATGATGCTGTTGCCCTCATAGCGCAGAGATATGTGCCAGCTTTCGCTGTTGTCGGCGCGGTAATAATCTTCGCCCTTGTCGTAATTGACGCTGAAGCCTCTGGCGCTGCAGGCGTTTACGTATTCATCATAATCGGTTCGCGGTGTATTGCCTATGTATACGAAGAAATTGTCGTCATATTCGTAAGTGAATTTGCCGACGGTGGATTTCGGGACGGGAAGCTGACTTCCCGCGGTACCGGCAGGCCATGTGATGGCGGTCATTTCCATTGGAGCATCAAGCCTGATGGTCATCTGCGAAATACTGCTGTAGTGGCTGAGGCTTAATTTATAGCCCTCGGCATTGTATGCTTCGTATAAGATCGAATTGTCTTTTGCATCCACGGTAAAGCCTTTTGCTTTGCAGGCTTCGATATAGTCAAGATACTGTTTGTCGGAAACACCGTCGATGTCAACCCAGAGCTCCTGCGCGGAGTTGTAATGGATCTCGCCTTTTCCTAGGGGCGGTTCGGGAAGCATTTTTCCTAAAATCATTTCATCCCATGCGATCGAGCCGCCGCAGCTTGCGGCGCAGACGGAAATGATTATACCTAGCGTGACTATCACGGCGAGGATAAACCACCATTTCAGATAAAAGGGCTTCTGCTGATTTTGCGTTTTGGGGGCGGCGGAAATTGCCGGCTGATAATTTTGCGGCGATACCGCATATTCGGGTTCGGCTTTTGCCCCGCATTCGGGGCAGAACTTGCCGTCAAATTCTTTAAAGCATTGTTTGCACTTCATAATAATACCCTCCTGTTATTTTTGTTTGCCTGACTTGATAATGCGCCATATTGAACGTTCGGAATAGTTGTATTTCTGTGCGAGCTGATGCACATTCTTACCGTTATATTCCTTGATTATGGCTTTGTGCGTGTACTCTTTCGAAAAAAGTCTGCTTGGAAATGAGATCTGGGTTCCGTGAAACAGCCTGTAAATAACGACCGTGTTTTCAATGCCGATTTCATCTGCAATTTCACGATATACCTCATTGAGCCCGTTAAGATCATTTCCCAAAAGAGTCACATCCCATTTTTCAGCCGCGTCTTTATTTATCAGCATAATACCACCTCGTATCCGACATAACAAATGACAACGTCTTTGATTTTGGCGGTAACCTGCTGATGGGTTCCGTTTTGCCTGATGTGTGTTTTCATATTGCAAATTCCTTTCCGAACGGTAAGCATCCGTTCGCAAAAGGCGTTGTAAATTTCGCGAAAATAAAAAAGGAATCGGCACGTTTTTGTGCCGATTCCTTTTTATATATGCGGGTTAATTATTCGTCTTCTTCCTGAAGAAGTCTTACAATCATGAAGTTTACAAACTCGCGGGCAAGACGCATGAGCGCAAATACAAGAGCTGTGACGGCAAGTCCGATAAGGAGTATCACCGCGCTGTAAAGGGAGTATGCGCCATCGGCGATGCGGATGGAAAGGAATATCGAAACGAATGTTCCGAGAAGTGCAAAGACTATCGAAAGGCTGCCGAAAAGGGAAGCAAGACGCTGGAGAGAGAACTCTGTCTTCATCTCGTATGTATCAAGCCATGTGGGCTCCTTTACATTTCCGTTTTCGTCATATTCTGTTTCGATCTTTTTGATCTCCTCGGTGCTGGGAGCGCGTGTATCTATATAAGAAAATAAGCTCATAATACTCTAAATCCTTTCTGTTAATTGTCGCGGTGTTTATTCAAACATACCGTCGTTCGGATCGTATTCGGGGAGTGTTTCGGTGTCGTTGGGGGTTAAGGTTTCGGGAGCTGCAGTACCTGCTGTGTTATCTGTCAGGACATCGTCGATAATATCGAAATCGGCGGCGTTTTCTTCAAGCTGTTCAGCCTTATACTGTTCGATAGCCTCTGCCGAAGCACAGAAGCTGCAGGGCTTGCCGCGCTTTGCCTCGAAAGCCTGCTCAACGGTTCCCTTGTAAAGGGTTGCGGAATTGCGAAGCGACTGACAATCCTCGTCAAGATGATAACGCTTGCCGAACGGGGTCCAGTAAACGATACCGTCGTCAGTATATGCGGAAGCATCCGACTGTGCCTGAGCAAGATCTTCGGCCGAAACGGGATTCCATTCAACGGAGGTCAGACCTGCGATGAGAGCAACGATAACTGCGATGATCGTTGCAATCTTCTTGGTCTTTGCATCAAGATCCTTTTCCTTAAGAAGGAAGATGATGATGGGAACGAAGCAGATAAGAGCCGCGATAAGACCCATATTGTTCCAAAGGAAGAATTTAACCTTGTTCTTTTCGGAAGCGGGGTCGATGCGGTTGGATTTTTTCCAGAGCTGGGAGCCGATAACGACGCAAACGAGGTCGGCTACGAGACCGATGATGATGTAAGTAAGAATGTTGCCGGGGATGTAAAGGAAGCCGTTGATAAGCATTATGGTGAGTACTTCAAGTGCAAGACCGAGCACCCAAAGTCCTACAGCACCCCAACGGTATTTTCCGGCGCGCTTCTGATTTTCCGCTGTGACGATAGCGTGGGTCTGAACAGCCTCTGCCTTTGCTTTTTTCTCAGCGGGGGATTTTACGCTTGCCTTGGGCTTTCTCTTTCTTGCCGGAGCAGCTTTTCCGCTGTTTACGTCAATTATCTGACGTTCTCTGATTTCTGCCATGATACACGATCCTTTCAAAATGTAATAAAAAGGTTTCTGACCCTATTATTATAACAGAAAATGTTTATATATGCAATATATGTTTGGGTTATGCCGGATAAATATGTCATATCTTGTTGTTTTGATGTGTCAGCCGCGTTTCCATACAAGCACTTTTTTGTTGCCGAGCTCCTGATATATCTCATTTATTTCTGACGCATCGCATCCGATTTTGATATGAACCGGCCATGGTTTTCCGCCTGTAAGAGATTGGGAATATACCTTTATATACATCCGGTCGCCATCGATGGTGTATTCGTAATCTTTGTAATAGTCGGCGCTGGTGGCGATGTCGGTGTCAAGTTCAACTGCGCAGTCGCTTACGGCCACGTTTGTAATAAATGCCTTATCGTATGAAACCTTGCCTATACCGAAAATGCTGCACAGAATTACAGCAGCCGCAAGAAGGCTGACAATTACACAACCACATATTAGAACAGCCTTGAAAGTTTTCTTTCGGGTCATAATATCGCTCCTTTTACCGATATTTTAAAATGTCATCCGATATCATTAAAGAGTTGTTTGGTAAACTGTTCGTATTCATTTACCGTGTTTTCGATATCCTCTGCGCTGATGCATCCGAGTATGCTGTTGTACGAGTCTTCGTTGTTCACCGTTTCTGTGGGGACGCAGTTGTCCAAAAACGAAGAATCCGAAATGGGGGAAAGTGAATAATCGAGAACCGTCGAATAGCGGACGGTATTTGACTCATCGTTAAGTATAAGTATGTATTGACCGCGGTCATAGCATTTTGTTATTTCGATCGTGAGGTCGTCGATGCTTTTTTGATAAGCCCCGAAGATCTGCGAATCATAAGAGTAATAGCTCCGGACAAGATCGTCGGCGTGCCATTCGTATACTATTAAATCTGTGCTTATGGTGCTTTTTATAAATCCGCGGTCGGTTAATTCGTCTGTTTCAATCGCTTGCTGAATCATATTGCGCGTATTTGCGTTGTCGTTATCAAAAGCAGATTTTGAAATGCCGAAGTAAACGCAGATAAACGCAATCAGGCATAAGCATATCGCCGCCAAAACGATATATGATTTGCGGTGTTTGATCATTATTTCCCCTCCTTGATATTATTTGATTACAATATACAAAACGGGGCGCGATTTTGTCAAGATAACAGCAAAAAAGCGTCCGGTATCTCCGGGCGCTTTTTCGATCGTATAGCTATTTTCTTTTGATGTTCTTGCTGTTTTTATCTTTGGTATAGATATATGGCTTGTCTTCCTCGATATGCTTTTCTTCTTTCGGCATACGCTTTGCGGCCTTGGCGGCGGTATAGGTGTTGCGCTTTTTGCGGCGGTCGGCTTCCTTCGAGAAGCGCGATTTCTTTTTGCCGAACATTTCGGAGAAGAAATCTGATACCTGATTGATTCGTTCCTGAATGAGTGATTTGAATGAGCTCCATTCCGATTTTGCCCAATCCTTAAGCGATTCCTTCGGCATATCAATAACCGGCTTGTTATTCTGCTGGGATTCGGCAAATATGCGGCTGTTGGGCTGGGTGAGGGTAAGTACTGAAATCTCCGGCGGATTGCCGAAACGGGTAAATGTACTTGTGCCAAGACCTCTTGTGACGTAAAGCTTGCTGTCGTTTATGGAATAAGAGCCTGAGGTGTATTTGGGGAAAGCTTTCTTGGTCGGGGAGAAAAGTCCGCCGACAAAGGGGAGTCTGATAAGACCGCCGTGCATATGTCCCGAAAGAACAAGATCGGCGCCCCAGTTGGAATAACAGCCGAAATAGGTCGGGTCGTGTGCAAGGAGAATGACCGGAGCATCGCTCGGGCATTTGCCGAGGGTGCCGGAGATGAACGCGTCGGTTACTGGCGCTGTATCCCAGTACTTGATGTCGACATCCTTCTGCGGATTAAGCGGCTGGGAGAATCCGTAAATGTACAGCTTGTCGTCGCCGGCCTTCATTTCGGCGCAGGCGTTGTCGAGCAGTACCGCGCCGGCGTTGGAAATCTCGCGAAGGAAGTTCTTGTGAACCTTGCCGCCGCCAAGACGCAGATCATGGTTGCCGGGAACCATAATAAAGGGGATATCACGACCAAGCGTTTCGAGCAGGTCGTAGAAAGCGTCGACATTGTACTTTTTGGAATCGCCCATATCTCCGACGAAGAAGATATAGTCGGGTTCTTCTATTTTGATTTTTTTGGCAAGAAGCTCGTTGTATTCACCGAAACGCATCTGATGAAGGTCGCTTATAACGACCATCTTTGTTCCGTCAAAATTGTCGGGAAGCGAATCGAGCGTGATAACGTTGTGGGTTACGTTAAGGACATAACGGCTGCGAAGCAGCTCAAGCCCGAACATTATCAGCGTAAAAACGGCCAGAATTATTAATATTACACCAAGTACCGACAAGCGGCATCCTCCTTTAACTGTTGGATAGGAGTTCATTAATATATCATACCAAAGTATTATATCACAAAGTAGCTCACTTGTCTTGTAAATCTTATGACAATTTTATTGAATCTTTTTGTGTATAGAATACAATAAAAGCGTTGAATTGATGGATAGGCGGTATTTGTAATAAACAAAATAAAATGCAAAAAAATTTGAAAAAATATCATTTTACTATTGCAATATACAATTAGATGGGGTACAATTACTGGGAGCAGGCATATACTGCGTAAAGACATGAAAGGCATGATTTTTAATGATTACAGCAGGTGATTTCAGAAACGGCGTAACATTCGAGATGGACGGCTCGGTCTATTCCATCATCGAGTTCCAGCACGTAAAGCCGGGTAAGGGCGCAGCTTTCGTCAGAACCAAGATCAGAAACGTGATCTCCGGTGCTGTTGTTGAGCGCAGCTTCAACCCGACCGAAAAGTTCCCGACAGCTTTTGTCGAGAAAAAGGATA